>DATMEP010000064.1:0-46696 GCA_035556755.1 Solirubrobacterales bacterium
CACCGTCTCCCCAAGCACGAGGTGCTGGTGATCGGCGCCGGCTCGGGCGGCCAGATGGTCGTCCGCGAGCTGCAGCTCAATCCCAACCTCGGCGCCACCGCGATCGGCTTCGTCGACGACGACGCGCGCAAGCAGGGGATGCGGATGCTGGGGCTGAAGGTCCTGGGCACGACGGAGAAGATCGAGAAGATCCTCGACGAGACCGAGCCCGACGAGGTCGTGATAGCGATCCCCTCGGCGCCGGGGACGCTGCGCGGCAAGGTCGTCGCCGCGTGCCGCGAGCGCGAGATCCGCGTCCGCACCCTGCCGACCGTGTTCGAGCTGCTGCGCGGCGGCGTCCAGCTCAACAAGCAGCTGCGCGACGTCCAGGTCGAGGACGTGCTCGGCCGCGACCCGATCGTGGTCGAGCTGGACCGGGTCGGCGCCTACCTGCGCGACCGCATCGTCCTCGTCACCGGCGCCGGTGGCTCGATCGGCTCCGAGCTCTGCCGCCAGATCGCCCGCGTCGGGCCGCGGCTGCTGGTGATGCTCGACCACGCCGAGGACAACCTCTTCCAGATCGAGCGCGAGATGATCGAGGAGCGCCACTTCAGCAGCGTCGAGTCGGTGCTGGCCGACTGCAAGGAGCCGCACCGGATGCTGGAGACGATGCAGCGCTTCAAACCGAGCGTCGTCTTCCACGCCGCCGCCTACAAGCACGTGCCGCTGATGGAGTCCAACCCGCTGGAGGCGGTCCGCAACAACGCAATCGCGACCCGGATCACCGCTGAGACCGCGGCCGCCTCCGGGGTGGAGCGCTTCGTCCTCATCTCCACCGACAAGGCGGTCAACCCGAAGACGGTGATGGGCGCCTCGAAGGCGATGGCGGAGTGGATCGTCGAGACGGCCGGCCACAAGCATCCGGGCACCCGCTTCGCCAGCGTCCGCTTCGGCAACGTCCTCGCCTCCTCCGGCAGCGTCGTGCCGATCTTCCGCAGCCAGATCGAGCGCGGCGGGCCGGTCACCGTCACCCACCCGGAGATGACCCGCTACTTCATGACCATCCCCGAGGCGGTGCAGCTGGTGATCCGGGCCGGCGACATCGGCGCCGGCAAGGGCGAGGTCTTCGTCCTCGATATGGGCGAGCCGGTGAAGATCGTCGACCTGGCCGAAAACATGATCCGCCTGGCGGGCTACGAGCCGGGGGCTGAGATCGCGGTCGAGTTCACCAAGCCGCGACCTGGCGAGAAGCTCCAGGAGGAGCTGGTCGGGAGCGTGGAGAACCTGCAGCCGACCGCGGCGAAGCGAATCCGCCGGGCGGTGCGGGAGACGCCGCTCGATCCCCAGTGGGTCGAGGCGACGCTGAACTCCCTGGAGCACCTCGTCCTCGCCGGTGACGAGGCGAACCTTGCCGAACGGGTCGTCACCCTGATCGCCTCGCCGGGTGGCGACACGGCGGCGGTCGGGCTCGACGGATAGCCTCTCGCAGCCAATCCCTTGGAGTTGATTAAGGAAATCGGCGCTTTCGCCGGCTTGGTCGCGTTCTTGGGCCTCGCCCTGCTCGCCCTGCTGTCCTTCACCCAGGCCCGCGACATCCGGCGCCTGCGCGAGTGGGCCGGCTCGGCGCCGGAGCGCGACGCCGACCGCAAGGAGACGACCTCCGAAGCGGCCGCCGAGCGAGCTGAAGAGATGCGCAAGCTGGAGGAGGCGCGCGACGGCGAGCGCCGAGCGGCCGACCTGCGCGAGGAACGCCGTGAGCGCCGCGAGGCCGGGCTGCCGGAACTGACCAGGAGCGAACGCCTGCAGGAGCGCTTCTCGGGAACCGGCGCCCGACTCGGAGACCCTCGCTACCTGGTGGCGATCTTCGCCGTCGTCCTGCTGCTCGGCGGCGGCGTCGCCTACGCCGTCCTGCAGGGCGGAGACGATGAGACTGGTGGCGGCAAAGGGAGCAAGAACGCACCGGCCGCGCTGAGTCCAAACGACATCGAGGTCACGGTGCTGAACGGGACCGCGGTGCCGGGGCTGGCGGCGACCTACGGCGACATGGTCGAGCGCAAGGGGTACCGGCTCGGCGCCGTCACCAACAGCACCACCAGCTTCGAGGACAGCGTCGTCATGTTCCGTTCCGGCAACGCCCCCGAGGCGCGGCGGATAGCGCGCTCCCTGGGCATCTCGGAAGTGCGATCGATGACGTCGGAGATCGCGGCGGTCTCGGCCGGCGCGCCCGTCTCGGTCGTGGTCGGCGAGGACAATGCCTCGTCGGCCGGTTAGCTTCGCGGCGGTCGTCTTCGCCCTCTTGGTCCTCGCCACGATCGGCGCCTTCGCCTGGTCGCAGCGGCTGAAGCGGGACCCACTGGTGCTGGATCGGGTCAGCTTCCTCGCCGTCCCGCAAAGCGACTCGCAGCGCCCACGTGTCCGCGCCTTCACTCCCAACGGGGACTGCCGCTTCGACCGCATCCGGATTCGCTTCCGGGTGACCCGCTCCGACCGGGCCAACGTGCAGGTCGTCAAGCCGGGGGGGAAGCTGATCGTCACCCTCGCCCGCGACACCTACCTGAAGCGCTACCGCTTCTTCACCTTCTACTGGGACGGCCGCGTCCGCAACGACGGAATCGCGCCGCCGGGCCGCTACAAGCTGCGGGTGAAGCTGCTCGGCCAGGACCGGACGCTGGTTCCCGGTGGCGTGATGCGTCTGCACCGGGCCCGGCCCGGCCCCACCGTGACCTTCTGCTTGACCGAGGCGCCCGGCGGAAAGGCCGGCCGTTGATCCTCTCCGCGGGCGGGGTTCTGGCCGCAGCGGGCGCGAGCGCTGCCGCGATCCTGCTGCCGGCGGGGCGTGCTCGGGCGTGCGCGATGCTGGTCGCGCTGGCGCTCTTCCCGGCGCTGATCCTCGGCGACCAATGGCACTCGCCGCAGATCGTCGACCTGCGCGAGGAGCCGACCAGCTTCGCGGCGCTTGGTATCGCAGCACTGGCTGGCGCAGGGATTCTCGCGGCGTGCTTTCGACGCTGGCCGGTAGCTCTCCCGCTCGCGATCGTTTTCGCCCTGCCATTCCGGGTGCCGCTTGAGGCCGGCGGCGACACCGCGAATCTCCTGGTCCCGCTGTACCTGGTGATTGCGGGCGGGGTGCTGTCGACTGCGCTGGGGGAACTGAAGGAGGGTGGGGGGTTCCAACGGCGCGCGGCGTCCCGTTTTTCGCACAGCCCACTCAGTGAGAGACTCGGCGCTTCCGGCGAAAAACCCAGCGCGCGGTTGGAACCCCCCACCCTCCTTCCCTGCGTCCTAGCCGCTGTCGTCGTCCTGTACGCGCTGCAGGCGTTGTACTCACCGGATTTCTCGAAAAGCTTGCAGAACGTGTGCTTCTTTTTTGTGCCGTTCTCGCTGGTGTACGCGCTGCTGCGAGATGTGGAGTGGAATCGAAAGCTGTTGGTGCTTGTGCTGTGGGTGATTGCCCTGGAGGCGGTGGCGTTCGTGATCGTGGGTTCAGTCGAGTACTTGACGAGGGAGCTGTTCTGGAACGACCAGGTGATTCGGTCGAACGAATTCCATACCTACTTCAGGGTCAACTCGATCTTCTGGGATCCAAATATCTACGGCAGGTACTTGGCGTTGGTGACCACGATTGCGATGGCGGCACTGCTGTGGGCAAAGGAGAAACGAACGCTGGCACTCCTTACCGGCCTGGTGGCAGTCCTCTGGTTCGGCCTGGTGCCGACCTTCTCGCAATCGAGCTTCGCTGCCTTACTTGCCGGTTTGGCTGTTCTGGCTGCTTTGCGCTGGAGCTTGAAGTGGACGCTGGCTGCAGTCGGGATGGGTGCGGTATTAGCTGTGATCGTCATCCTCTTCACCGGCGGCAACTCGACGATCAGTCCCGACCGCATCAACATCGACACCGGCGGCCGCCTCAACCTCGTCTCCGGCGGCGGCGAACTATTCGCCCAACGCCCCATCTGGGGCTACGGCTCAGGCTCCTTCCCCCGCGCCTACCGCGAACACATCGCCACCAAGAAAGCCCCAGTCTCCGTCTCCCACACCCAACCGGTAACGGTCGCAGCTGAGCAGGGCTTGATCGGCCTAGCCGCCTACGCAGCTCTTCTCATAGCAGCGCTCTGGACGATGTCGTCTGGCCTCTTCGCGCGCCAGTCGGTCGGTCGAGCCGCCGTTCTCGCGGCGTTCGTGGCGCTACTCGTCCACACGATGGCCTATGCCGGCTTCTACGAGGACCCGATCTCCTGGGTCCTGCTGGCCGTGGGCGCTTCGCTGGCGAGCAGCCAGGTCCGGGACGGAACGTAGTCTCGGACCGTGTCGGGGTACCTACGCCGTTTAGCGACGACCGGAGCCGCCTACACCGCGGCCAGCATCCTCTCGAAGCTGATCGCGGTCGCCCTGCTGCCGCTCTACACGCGTTACCTCACCCCCGCCGACTACGGCGCCGCTGAGGTTCTCTTCGCCGCCGTCGTCGCGGCCAGCATCGTGATCCGCTTCGGCGTGATCGAGGCGGTGCTGCGCTTCTACTACAAGGCAGGCGAGGACCCGCAGCGCGTCGTCGCCACCTCCTTTGCGGCGCTGTTCTGGTTCGGCTCCGTCGCGGCGCTGATCGCGCTGCCCTTCGCCGAGCCGATCTCCGAGGCGCTGCTCGACCGGCCCGCCCCCGACCTGGCCCGGATCGCGATCGCCGGCCTCTGGGTGCTGACCCTGCACGAGTACCTGCTCACCCTCTACCGGCTCGAAGAGCGCGCCCGGGCCTTTTTCACGGTGACGATCGCCAACGTCCTGGTCGCGATCGGGCTGACCGTGTTCCTGGTCGTCGGCGAGGACGAGGGGGCCCGCGGCCTGCTGCTCGGCAGCTACGTCAGCGGCGCCGCCTTCGTGCTCGCCCTGATCGTCGTCCACCGTCGCCGCCTCTCGCTCTGGGTCGACCGGGCGCTGTTGCGGCGCATGCTGCGCTTCGGCCTGCCGACGATGCCGGCCGAGCTCTCGCTCTACGCACTCAACTTCGTCGACCGGATCATCATCGTCCGCGCCGTCGGCCTGGCCGAGGCCGGCCTCTACTCGCTTGCGGTCAAGTTCGCCCAGGGGGTCAACGTTCTGGTCCGCGGCTTCCAGCTTGCCTGGCCGCCGCTCGCCTACTCGATCCGCGACGACGACGAGGCTCGCCGCGCCTACGCGGCCGTGGTCACCTGGTTCGTTGCCGGCTGCGCCTTCGTCGTCGTCGGCATGTGGCTGTTCTCGCGCTGGCTCGCACGCGCGCTCGCTGCCCCCGAGTTCTTCCAGTCCTACGAAGCGGTCGGGCTGATCTCGACCGCAGTCACCCTCTACGCCCTCTACATGGTGCAGGTGGTGATCCTCGGCAGGACCGGCCGCACCGAGTTCAACTTCCCGGCGACCGCGGCGGCGCTGGTCGTCAACGTCGTCCTCAACCTGATCCTGGTCCCGCCGCTGGGGATCGTCGGCGCCGGCCTCGCCCTGGTCGCCTCCTACGTGGTGGTGGTCGTGCTGATGTACGGGTTCACCCAGCGGCTCTTCCCGGTCCCCTACGAATGGGCTCGCCTCGCCCGGGTGACCGCCGTCTCGGCGCTTCTAGTCGGCCCCGGCGAGCTGCTGCTGCCGACCAGCGGCGCCGTCGGCTTGGTCGGGAGGGCCGTCCTCTGGGCGCTTTACCCGGCGATCCTCCTCGCGAGCGGCTTCTTCACCGCGGAGGAGCGAGGCTGGCTGGCCCAATTGCGCCACCCGCGCGAGCTGCTCGAGCGCCTGCGCGCCGCCCGCCCCGAGCCCGCCGTCGACGGTGCGATCCCCGAGACCTACGAGGCCGTCCGTATGGACGAAGACTCGAGGTCCTAGCTGGCTGAGGCGCGGTCGCGAATGCCTTCACCGCGATACGGGAAGAGCGCTTGGCGGGCGTGGGCCCACATGATCCGTGGCGAGCGGTTGGGCACGGCGGTCGCCACGAGGGCGCGGAGGGCGTAGGACCAGGCGGTGAGGAGGCGGACCGCCAGCGCCGCCGGGCGGGAGTGGTGCACACGCATGTAGAGATCGCGGTTGCGGTGGAACTCGACGATGCGGGGCAGCCCGGCCGAGAGGTCGGTGGAGAGCTGGTCGTGGTGGACCGCCTCGGCGGCGGGGACGAAGAGCGTGCGCCATCCTGCGTCGCTCAGCCGCTTGCAGAAGTCGCACTCGTCGTAGTAGACGAAGAAGGCCGGGTCGAGGTAGCCGACCGCCGCCGCCGCCTCGCGCCGCACGAGCAGGGCACTCGACTGCGCCCAGTCGACCGGCCGCATCTTGCTTCCCACGCTCTGCACGGTGAAGCGGCGATGCAGGAAGAGGGCGCCGACCAGCGCCGTCCCGACTCCCGGGAAGCGCCAGGCGCAGGGGACCGGCATCTCGGCCGAGTCGAGCAGCTGCGCTCCGGCCGTGCCGGCGTGCGGGTCGCTTTCGAGCGCCGCGACCAGCGCCTCCGCCGCACCTGGCCGCAGCTCGGAGTCCTCGTTGAGCAGCAGGCAGTACTCGCCGGACGCCTCTCGCAGCAGGGTCGAGTCGTTCTCGGCCTTGCCCAGCCGCCGCTCCAGGGCGATCAGGCGGATTTCGCCGCCGCGCGCTCGCACCGCCTCGGCCGAGCCGTCGGTGGAGGCGTTGTCGAGCACGAGGACCTCACCCTCGATCCCGGCCGGGTGGTTGCGCTCGATCGCGTCGAGGCAGGCGAGCAGGTCCTCGCGGCCGTTGGTGTTCACGACGCAGTAGGAGAGCGCGGGCGCCACGCTCGCCACGATAATCGCGGCGATGAAGGTGCAGCTTGTCGACCCGTCGGCCTTCACGCCTCCCTACGACCGCGCCCTCGCCGCGGCGCTGGCCCGCGCCGGCGCCGAGGTCGAGCTGCTGACCAGCCGCTTTCTCTACGGCCCGGTCCCGGATGCGGACGGCTACCGGGTGCGGGAGAGCTTCTACCGCCGCAGCGCCGCCCGAGGCCTCGACGCCCCCGCCCGCCGCGCCTTCAAGCTGGCCGAGCACCTGCCGGACATGCTGCGCTTTCGCCGAGGTGTCGGAGCCGACGTCGTCCACTACCAGTGGCTCGCCGTCCCGGCGCTCGACGCGCTGCTGCTGCCCCCGGCGCGCCCGCGGGTGATGACCGCCCACTACGTTTTGCCGCCGCGGCCGAGCCGCCGCCAGGTGGCGGCCGCGAGACGCCTCTTCGGCCGCATGGACGCGGTGATCGCCCACTCCGAGGAAGGGGCTGTGCGGCTGCGCGACGAGGTCGGGCTTCCCCCCGACCGGGTTCGTGTCATCCACCACGGCGCCTTCGACTACCTGACCCGGCTGCCGCAGGAGGCGCCGCTGCCCGCCGAGCTGGAGGGCGCGGAGGGCCCGGTGATCCTCTTCTTCGGCCTGCTCCGCCCCTACAAGGGCCTCGACACCCTGCTCGAGGCCTTCCGGCGGGTCGAGGGTGCGGAGCTGTGGATCGTCGGCAATCCCCGCATGGACGTCGAGCCCCTGCGCCGGCTCGCGGACGCCGCGCCCGGTCGCGTCCGCTTCCTCACCCGCTTCGTCGAGGACGCGGAGATCCCGGCGATCTTCCGCCGCGCCGACGTCGTCGTCCTCCCCTATCGCGACGCCGAGCACTCCGGCGTCCTCTACACCGGCCTGGCCTTCGGCAAGCCGATGGTCCTGAGCGCGGTCGGCGGCTTTCCCGAAGTCGCCGCCGCGGGCGCCGCCCGTCTCGTCCCGCCCGAGGACCCGCGAGCCCTCGCCGCCGCCCTCGCCGAGCTGACCAGTGACGAGACCGCTCGGGCAGAGCTGGGAGCGGCCGCGCAGCGCGTCGCCACCGGTCCCTACTCCTGGGACGAGACCGCACGCCAAACCCTCGCGCTCTACGAGGAGCTGTGCCGGTGATCGCCCTCGCCATCCTCTTTTGGGTCAGCGCCGCGCTGATCGTCTACACGCACCTGGGCTACCCGCTGGTGCTGCGCGCCCTGGTCGCGTTGCGCCGCCGTCCCACCCTGCGGCCGGGGACCTGGGAGGAGCCGCCTCGCGTCTCGCTGATCATCGCCGCCTACGACGAGGAGGAGGTGATCGCGGCCAAGGTCGCCAACGCGCTCGCGCTCGACTATCCGCGCGACCGGATCGAGGTCGTCGTCGCCTCCGACGGCTCCGGCGACGCCACCGCCGAGCGCGCCCGCGCGGCCGGTGCCGACCTCGTCCTGGCCCTGCCGCGCGGTGGCAAGGTCGCCGCCCAGAACGCCGCCGCGCAGCGAGCCGGCGGTGAGATCCTCGCCTTCTCCGACGCCAACAGCGTCTGGGCGCCGGATGCACTGCGCCGCCTGGTCGAGCCGTTCGCCGATCCGGCTGTCGGCTACGTCTGCGGCCAGGTGCGCTTCCTCGACTCCGGCGGCGACAACCTCGAGGGCGCCTACTGGCGCTACGAGATGGCGGTGCGCGAGATGGAGTCGGCGCTGGCCGGGGTCACCGCCGGCAACGGCGCGATCTACGCGGTGCGGGCCGGCGCCTACGTGGCGCTCGCTCCCTCCGGCAGCCACGACCTCTCCTTCCCGTTCCTGCTGGCCAAGCGCGGCCTGCGCTCGCTCTACGCACCCTGGGCCGGCGCCGAGGAGAAGATGGTGCCGAGCCTGGAGGGCGAGTTCGCCCGCAAGCGCAGGATGATGGTCGGCCTCTGGGACATCGTCGCCGGCGAAGGGATGCTGCGCCCGCGCGGCTACCCGGCGCTCTACGCCTTCGAGATCGCCTCGCACCGGCTGCTCCGCTACTTGAGCCCCTTCCTGCACCTGATCGCCCTCGCCGCCAACATCGCCCTGCTCGGCGAGAGCTGGATCTACTCCGCCACCCTCGCCTTCCAGCTCGCGGTCATCGCCGCGGCGCTGCTCGGCCGGTGGCTGCCGCTTGCCCCTTTCCGGATCGCGCGCTACTACACGATGACCACCGCCTCGATCCTGGCCGGGCTCTGGGACCGCATGCGCCGCGGCGCACCGGGGACGTGGGAGAAGGCGGAAGGGACCCGGTAGCCGTGCCGCGCGCCCTCGACATCCTCGTCGCGATCCTGGCCCTGCTCGTCCTCTCGCCGGTCCTGGCGGTCGCCGCGATTGCGATCAAGCTCGGCAGCCGCGGACCGGTTGTCTACCGGCAGCTTCGCGTCGGCCTGCGCGGCGAGGAGTTCGAGCTGTTGAAGCTGCGCACGATGGTGCAGGGGTCGGATCCGGTCGGGATCGGCACCGCCGTCGGCCGCGACGACCCGCGGGTCACCCGTGCCGGCCGCATCCTCCGCCGCACCTCGCTCGACGAGATCCCCAACCTGGTCAACGTGCTGCGCGGTGAGATGGCGATCGTCGGCCCGCGCCCGACGATCCCGGCGCAGGTCAAGGACTACACGCCGCGCCAGCACCGCCGCCACGAGGTGCGCCCGGGGATCACCGGCTGGGCCCAGGTCCAGGGCCGCGCCGGCATCCCCTGGGAGGAGCGGATCGAGCTCGACGTCGAGTACGTCGACCGCCGCAGCGCCATGCTCGACCTCCGTATCCTCGCCAAGACCGTCTGGCTTCTGATAACCGGCCACGGCCTTGCGCCGGACTGAGCGAAATCCCATCACGTTTTCCATCCATGACGTGGAAAACGTGATGGGATGAGAAGCTGATCTAGGGTTCCCGTCGTGGCTGAACGACCTCAGGTTCGTCTTCGCCCCTTCCAGCCCGGTGACGCCGCCGCCGTCCACCGCTGGTTCAACAACCCCGAGGCGACCAAGACCCTGATGGAGCAGCGCGATGGGTTCTCGCTCGACGAAGCAGAGGCCTGGGTGCGGCGGGCGATGGACGACTCCGGGGAGGACCGCAAGTTCGCGATCGGGGTCGAGGGATACGAGGAGCCGGTCGGCTTCACCGCCCTCTACGGCCTCTTCCGCCAGACCGCGCCCGAGCTGGGAGCGCTTATCGGCGACGACGTGCGCGGCAAGGGGGTCGGCCGCCGCGCCGAGGCGCTGACGATCGCCAAGGCCTTCGACGAGTTCGGTGCGCACAGGGTCTACGGCCGCATCCCGGCTCGCAACGAGGTGGCGAAGAAGACTGTCAGCGGTCTCGGCTGGGTGCATGAGGGGACGATGCGCGGACACCTGCGCCGCCCCGACGGCACCGACGACTGCGAGGTCTGGGGCGTCCTCCCCGACGAGTTCCGCGCCGCCGCCGCGGACCTCCTCCCGTGAGCGCTCGCCCGACGGCGGAGCTGCTCGCCGACCGGGGCGAGGCAGCGGCGTGCGAGGAGTTCTTCCGCTCGCGTCCCTTCCTCGACGCCGAAGGCGTCACCCACACGCTGCGGATCGAGGCGGGGGAAGCCGAGCTGCTGGCGCCGCTGATCGTCCACGAGATTCCCGGCACCGGAGAGCGCGACGCGATCTCCCCCTACGGCTACCCAGGGATCGCCGCAGCCGGCATCGACCACACTGTGGTGGGGCCAACGTCGGATGCGTCGATCGAGCCGAGCGCGATCGACTTCGCTCCGACGGGCCTCGTCAGCCTCTTTCTCCGCCACGCCCTCGCCAACTCGGCGCTCGCCGGCGCCAGCGAGCGCAACGTCGTCCAGATCGCCGACCCGAAGCTGCCGCGCAAGAGCCGTGGCAGCGATCGCAACCAGATCAACAAGAACTCGCGCGCCGGCTACGAGGTGTGCCTCGTCTCCGGACTGGAGACCACCCCCGAGCAGCGCGCCGGTTTCCTCGCCGCCTACGAGCAGACGATGCGCCGCACCGAAGCGGCCGAGCGCTACTTTTTCGGCGCCGCCTACTTCGATCGCATCCTGGAGTCGGCAAATGCCTGGCTCGCCCTCGCCCACGCCCCAGGCGGCGACGTCGCGGCTGGTTCGATCGTCGTCCGCAGCGATGGCTTCCTCCACTACTACCTGAGCGGCAGTGCCGACTCCCACCTGCGCGACTCGCCGATGAAGAACCTCGTCGCGGCGCTGGTCGACCTCGCCGGCGAGCAGGCCCTGCCGCTCAACCTCGGCGGCGGGATCGCCCGCGGCGACCGCCTGGAGGAGTTCAAGCGCGGCTTCGCCAACCGCGAGCAGCCCTGGCTCAGCTCGGAGATCGTCTGCGACCCCGAGGCCTACGCTCGCCTCTCGGCCAGTTGTGGCGCAACGGACTTCTTTCCTGCTTACCGCTCAGCGGGCGTGCGTGACCAAACAGATCAAGGACGCAGGGAGTGAAGCGTGCTCTGCACGTAAACGACCGAGGACGCAGATATGCGCCGTGTCACGTGCGTCAGCTCGTCGGTTCGACCGGGGTCGGGCCTTTCTGGCCCCCCACCGGCTCGCCGCCGTAGCGGCCCCAGGTTTCTTTGCCGAAGGCGCGGATCGCGTCCAGCGTGATCGCCCCTTTGTATTCGGGGCAGCCCAGCAGGTTGGTCCAGGTCGTCGCGGCAACCTCGTAGGGCATGTTGGAGTTGGGGAAGAGCAGCGTCCCCCCGTACATCGTCTCGTAGAGACCCTTCAGTTCCAGCTGGTCCTCCTCGGGCAGGTCCGGGCTGTACTGGATCTCCATCCGCCCGTGCTCGAGCGTGTGGACGATGAAGTTTTCTTTCGGCATCTCCGCATAGGCCCCGTCAGCCTGCTGGTAGGGCGATTCGGCGTGTTTGCCCGACGTCGGCGGGTTGGTTTTGTAGTCCGGGGTCGGTGCGGTGGGCGGGAGGTGCTGGTGCCCCTCGTCTTTCAGCTCGAGTTTTAGGGTGCAGCCGGCCTGTTTAGCCGCCTGTTTCATGTCGGTGACTTTGACCGCTGCCACCTCGGTGCCCTCGCGTTCGTCCGGCTCGAAGCCGTTGGTCGACCCGGTCGCCTGGACGATGTGCGCCCCGCCGCTGTCGCCACCGCCCGAGGAAGAGATCGCGGCGACGATCCCGACCAGGACGGCGAGGCCGATCACCCCGGCGACGACGTAGGCGATCATCAGGCGCCGTTTCTCCGACGTCGCCTGCGAGCCTTCGCGCCGCTGCCGCGCTTCGCGGAGCCGCTCCCTCTCTTCCTCCCTGCGATTTGCCACGTGGGGAAACTACCAGTCCAATTAAGTTGCGTCACCGACCGCAGCGCCGAGCGCCGAGCGCTCCCAGGGTCTCGCCGAGCGCAACGCTCCCAGCACCGCCTGCGTCGCCGGCGCCCGGTTCAGTGCATAGAAGTGGATGCCCGGTGCGCCGGCGAGCAGCAGCTCCGCGCACTGCTGGGCCGCATAGGCGACACCCAGCTCGAACTCCGCCTGCTCGTCGCCGCCCGCGGCCGCGAACGCTTCCTCCAGCCGCGCCGGGATCGATGCGTCGCACAGCTCGCAGATCCGCTTCGTCTGGGCGAAGCTCGCGACCGGGATCACCCCGGCGAGGATCGGCACCTCGATCCCCTTCGCGCGCGCCGCGGCGACGAAGTCGAAGTAGGCCTGGTTGTCGAAGAAGAGCTGGGTGATCAGGAAGGACGCTCCGGCCTCGACCTTGGTCTTCAGGTAGTCGAGATCGGTGTCGAGATCGGGCGCCTCGGGATGGACCTCGGGGAAACAGGCACCGCCGACGGCGAAGTCCCAGCTCTCACCGATGAAAGCGGTCAGTTCGGCAGCGCTGCCCAAGCCGCCCTCGGGCTGGACGAAGTCGCCCTCGCCGCGGGGCGGATCGCCGCGCAGCGCGAACACGTTCTCGATTCCCGCCGCCGCGATCCGGTCGAGCGTCGTTGCCAGCCCCTCCCGCGTCTCGCCGACGCAGCTGAGGTGCGCCATCGTCTCGAAGCCGATCTCGTCGCGCAGCGCGCGGGTGATCTCGACCGTGCCCTCCCGCGTCGAGCCGCCGGCGCCGTAGGTGACCGAGACGAAGTCGGGATCCAGCTCGCGCAGCGAGCGCGCGGTCGCGAACAGCTGCCCGGTCGCCTCCTCGCTCTTCGGCGGGAAGAACTCGACCGAGAAGACGGGCCGCCTCGTGGCGAGAATCTCGTCGATGCGCATCCGAGCAGGGTAGCCTGCGCCCGGCGATGAGCGACGAGCTTCGCTACGAGCGGGTCGGCGCCGCCTCGGTGCTGACCATCGACCGGCCCGAGCGCCGCAACGCGGTCGACGACGCGACCGCGAAGCTGTTCCGCGCCGGGCTGAAGGAGTTCGAAGCCGACGACGAGGCTCGCGTTCTCGTCCTCACCGGCGCCGGCGGCGAGGCCTTCTGCGCCGGCGCCGACCTGAAGGCGCTCAACCTCGAAGTCGACCATCCCGAGGGGCCGATGGGCCCGACCCGGCTCATCCCCTCGAAGCCGGCGATCGCGGCGGTCGACGGTTGGGCAACGGCGGGCGGGGTCGAGCTGGCGCTCTGGTGCGACATGCGGATCGCCACCCCGAAGTCCACCTTCGGCCTCTTCGAGCGTCGCTGGGGCGTGGCGCTGCTCGACGGCGGCACGCAGCGCCTGCCGCGCGTGGTCGGCATGGGCCGGGCGCTGGAGCTGATCCTCACCGGCCGCCCGGTCGGGGCCGAGGAGGCGCAGCGGATCGGCCTCGTCAACGAGGTGGTCGAGCCCGGCAAGCACCTCGAGCGCGCACTCGAGCTGGCCGAGAAGATCGCCTCCTTCCCGCAGGAGACGATGCTCGCCGACCGCAAGGCCGCGATCGAGGGCTACGGCCTACCCCTCGCCGACGGCCTAGAGCTGGAGCGCCGCCTAGGTCGCGAGACCCTCCATATCGCTGTTGAGGGCGCAGCCCGTTTTGCATCTGGCGAAGGGCGCCACGGAGAGGGCGTCTAGCTCTCCCGCGTGACCCGCCGCATCTCGTCTTCGGCCGCTTCCGGTCCCAGGTAGGGCATCAGCACGGCGAAGACGAGGTCCGGCAGGAGCCGCTTCAGCTCGGGGCCGCGACCGGCGCGGATCTCGTCGAAGATCATCGAGGTGGCCCCGCCGACCGCGAAGCGGGCCGTGTCGGGCGGCAGCTCGTCGCCCTGGCCGGAGTAGGTGCGGCCCTCCTCGAGGAAGGGGGTGAAGCGGGCCAGCGCCGCCCGGTAGCGCTCGCGGGCGTCGTCGCCCGCCGCGGTCACCTCGACCATCGCCATCCGGGCGATGTCGGCCTCGGTCGAGAGCAGCTCGACCAGTGCCCGCAGCACCGCCGCCACCTTCTCCGGCCAGGGCTCCCCCTCGGCCGCCGCGAAGGCGCTGGTGACGTGGGCGATGAGGACGTCGAACACCGCGTCATAGGCCTCCAGAAAGCACTCGTCCTTGCCCCCGAATTCCTCCTCGAAGGCCTCCTGCGTGACGCCGGCGTAAGCAGCGACGTCGGCCACGGTCGTCGCCTCGTAGCCTTTCGCCGCGGCGACCCGGACCATCGCCTCCAGCAGCCGCTCCCGCTGGGATCGCACCACGTACGCACGCGGCAGTTCGCGAGGTTCGCTGGGAGGACTCTGAGGATTCGATGCCGATGGCGAATCCATCGCTTCCAATGTAGGGCAGGCATTGCGGCCTGTCCAACGCCCGCCGCGCCGGTTTGACTCAGGCCCGAGCGGCCTGCATCTCGGCGCTCGCGGCGTCGGCGCCGAAGTAGGGCAGCACCGCGAAGTACATGAACTCCGGCAGCAGCTGCCGGAAGCCCGTCGTAGCGCCGGTTGAGAGCCGCGCGTGGACGACGGCATGTATCCCGGCGACGATGCCCTCGGGCGCGATCCCCGGGGGCGACTCGCCTCCCTCTCTATCCAGGCGCGCCAAATCGATGAAATCGGTGACCTTTTTCATCGTCTCGGCACGTCTTGCCAGCGCCTCCGGGCCCGCTGCGTGGACCTCGACGATCACTCCGCGACCGATGTCGGGCTCCGTATCGAGGAAGTCGAGCACCGCGCCGAGCCCCGCCCGCAGCTTCCCGCGCCAGCTCTCCTCGCTCGCCGCCGCGGCGATCGCCAGCGCTTCCATCCGTGCCACCCCGGCGTCGAAGGCGGCGAGGTAACAGGTGTCCTTGTCGGCGAAGTTGTCGTAGAAAGCCTGCCGGTAGAGGCCCGTCCGGTCCAGAACCGTGCGTACCGAGGTGGCGTCGTACCCCTTCGACCCCACCTCTTCCAGCATCCCGATCAAGATCTTTTCCCGCTTCGGCGAGTTCACCAGTTCGAGCTTGGCTGCACCGGGGAGGGCTTCGACCTCCGCGATCGCGCCGGTCCCCACAGCCCCTGCCTGGACTTTGGTTGCGGCCTGCTTCCCCATTACAGCCCCTCCTGTCATGATCGAGGGAACAGGTTGTCTGGACCTCGGTACAGTAGCGGTATATCGCCGATCCGTCCAGCTTGAATCTGAAGGACACGTGAGTACCCTGGCTTTCGTGTCCGATCGTGTCACTGAGGCTATGCGACCTAAGCCTGGACGGCACGCCCTCCCCCGCGAGTTCATCACCCAGCACCAGCGGGCCCGCATCATCGCCGCACTTGCCGAGGAGACGGTCGAGAAGGGCTACCGCTCGGTCACCGTCGCCGACATCGTGCGCCGCGCCGGGATCGCCCGCAACACCTTCTACGAGAACTTCTCCTCGAAGGAAGACTGCTTCCTCGCCGCCTCGGAGTTCGCGGTCAAGGAGGCGCTGCACCGCGTCGTCGACGCCGCCAGCAAGGTCGACAGCTGGCCCGCCCGGGTCAACGCCGGGCTCTCCGCCTTCCTCCACTACGTCTCCGCCGAGCCGGCACTGGCCCGCACCTGCATCGTCGAGGCGCTCTCGGCCGGGCCGGCTGCGGTCGACCGCTACGAACGCTCGATCCAGGCCTTCGTGCCGCTCTTCCGCATGGGCCGCAAGGTCTCGCCGCAGGGCGAGGAGCTGCCGGCCACACTCGAGGAGACGATCGTCGGCGGCATCTTCTGGATCCTCTACCAGCGGATCGTGATGGGACAGGTCGAGGAGATCGAGGAGCTGCTCCCGGAGCTGGTGGAGTTCTCGCTCACCCCGTACATCGGCGCCGAGGCTGCGAAGCGGACGGCGGCCGAGGTGCCAGCGGCCACCGGCTGAGCCAGGGCAGGGATCGGGGGTCCCATGCGCTAGTGCTCGAGACCGAGACCCGTGACCGGACCGGCAGCTCCGAGCGCGCCCAGATCGTCGAGGCGCTGATCGAGATCGCCGCCGAGCGAGGCTACGGGGAGACGACGATCGAGCTGGTGTTGGAGCGCGCCGGGCTCGACCGGCCCGCTTTCGACCGCCACTTCCGCGGCAAGTACGACTGCTTCCTCTCCGCCTGGCAGGAGGTGAACGAGGAGTGCCTGGAGACGATGGTGGCGGCCTACGAAAGCTGCGAGGAGTGGCCCGACCGGCTTCGCGCCGTCGCCTACCAAATCGTCGACGGGCTGCGCAACGACCCCAGCCGCGCCTCGTTCGGGATCGAGGTCCTCGCCGCCGGCGACGCGGCCCGGGCTCGCCGCGACATGACGATGAGGGTGATCGCCTCCCTGATCGACGCCGGGCGCCAGGAGATGGACGATCCCGAAGCCGTCCCGCACACCACCGCCGAGGCGCTCGCCGGTTCTGCCTACGGCCAGATCTACTCCAAGGTCGTGCGCGGCGAGGCCGACGATCTCCTGGCTCTGGTGCCGCAATTGATGTCGGCGGCGGTGATGCCCTACCTCGGCCCGGAGGCCGCGCTCGGCGAGCTCAGTCGCGATTCCGAGACCCCGGCACGGTATGGTCGCGGTGTGGCAAGGAAACGGACCGACAAAAGCGCCTCCAAATCCCGCAAAAAGGTCACTTCTGCGGATGATTACCCACCTGAGCTGGCGCGCCTGCCGCCGGGGCGCCATGGCCTGCCACGCGAGTTCGTCGCCCACAACCAGCGCGAGCGGCTGATCGCGGGCCTCGCCGAGGCGATCGCCGAGAACGGTTACTCGGGCACGACGATCGCCCACATCACGCGGGCCGCGGCCGTCTCCCGCCGCACCTTCTACGAGCACTTTCCGAGCAAGGACGACTGCTTCGTCGCCGCCTACGAGTCGGTGATGGGCGAGCTGCAGGAGCGCGTCTCCGAGGCCTTCGACGGCGAGGAGGAGTGGCCGCGGGCGATCAAGGCCGGAATTGGCGCGATGCTCGACTTCCTTTCCGCCGAGCCGAACCTGGCCCGCCTCTGCATGGTCGAGGCGCTGGTCGCCGGCCCGGTCGTGGTCGAGCGCTACGACGCCGCGATCCAGAGCTTCGTCCCGTACTTCAAAGAGGGCCGCGAGGGTCGCGCGCCGGAGGTGCTCTCGCGCCTCTCGCCGACCACCGAGGAGGCTCTCGTAGGCGGCATGGTCTCGCTGATCTCCCGCCGCATCATCGCCGGCAAAACCGCCGAGCTGGAGAACCTGCTCCCCGACCTGGTCGAGTTCACCCTGACCCCGTACATCGGGTCAGAGGAGGCGGCAAAGGTCGCCAAAGAAGACTGAGCACAGTTTCGGCTCAGGAAAGCTTCGCTCTTTTTACATTCGGCGCAACCCTCGCGCGTCGGCACTTGAGACAATACGTCTCGTGTTCGGTCGTCGCGAAGACAGGGTCATCGAGTTCATCCGCGCTCAGGGCGAGGAGCTGCGTGAGTTCAACCGCGAGATCCTCCTCCGCAACGAGAAGGTCTACACAGCGGTGATCGCCGAGATGGAGAAACAGGGCAGGCAGATCGAAGAAGGCCGTAGACAGCTCCAGGCCAACACGAAAGCGGTGCTCAGCGTGCTCGACCGGATGAATGGCTCGGATCGACCGTAGCGTCGTCCTCGCCGAAGAGCTGTAGGAAGGCGAGGCGGGTGAGGTCGGGGAGGAGGCGCTCGACCGCGGCGGCACGGCCGGCGGCGATCTCGATACAGAGCGATTCCTCGATCGCGCCGGCGAGGAAGCCGGCGATTGTCGGCGAGGCCGTGGCGCGGGCGCCGGGTTCGTCCCGTGCCGCGTCGATCGCCCTGGTGAGGCGCTCGACCAGCTCCTGGTGCTTGACCCAGGCCTGGCCCCTCGCCGCCCGCACCTCGAGCAGGAGTGCCCGCGCTGTCAGCGGTTGCTCGGCGACGAAGCGGAGCAGCCTGGCAAGGGCGGCTTCGAAACCATCGCGCCAGCTCTCAGCGCCCTGGCAGGCCTCGAGCAGCTCCCGGGCCAGTTGTTCGGCGGCCTCCGAGTAGGCCTGCGCGAAGCAGGTCTCCTTGTCGCCGAAGCGGCGGTGGAAGCGGTCCTGCGTGATGCGGGCGCGCTCCGCGACCTCCTTGACCGCCGCCCTCGCGTAGCCCTGCTCGCCGACCGTCAGCAGCATCGCCTCGCGGACGCTGCGATCGGTCTCGAGGTCCGGCAGGGCCTCTTCCCATGACCTGACCGCTCGCAGTGGTCCCGGGACCTCCATTCGGGACACCATAGCTTATGTTTGGGAACGTTCTCCACTTCATATACCCGTTTCGTACCAATGGGAACGAGCGCTATCCTGGCCCTGTGCGTGCCCTGCCCGGAAAGGCCTCACGGCAACCTCCCGGCCCCGAGCCGGTGAGCCGCGCCGCCGCCGCCGCCGACCAGCGCCGCCGTATTCTCGAAGCAACGGCCGACGTGCTCGCCGAGCACGGCTACCAGGGCGCGACGCTGGAGACGATCGTGCGGCAGGCCAAGGTCGGCTACGCGACCTTCTACAAGCACTTCGCCGATCGCGACGAGGCCTTCCTAGCCCTGCTCGACGCCGCGACCGAGCGCACCGCGGGGCGGGTCGAAGACGCCTACCAGCGCGAAGAGGGGCCGTGGCCCGACCGGGTCGGTGCGGCGCTCGGCACCCTCTTCGAGGACGTCGCCGCACACCCCAACGTCGCTCGCGCCTGCCTGGTCGAGGCGCTCACCGCCGGCACGGAGGCGAGCGCCCGGCACGAGGCGGCGCTGAAACGGTTGGCTGCCCTGCTGCGCCCGGGCCGCGAGCTCAACCCGCGCCAGGAGCGGTTGCCCGAGAACCTCGAGGAGACGCTGGCCGGCGGAGTCGTCTGGGTGCTGAGCCAGCGGCTGATCGGCGGCGAAACCGGCAAGCTGCGCGGCCTCCTGCCCGAGACCCTCGAGTTCCTCCTGCGCCCCTACGTCGGCGAGGACGAAGCGGCGAAGGAGGCGGGCGAGTTCGCCGAGGCGATGACCGCCTAGCCCGCCCCTCCTCGCGATGGCAACCGAAGACCTCGGCCCCCTCCCCGCCGGCCGCCACGGCTACAGCCGCGAGCAGGTCGCCCACCACCAGCGCGAGCGGCTGATCGCGGGCCTCGCCGTCGCCGTCGCCGCGAAGGGCTACGCCGCCGTCACCCTCGCCGACATCACCCGCGAGGCGAAGGTCTCGCGCCGCGTCTTCTACGAGAACTTCGAGGGCAAGGAGGAGTGCTTCCTCGCCGCCTTCCAGGTCGTCGTCGCCCACCTGCGCGAGCTGATCGACGATGCGGTCGAGGAAGCTGCCGACTGGCCGCACGAAGCGATCGCCGCGACCCGAGCCGTGCTCGGCTTCTTCGCCTCCGAGCCGGACCTAGCCCGCCTCTGCCTGGTCGAGTCGCGCAGCGCCGGGCCGGCGGTGGCAGCCCGCTTCAACGAGGCGGTGGGAGGGTTGAAGCCGCTGCTGGCCGGGGGCCGGGTGGAGCGCCCGAGCGAGAAGGAGCGACCCCTGCCGGCCTCGACCGAGGACTCGGTCCTCGGCTCCCTCGTCTCCCTCGTCTTCCGCAAGGTCGCCGCCGGCGAAGCCGATCGGCTAGGGGACCTCCTCCCCGAGTGCTCCGAGTTCGTCCTCGCGCCGTACCTCGGCGCCGACGAGGCATCCCGTCTCGCTGGCAGCGCAACGTAGCGTTCCCCGGCTCAGCTTTCGGGCAGGTTCTCCAGATCGGCTTGGTCCTGAGCTCGGCCCTGCGCTTCCTTCATCTCACGTAGCCGAGCCAGGGAGCACACTCGAACGGGGATGCCGAGCAGCTCACTCTCGACCGCGTCTTCTGCAAGCTGCGAATAGCCTGGGACGCCCAGCGCTCGTTGGACTATGTCGAGTCCGCCGAACCTGGTGTCCGTGGTGACGTTTCCGCCACGCCGGATGACTCCAGCATCTCCTGCCGGATCGAACCGCCGCCCCTTGACGGTTGGCAAGGTCGAATCGAGCTCGTCCAAGGCAGCGGCGAGCCGTTGGAGGTTCGACGGGTCGGGATCGGGGACAAGGTCCAAGTCCTCCGTCCCGCGAACGTATCCATGCGCCGCGACCGCCACGCCCCCGATCACGACAAAGCGGATCTCCCTCTCATGCAGCAGCTCCAGCAGGGCGCGAAGGTCGAATTCGGTCAACGTGTGGCGGCCGTGCCTTTGATGGCGCTCATCTGCTTGCAGAGAGCGTGCAGCCGAGCCAGCCGCTCGCTCATCGTGGCGTGTCGAGCTGCCTGCAGGCGCACAGCTCGTGCCCGTTGCAAATCGTCAGCATTGGCCCCTCTCGCGTCCATATCCGCCAGTGTAATCGCCTGCTTTGACCTCAACCTGCGATTGAGGCTGCTCATCCATCCCACGAGCGTTCCTGCATCGCCCTAGGAACGTTCCCTTTCTTCTAGGAACTTTGGCTTGACAACCCCTGCCCGGGGTGCTTAGCTGGCGATGCCTGCGGTACGGCTATCACCTTCTGGGAACTAGCTCCAACCGTCCGGCAAGTACAGGGAAACACGAAGTAACAGGGACAACCGAGCCCCGGGAGGGCCGCCAGGGAAGCGGCCGGCAGAGCGGCTCAGGGACAGAGGAGAGAATCCGTGAAGGCAAAGGCGCGACGCGTGGCCACCTCGACGAGCACCCGGCGTCCCCTGGTCGCCCTCGGTTTCGCCGCTTTGCTCTGTTGTCTTGCCCTCGCCGCGGCGGGAGGCGCCCAGGCCTCCAAGAGCGTCTACTTCTTCTTCGGCTCCGGCGGCACCCTCGGCGGGCAGTTCAACACCACGATCACCCTCGGCGGCCCCGGTGGGGTCGCCGTCAACCAGAACGGAACCGGCGACGCCAACCCCGGCGACCTCTACGTCGCCGATCGCTTCAACAACCGGATCGAGCGCTTCAGCTCCACGGGCACCTTCATCAGCGCCTGGGGCTTCGACGTGATCCAGGCCGACAAGCCCGGAGACCTGGGGACCAGCGTCTTCGAGGTCTGCACCGTCGCGGCTGACTGCAAGGCCGGCATCACCTCGGTCGTCCCGCAACCCGGCGGTGAGCTGTCCCAGCCCCAGGGGCTGGCGGTGGACCAGGGCAGCGGCAACCTCTACGTCACCAACCAGGCCTTCCGCCGGGTCGAGGTCTTCACCGCCACCGGCTCCTTCGTCCGGGCCTTCGGCAAGGACGTGATCCAGACCGGCAAACCCGGAGACCTCGGCGTCAATGTCTTCGAGGTCTGCACCGCCGCCGCCGACTGCCAGATCGGCTCCGCCACCACCCCCACCTCGGGCGGGGAGTTCGCCAATGCCTTCAACGGCCACCTCGCCGTGGCCCCCGCCGGGGCCCCCAACGCCGGCAACGTCCTCGTCCCCGACCCCGCCAACCGCCGCATCCAGGAGTTCACCCCAACCGGATCCTTCGTCCGGCTCTTCGGCTGGGACGTGATCCCGACCGGCAAACCGGGCGACCTCGGCGCCAACGTCTTCGAGGTCTGCACCTCGACCGTGACTGGCGACTGCCAGGCCGGCCAGACCACCGCCCCCGGCAACAACCCCGGCCAGTTCGCGACCAACACGCCGACCCGCCTCGCGATCGACTCGACCGGCTCGATCTACGCGGTCGAGCCGACCACCAACTTCCGGGTGCAGAAGTTCACCCTGCCCAGCAACGTCCTCACCCCGCAGGGGGCCTTCGCCCCGGCGGAGCTGAGCGGCACCTCCTCGTCCGGCGCGACCCAGAACAACTCCACCGACGTCGCCGTCGGCCCCGGCGACCACGTCTTCGTCGTCAAGGTCTTCCCGACCGGCACCGGCGCCCCACCGGCTGCAGCCCAGGAGCGCCGCGTCCTCGAGCTCGACTCGACCGGAACGCTGCTCGACACCCACATGGCCGGGGCCGCGATCAACTCGGTCAACGGCCTCGGCCTCAACACCGCCAACGGGCGTCTCTTCGTGCCCTCGGGGACCAACACCAACCAGCGCGTCTACGTCCTCGCCGACCCGCCCGACAGCCCCCCGGTCGTCACGTCGGGAGAAGCCGGCCCCGGCGCCGACTTCTCGCTGCGCACCCTCGAAGGAACCGTCAACCCCGAAGAATTCAAAGTCTCCGACTGCCACTTCGAGTATGGGAAGACGAGCGAGTACGGCATCCGCACCGCCTGCGTGCCGGGCGCCAACGACCTCGGCGAAGGGACCGTCCCGGTCGCGGTCAGCGCCTCGACCGAACCGCTCGCGCCCAACACCACCTACCACTACCGCCTCTTCGCCTCCAATTCCGCTCTCGCGAGCGAAGGCGAAGACCGCACCTTCACCACCGGTCCCACCCCGGCCGACAACTGCGCCAACGCCGAGCGCCGGGCCGAACAGGGTATCGAGGCGATCCTGCTGCCCGACTGCATGGCGCTGGAGATGGTCAGCCCGCCGAAGAAGGACGGCCAGCTGGCCCAAGAACCGGCCCTCTCGGCCAGCGGCGAGCGAGTCCTCTTCAAGTCGACGGCCGCGCTGGCGGGGACGCCGGGCGTGCTCTCGCTCCTAGGCGATCCCTACATCGCCAGCCGCGGTCCCTCGGGCTGGAGCACCGACCACACCACCCAGCCCGGCATCTACCGCGGCTGGTACACCGGCGCGGAAGCGCTCAGCTTCACCCCCGACCTCTCTGAGTGGCTGACGATCGGCGGCACCGCGACGCAGTTCTACCTGGGAGCGGGGCAGGTTTTCCGCGGCAGCCTCGGCGGGACCCACTCGGCGCTTTCGCCGCTCTTTGAGCCGGTCGGCGGCGGCGAGCAGCGAGATCTCTCCGACGTTGAACTCCGGGGCGCCTCCGAAGATCACAGCCACCTCTACTTCACCCCCGGCCCACTGGGAGACACCTCTTCTGCCTACCTGCCCGGCGATCCAGGACCGAGCGGCACCGGAGCCGAGCACAACACCTACCTCGCCAAGCTCGACGCCAAAGGCGAGCCTTCTCTGGAACTCATGGCCCGCGACCGCCTCGGCAAAGCCTGGGGCGGCAACTGCGGCGCCCACGTCGGCGGCGTCCGCAACCAGGGCGCGATCTCCGCCGATGGCAGCCGCACCTACTTCACCACCCGCCCCGGCCAGCCCGCCACCGAGCCCTGCGAAGGCACTGCCAACAAGCTGCGCATCTTGCAGCGCCTGGAGAGCGAGCAGGGCCCGTGGATCGGCGAGGCGATCTCCCCCGAGTGCAACCGGATCGAGCCCGAACCCTGTAACCCGCTCGACGGCGACGACGTCTACCAGGGCGCCTCGATCGACCAGAGCAGGCTCTACCTCACGACCACCCGCCAGCTCGCCGACTCAGACCTCGACACGACGGCCGACCTCTACCTGCACGACGCATCTCTTCCCCCGGGCAGCAGGCTGATCCAGGTCTCAGCCGGCGAGGTCGCCCCAGGGCATCCGACCGTAGGCGCGGGCGCCGAGGCAATCGAAGGAACGACGAAGGTCTCGGGCGACGGCTCCCACGCCTACTTCGCCGCCAAAGGCGCGCTCACCAACGACACCAGCCCGAGGGGCCTGGCCCCGGTCGCGGGCCAGCTCAACTACTACGCCTGGGACCGCGATAGCGAAACGCTCGGCTTCGTCGGCACGCTCGACGCGGCGGACAGTGCCGCCGGCGCCGCCGCCGGCGCCGGCGGCGCCTACCCGGTGCCACTCACCGGCGAGGACCTCGCAGGCGAGCAGATCGGCGGCGAGGGCGGCGTCCTGCTCTTGCTCTCCAAAGCGCCGCTCAGCGCCGACGACACCGACGGCGCCTTCCGCGACGCCTTCCGCTACGACGCCGCGAGCGAGACGATCGAGCTGATCTCAAAGCCGGCGGCGGGGGCGGTCGGCAGCGCCTCCTTCGACGTCGCACCCCGTCTCGGTCTGGCGGAAATCGGCACCGACTTCGCCGAGCAGGTGCGCTGGGTGAGCGAGGACGGGCAGACCGTCGTCCTCAAGACCGCCGAGGGCCTCCTGCCCGGCGACGTCAATACCACCACCGACTCCTACCTGTGGCGCGAGGGCCAGGCCACCCGCCTGCCCGGCACCACGGCAGCCAACCAGAACGATCAACCCGTCCTCTCCCACGACGGCTCCACGGTCGCCTTCCCGTCCTTCAAGCAGCTCCTGCCCGCAGACGGCGATGCGGCCAAGGACATCTACGCCGTTCGCGTCGAGGGCGGCTTCGAGCCCCCCGCCGCGCCCCCCGTCTGCGACGCGCTGGCCGAAGGGGCCTGTCAGGGGCCGGTGAGCGGGCCTCCGTCCGCGCCTGCCAGCGCCAGCGAAGCGACCTTCCCGGGCAACCCCCCACCGGTCGTCCAGCCCCGCCGCTGCCCGAAAGGAAAGCGCCAGGTCAGGCGCGGCCAGAGGGTGCGCTGCGTCGCGCGCAAGAACCGGCGCAAAGCCAGCCGACAGCAGCGAAGCCGACACGCCAACACCGACCGGAGGGCAGGAAAGTGACCTCTCTCAACCGCAACGCAGCTCGCGCCATCCGTTCCCTTGGCTTGGCTGCTGTCCTGCTCGCTCTAGCGGCGCCCGCCGCCAGCGCCGCACCCGTCCTGGGAGTTGCGCTCAGCAACGACGCCAACGAGATCCAGCGGGTCAGCGTAAAAGCCACCGCCGGCCAGTTCAGGCTGCGCTTCGGTGCGGGCGGCCCCGGGGTCGCCGAGACCGCCGACATCGACTTCGACGCCACCGCGGCCGAGGTGGAGTCGGCGCTGAACGCCCTTAGCAACGTCTCGAGCGGCGGCGGCGCGGTCGAGGTGACCGGTGGGCCCGGCAACGAAGCGGGCAGCAACCCCTACGTCGTCATTTTCGCCGCCGGTCCGCTCGCCGCCACCGACGTCCCGTTGATGAGCGGCACGAGTGGCACCGGTCCGCTCGCCGGTGGCGACGCGACGGTATCGGTCTCCACTCTTACGCCGTCCAACTTCAGGGAGGAGGGCGGGGTCAGACGCAGCGACGAACGGGTCGACTACGCGGTCGCCGTGCAGAACACGGCCTCTGTGCCGGCGGGGCTGGCGGGCGTGGGCGACACGCTGTCTTGCATGACCCAGAAATCGGACTGGACCAACTCCTCGACGATCAATTACAGCTTCCAGTTCCGTTGGGTCCGCAACGGCGTCCCAGTCAGCGGCTGGGAGTCCGGCCTAGCCGCCGACAGCGTCACGACCATTAATACCTATGTCGTCCAGGCGGCCGACGCCGAATCGGGGCTGCAGTGCCTGGTCAAAGGGACCAACGGAACCGGCTCGGGTAGCGCAGTCGTCGCTTCGCAGCCGGCCACGACGATCGCGGTGGCGCCCGCGGTAGCACCCCCGGTGCCGAACGACACCGGGGGTTCACGCCGCCCTGCAGTCTCTGGCAACGCCAAAAACGCGGGCGAAAAACTCAAATGCACGGCGCCCACCGCCGGTTGGAGCGTCTCAAACGGGCTCTCGCCGATCGCCTGGAGCTTCGAATGGGTGCGCGACGGCGACCCCGCGCTTGGAGCCGTGACCTCTAACGCAACCGAAAGCGAATACACGCTGACGGCAGCCGACGTCAGCGCCCCCGCGGCCCCCGCAGCCTTCCAGTGCATCGCCAAAGCCGCCAACGCCGGCGGTGCGGCGCTGGTCGAGTCGCTGCTCAAACGGACCGAAGCGCCGGCGCCGGCGTTTGTCGAAGGCACGGCGGACGCCGCTCCCTTTCCTAACGGCGCTGTGGTGCCGGAGGCAGAACAAACCGACAACACGATCCTCGGCCAGGTCACGCTCGAGCTGGAGCTGCCCGGCGGAAGCGGAACCTACGTCTATGAAGTCGAAGGCGGCGGCTGGAGCTGCGACAAGGTGCCGCCCTCGGGCTCCCAGAGCGCGAAGGCCCTCTGCACGATCTCGCAGCTGGTGAAACCGGGCGAGTCGCTGCCCCACTTGACGGTGGCGGCGGCGCTCGGCGCTGACGCCCCCGACCTGGCGGTCGCCAAGGCGACGGTTTTCGGCGGTGGCGCCGCGCCGGCGAGCGACGAAGACGCGTTCACCTTCGAACCGGCCGTGCCCTTCGGCCTGACCGCATTCAAAACCGGGGTTTTCGACTGCGACGGCTCCGACTACCAACAGGCGGGCGGGCACCCGTGCCACGCCGAAGGGAACTTCGTCTTCGGGCAGAAACGGTTGATCGATCCGTTGGTCATCAACCCCTCGTACGCGCCGATCGAGCAACTGAAGCAGAACGTGACCGACCTGCCGCGCGGCTTCGTCGGCAACCCGACGGCGATCACGGCGCTCTGCCAGACGACCGAAGAAGTGCTGAAAAGCACCTGCCCGGCGGAGAGCCGGATCGGCGGGATCCGAACCAAAGTCACGACCACGGAGACCACCGGCCCGATCTACGCGATCGAGCCCGAATTCGGCACCCCGGCCCAGTTCGCCTTCGTCGTGCCGCCGAGCAACATCTTCACCCTCTCGGCCAGGCTGCGCCCCGAGGACGGCTACGCGGCGAGCCTGGAACTGGCGCCGAGCCTGGAGGCAAACGTGCTGGAAGCCGACGTGACCCTCTGCAACTTCGGCGTCAAAGCCGGCGGCGGCTTCCCCGGCTGCAAGGAACGCGATGACCCGAGCGCCAATCCCAAGCCCCTCTTTGCCAACCCGACCCGCTGCGGGGAGCCGGCGCCGACCGTCCACACCCGCTTCAACAGCTGGGAGAACCCCGAGAAATGGGTCGAGTACTCCTTCACGACGCCGCTGATCGAAGGCTGCGAGCTGGTCGAGTTCGAGCCGACGATGAGTTTGGCGCCGACCACTCAGCAAGCCGACTCGCCAAGTGGGTTGGACGTCGAGCTGGAGATGCCGACCGAAGGCCTTGAGACCCGCGACGGGATCTCCCAGGCGCAGATGAAGAAGGCCAAGGTCACCTTCCCGGAGGGGATGGCGGTCAATGCCACCGCCGGGCACGGCCTCGGCTCCTGCTCGGCCGAGCAGGTCAAGCTGAAGACGAACGAGCCGATCTCCTGCCCGGACTCCTCCAAGGTAGGCACGATCGAAATCGACACGCCGCTCCTACAGGAAACCCTGAAAGGCTCCACCTACATCGCCCGCCAAGGCGACGTCGGCGGTGCCCTGATCGGCCTCTACCTCGTCTTTGAGTCAAAGAAAAACGGGATCATCGTCAAGGTGCCGGGCCGGGTCGACCCCGATCCGGTCACCGGCCGGCTGACAGTCACCGTCGATGAGAGCCCCGAGGCGCCCTTCTCGGCGGTGCGGATGCACTTCCCCGGCGGCCCCAGGGCGACGCTCTTGACCCCGCCGAAGTGCGGCAGCTATGAGATCGAGGCCGAGCTCTTCCCCTGGACGGGAGGCGCCTCGGTCCTGCAGAAATCGAGCTTCACCGTCGACTCGGGCCCGAACGGCGGCCCCTGCCCGACGGGAGCGCTGGAGCCGAAGCTCTCAGCCGGGGTCGAGAACCCCAGCGCCGGGCAGACCAGCCCCTTCTTCCTGCGGCTCTCGAGAGAGGACGGCACGCAGCGCTTCAGCGGTCTCACTCTCTCCCCACCCCAGGGCCTGAGCGCCTACCTGGCCGGCGTCCCCTACTGCTCCGACGAGACCCTGGCCGCGATCTCCGCCGCCCCGGGCACCGGCCAGGCGCAGATCGACTCGCCCTCCTGTCCCGCCGCCGCCCAGATCGGCCGCGCCACGGCGGGAGCCGGAGCGGGGTCGGACCCCTTCTACGTGGACACCGGGCGGGCCTACCTCGCCGGCCCCTACAAGGGCGCCCCGCTCTCGATCGCCGTCGTCACCCCGGCGGTCGCCGGGCCGCTTGACCTTGGCAACGTGGTGATCCGAAACGCCGTCTACGTCGATCCCAGGAGCGCCGAGATCACCGTCGCCTCGGACCCGATCCCGACCATCCTGCACGGCATCCTGCTCGACATCCGCGACATCCGCGTCGCGATCGACCGGCCCGGCTTCATCCTCAACCCGACCAGCTGCGAACCGAAGCAGATCGGGGTCGAGGTGAAGGGGGCCGGAGGGGAGAGCGCCACTCTCGCCAACCGCTTCCAGGTCGGCGGCTGCGAGGCGCTCGGCTTCAAGCCGCGCCTTAACCTGCGCCTCTTCGGCGGCACCCGCCGCGGCGCCTACCAGGGGGTGCAGGCGATCGTCAGGCCGCGGCCGGGCGACGCCAACATCGCCGCCACCGTGGTGAGGTTCCCGCGTTCTGCCTTCGTCGCCCAGGAGCACATCAGGACGATCTGCACCCGGGTGCAGTTCGCCGCCGATGAGTGCCCCAAAGGTTCGATCTACGGCCGCGCCTTCGCCCGCAGCCCGCTGCTGGACTACCCGCTGGAAGGCAACGTCTACCTGCGAAGCTCCGACAACGAGCTGCCCGACGCGGTCGCCGATCTCAGGGGTCCCGCCCACCAACCGATCCGGATCGAGCTGGCGATCAGGAACGACTCGGTCGGCGGCGCCCTGCGAAACACCGTGCAGTCGGTCCCCGACGCCCCCGTCTCCTTCTTCCGCCTGCGCCTCTTCGGCGGCCAGAAGGGCCTGATCGTCAACAGCCGCAACATCTGCACCCGCTCCAACAAGGCGACGGTGCGCCTCGGCGCCCAAAACGGCAACGATGCCCTGCTGCGCCCGCAGATTCGCAACTCCCGCTGCGCCAAGGAGCGCAAGCGGGCAAAGCGGGGGCATAAGCGGCATCCCTGAGCAGACCCGGGCCGAGCTGGCGGTGCGGCTGCGGGAGCGCCGCGCGGCGATCGAGCAGGGGCTCCTCGCCCGCGTGCACGCGGTCTCTGACCCGGCCCTGGTCGAGGACCCCGCCTACGCCCTCGGCCTAAGGGAGGCGGTCGCCGCCGCGCTTGACTTCGGCATCGCCAGCCTCGAGGCTTCCGCCGCGGAGCCGCTCCCGGTTCCCGAGGCGGTGCTCTCCCAGGCCCGCGCTGCGGCCCGCAACGGGGTCAGCCTCGACGTCGTCATCCGCCGCTACTCGGGCGGCTACACGCTCCTGGGCGACTTCATCGCCCAGGAGGCCGAAGCGAGCGGTCCCCTGGCGGCTGCGGAGCTGCGGCGCCTGCTGCGCCTCCTCTCGACCGCGTTCGACCACCTCGTCGCCGCGGTCGCCTGCGCCTACTCCGAGGAGGCCAAGTCGCGCTTCCAGACGGCCGAGCGCCGCCGGGGCGAGTGGGTGAGCAGGCTCCTGGCCGGCGATCTCGTCGACCCCGAGCAGCTGGGGTATGAGCTCGAGAGCTGGCACCTGGGCGCTCTCGCCTGCGGCTCGGGGGCGGTGGAGGCGCTGCGCGAGCTCTCCCGTCGGCTCGACCGCAGCCTGCTGCTCGTTCGCGCCGGCGCGCATACCGCCTGGGCCTGGCTCGGGGGGGCGGCGCGCCTCTCGCCCTGCGAGGCGTTGCGCCAGGCCGAGGCCGCCCTGCCGCAATCGATGCCGCTGGCCCTGGGCGAGCCCGGCCGGGGCGTGGAGGGCTGGCGGCTCACCCACCGCCAGGCCAAGGCGGCGATGTCGATCGCCCGGCGAGACCCCGGACGCAGGGCCCGCTACGGCGACGTCGCTCTGCTCACCTCGGTGCTGCGCGACGAGGTGCTGCTCGGATCGCTGAACGAGATGTATCTGGCTCCCCTGGAAGAGGACCGCGACCGGGGCGCGGCGCTGATCGAAACCCTGCACGCCTATTTCGCGGCTGGCCACAACGCCTCCTCGGCGGCGGCCGCCCTGGGCGTGACCAGGCAGACGGTGAGTATCCGCCTGCGCAGAAGCGAGGAGAGGATCGGCCGCCCCCTGGGGGCCTGTACGCCGGAGCTGGAGACCGCCCTGCGGCTGCGTGACCTGGATTCGGAGCGCCGGCGCGCCGCCGAGGGGGCCGCAGGCTGACCTTTCGTCAGCAGGGCCGAACACATTGGCGATTGCGCCGCGTGGGCTGCGGCGAGAGGGTCTCTCTCAGCGACGGCCGAGCCCGGCCGTCGGCTCTACGCGACCCGCCTCGGCCGCACTTGCTGCCGGCCCGGGCATTTTCGTCAACAAGGGAGACCGACAGTGTCAATCAGCCGAAGTGGCTTCATCGAATTGGGAAGCTCTGGCACCCTCACGCGACTCGGGGCTCTGCTCAGTGCTCTTCTCGCAAGCGTGATCCTGTTCGCCGCAAACGCAGCGACAGCCTCGGCGCTGCCCGAACCCACGGCGCAATGGGGAAATACGATAACCGGCGAACCCGTGGAGCCGAGGAACGTCGGGTTCGACGGGACGGTACTGGCCCTGACGGTCGGCGAATGGGGCCAATTCACCTGTGACGCGGATGGAAAGCTGGCGCTTCTTCCCGATGGACGGGGGAACATCGCCTTCCAGTTCGATCCCGAAACCTGTTCCGGCAGCGGGATCCTGAAAGATTGCGTCCTCGAAAGCGGCGGCAGCGCCGGGGCCCTGCCGGTCGTGGCGGGCGAAGAAAGCCTCACCGTGGGCGACTTCAAGGTAGTCGTTGACTTCGCCGATCAGGAAGGTAACGGTTGCTCATATGAAGGCGGCAGGTTCGAAACGGAAGCGCTCGACGACTGGGAAGCGGCGGTCGATCCCTACGGGATCTCCGAAATACCGTCGCTCGATGGGGAAGCTACGGTTCGCTACCCCAGTGGGATGGAAAGCACCGTCTTTTACAGCAGCGGCGATCTGCAGCTCGCTGCCAAAGATTCCGGCCTGTATACGCTGATTCCTCCTCCCTTTGCCGACTTCGACCCGTTCTGGACTCAGGGAGGCCTCGTCCTCGAAGAGAATGCGGAAACGACGGCCGAGGGCTATGTCGAACTCACTTCGGAATTCGGTGGGCTCTCGTGTGAGGTCTCCGCCTCCGTGGAACTCCAACCGGGCAACGTCGGCAGCCTCGAGCCGCAGGAAGTCGGACCCTGCAAAGGCACCAGCGGCATCTTCGGCGAATACATTGAATCCTGTGAGGTAGAAGAATGGGAGAGCACGCCGTGGTCGCTCGAAGCGGGATCGAACTCGATCGACGTCGGAAACCTTGAAACAACGATCCAGCTCGAATCCGGATGTACGCTGGAAGCCCTCGAGGAATTCACCTTCACCGGAGAAGAAGTGACCCTCACGCCCTACGCTCCAGGTTCGATATCTGCTCTGGAGATCTCCGGCCCAGGACAGCTCGTCTTGCACCGGCTGGGTGACCTGGAAGCCCAAGCCGAAGCCTCCGGCGGCTTCGCGATGGACGAGCCGGGTCTCTACGGGATCGGCTAAATCTAAGTCAACCCATTCCTGACTCGGATTGAGGGGGCTCCATGGGAGTCCCCTCAATCCGAATGCAGGGGTGGTACAACGAGAAACCCTCGCTAGCTCTTGGGAACCGGGGCTATCCTAGGCTGCATGGGACAAGGTGGAGAGAGGGCCGCTCGGCGACTGCCGCCTGGGTCGCACGGAATCCCGCCGGAGGTCGTCGCCCGCAACCAGCGGGAACGGCTGATCGCGGCGATGGCGGAGGTGTGTGCGGAGAAGGGGTACGCGGGCGCGTCCGTGGCGGAGGTGGCGAAGCGGGCCGGCGTCTCCTCGGTCACCTTCTACAAGCAGTTCGCCGACAAGCGGGACTGCATGCTGGCCGCCCACCGGCAGCTGCTGGGGCGGCTGCTCGAGGAGGTCGACAGGGTGCAGGAGGGGAGCGCTACGGAGACGAAAGCACGAGCGGCGATCCGCGCCGTCCTCGCCATCTTCGCCGCGGACCCGCCCTCGGCGCGGCTGCTGACCATCGAGGTCCTCGCCGCCGGTCCGGAAGGCTCGGAGCGCCACGATGCCGCCGTCGAAGCTCTGGCCGAGCGTCTGCAGACCGACTGGGTGCCGACCGCCGGCATGCTCGCCCTGGTCGGCAAGCGGGTCATGGCGGGCGACGCGGCTCGCCTGCCCGAGCTCGAGGACGAGCTGGCCGCGATGCTCGCGCCCGGCGCTTGATCCTCGACAGATCCGTTTCAAAGGATTTGCATTTAGCGCACCACCCGTGCGTCCGCAACCTTTTAGCTGCAATCATGAAGATGACGATGAGGGAAAGCTGGACCGACGAGCGGCTTGACGACTTCCGAAGAGATGTGGATCGGCGTTTCGTGGAAGTGGATCGGCGTTTCGACAAAGTGGAAGCTGAGCTCCACAGGATCAATGACCGTCTCGATGCGATGCAGCGCTTGATGGCGCAGGGGTTCATAGCCATGACGAGCGCGATCGTCGTCAGCTTCGGCGGCATGGCCGGTCTGATCGCCACGCAGCTGTAGGAGGAGGAGGGAACCTTTCGTAGGTTGAATTCGCTTCTCTTCTGTACGAACATATGTTCGTATGAGGATCGGATACCGCTCTGGAATCGCCATTTCGGCGATAGCCGACCGGCTGGGTCTGCCGGAGCGCGAGGCCGGCAACCTGGTCGAGACCCTGCGGCGGCTGGGGATCGAGACGCTGGGGGCGCTGGCGGTGCTCTCGGCGGACCGGGTTGCCGACCGCTTCGGGTCGCCGGGGCTGCGGGCCTGGCGCCTCGCTCGCGGTGAGGACGAGCTGCTCGTCTGCCACCGCCGGGCCGGGCGGGAAGAGCTGATCGAGGAGATCGAGCTGCCGGAGGGGGTGGCCGGCGAGCGGCTGGAGCGGGCCCTGGAGCTGCTCGTCGACCGCCTGCTCGCCGCGCCGCGCCGCAAGGAGCGGACGCTGCTCGGCCTGCGCCTTGGCGCTGCGCTCAGCGATGGCGGCAGCTGGAACGTCGATCAGGGCCTCGGCCGCCCAACCGCTTCGGCGCGAGTGCTGCGCACGGTGCTGGCGCCGCGACTGGAGGAGCTGCCCGCGCCCGCGGTCTCGCTGTGGCTGCGCACCCTCGGCCTCGGTCCCCGCGCCGCCGACCAGCTCGAGCTGCCGGTCCGCGGCGACGAGGCGAGGCGCCGCCGGCTCGCCGGCGCCCTGCGCGAGGTCCGCGCCACCCAGGGCCCCGACTCGCTGCTCAAGGTCCTGCCAGTCGACGCTGGATCGCGCATCCCCGAGCGCCGCGCGATGCTGACCCCCTACCCGGTGCCGACCCGATGAGCCCTTCCATCGACGGTCGACTCTTCGTGGTCAGGCTTTTGGACGCACTGGCTCGACGATTCGTAGAGCCTCTGGCCGGACGAAGACAATTCGGTCGAGGATCGGTTCGAGGGGGAGGGTCGTGACCTCGACTATGACGGTGCCGTTGTCGAGAAGGTCGGTGACCCCCCCGCGAGCCCCCGCCGGAGCTGGATCGACCGGCTCGGTCAATTCAATTACATCGCCGATCGCCAGCTCATCCATAGTTGCCATTCCTTCGAGTGTAGAGCTTGGGATAGGCGGTGACCAACCGAGGTGCCGCCCTTGCGTCTTCGTAGTGCCACGCGGAGAGGACAAGAGCAACACGACCGTTGATTGCCAGCTTGAGGACCCAATCGACAAGCTTGGATCGAGTGCACCAGGCCTCCTCAGCCCAGGGAAGCAGGTCTCCGACTTTCGGTGGCCACGGCACCGGCCTGACGCTAGGGATCGAGGTTTCACACGTGTGCGTCTGAGGTTAATTCTTCGAGACGTAAATCGAACAAAACTGGAACGGGTGCGATGACGCCGGGGCTGCGGCGTCTCTATGCCCCGCGGCGGGTGTGGGTCGAGGCCGACTCGAAGGGCGTTCCGCGCGCGGTCGAGGGCGTCGACGTGCAGGCGGTGCGCGAGGAGTGGGTGGTCGAGGACCGCTGGTGGACGCCGCGGCCGCTGCGCCGGCGCTACTTCGAGCTGGTGCTGGCGAACGGGCGCAACGTGGTGGTCTTCCACGGCGCCCGCGATCGCTGGTACCGGCAGCAGTCCTGATGGGCGCCGGGGCTCCCTACGTCGAGCTGCACGCTCACTCGGCCTTCTCCTTCCTCGACGGGGCCTCGACGCCGTTGGAGCTGGCGGCGGCCGCGGCCGAACTCGGGTATCCGGCGTTTGCGTTGACCGACCACGACGGGGTATGGGGGTCGATGGAGTTCGCGCAGGCGTGCAGTGGGTTCGGTATGCGAGCCATCACGGCCGCCGAGTTGACGATGCGCCTGCGCAGAGGCGTTCATCTCACGCTCCTCGTCGAAAGCCCGGTGGGTTACCGAAACCTCTGTCGGCTATTGACGCGAGCGCACGAAGACACCCGCGACAACACGAGTCGGACCGCTGAACAGCCGTATGTGACCTTTGAGCAACTCGAAGCGCACAGTGAGGGTTTGGTGTGTTTGTCCGGGTGTGCGGGGGAGGGGGCGGTGGCCGGGGCGTGGGAGAGGGAGGAGCCGGCGGAGGGGGCGGCGTTGGCGCAGCGGTTGCTCGGCATCTTCGGTCGCGAGCGGTTTCGGGTTGAGCTGCAGCGGCCCTACTGGCGCCACGATCGTGCCCGCAACCGCTGGCTCATGGGGCTCGCCGAGCGGCTTCGCGTGCTCTGTGTGGCGACCGGGAACGTTCATTCCCACACCCGCCGCCGTGCCCAGGTGCAGGACGCTTTCGTCGCCGTGAGGCTGGGGACCACCTTGGAGGCCTGCGAGCCGCAGCGGCGCGGCAACGCGAGCTCGGCGCTTGCCTCGCCGCAGGCGATGGCCACCCGCTTCGCCGAGTACCCCGAGGCGGTCGCGGAGACCGTCCACCTCGCCGAGCGGCTCCAGTTCGACCTGAAGGAGGAGCTGAGGTACCGCTATCCGGAGGCGCCCGACGCCGATCGCCGCCTGGCGGAGATCTGCCGCGGCCTGCTGGCCGAGCGCTACGCCGGCTCCCCGCACCGGCGCGAAGCCGAGGAGCGCCTGAAGGACGAGCTGGCGACGATTCGCGCTCTCCGTCTCTCCGGCTTCTTCCTCCTCCACCGCGACCTGCTCGAGCTGGCCCGCGAGGTGGCGCTGGAGGTGCGCGGCCCCGAGTCGGCTCGCTCGATCCTGCCGCCGGGCCGCGGACGGGGCTCCAGCGTCAGCTCGGTCGTCTGCTACCTGACCGGCCTCTCCCACGTCGATCCGGTCGAGAAGAACCTCTTCTCGGGCCGTTTCCTCAACGACGAAGTGACGACGATGCCCGACATCGATCTCGACTTTCCGCGCGACATTCGCGAGAAGCTGATCCCTCGCGTCCACCAGCGCTACGGCGCCGACCGCTCTGCCCTGGTTGCCGCCTTCCCCACCTACCGCCCACGCGGCGTCGTCCGCGATCTCGGCAAGGCCCTGGCCCTGCCGGAGGAGGAGATCGAGAGAGTGGCGAAGGTGGCCGGCTTCCACGAGCGCTCGGTGGAGATCGAGCGTGACGTCGCCGCCGCGATCGGCACCGAGCGGGCCGGCGCACCCGGCTGGCGCGCGCTGGTCGCGCTCAGCGACGAGACGATGGGCCTGCCCCGCCACGCCTCCCAGCACCCGGGTGGGATGGTGATCTCGACCCGGCCTCTGGTCGACGTCTGCCCGGTCGTGCCGGCGGCGATGGAGGGAAGGCAGATCGTCCAGTGGGACAAGGACTCCTGCGCCGACGCCGGCTTCCTCAAGATCGACCTGCTCGGGCTGGGGATGCTCTCCGCGGTCGAGCGCTGCGTCGACGAAGTGAGCCGGACGCGGGGCAAGCCACTCGACCTCTCGCGCATCCCGCTCGACGACCGCGAGACCTACGAATCGATCCAGGAGGCGGAGACGACCGGCGTCTTCCAGATCGAGAGCCGCGCCCAGATGCAGATGCTGCCGCGCACCCGGCCCGAGAACCTCGACGACCTCACCGTGCAGGTGGCGCTGGTCCGGCCGGGCCCGATCCAGGGCGGCGCCGTCCACCCCTATATAGAGCGCCGCAAGCGGGTGCGGGAGGACCCGAGCTACGAGATCCCCTACGAACACCCGCTGCTGGAGCCGGTGCTGCGCGACACCCTCGGCACGATCGTCTACCAGGAGCAGGTGATCGAGGTGGCGATGGCGCTCGCCGGTTTCACCGCGGCCGAAGCCGAGGGGCTGCGGCGGGCGATGAGCCGCAAGCGCTCCGAGGCGGCGATCGAAGAGCACCACGATCGCTTCCTCGTCGGAGCGGTGAGCGAAGGGGTCTCGCTGGAGACGGCGGAACGGATCTGGGGGCAGATCCAGGGCTTCTCCGGCTTCGGCTTCCCCAAGGCGCACTCGGCTGCCTTCGGCCTGCTCGCCTACCAGTCGGCTTGGCTGCGGATCCACCACGCGCCGGAGTTCCTCTGCGCGCTGCTGAACGAGCAGCCGATGGGCTTCTACCCGCCCGACGCCCTCGTCCACGAGGCGCAGCGTCGCGGCGTGCGCCTTGCCGGGCCCGACGCCAACCGCAGCCGCGTCCTCTGCCACGTCGAACCCCCGATCGTGCGGATCGGGCTCGGCTACGTCAAGGGAGTGCGCGAGGAGGAGATGGAGAGCCTGGTCGCCGAGCGCGAGCGGGACGGGCGCTACCGGGGCATCGCCGACCTCGCCTCGCGCTCTGGGGCGGGCCGCGACGGGTTGGAGAAGCTCGCATGGGCCGGTGCCCTGGATGGGCTGGTCGGGGAAGCGACAGCTGCCGCCACGCCCGAGCGAAGGGCCGATCGTCGCGGAGCGCTGTGGGAGACGGGCGTCGCCGGCACCGGGGTACGGCACGGGGAGGGGACCCAGATGGCGCTGCCGTTGGAGACGCCGGGCGCGCCGCGGCTGGAGCCGCTCGGTGCCTGGGGGGAGGCGATCGCCGACTACGGCTCGACCGGGATGACGCTCGGCAGGCACCCGATGGCGCTGATGCGGCCCGACCTCGGCCCGGAGCTGCTGCGCAGCGCCGACCTGGAGCGGGTCGAGGACGGCGCGACCGTCGAGGTGGGCGGGATGGTCGTCGCCCGCCAGCGCCCGGAGACCGCGAAGGGGATCGTCTTCATGCTGCTCGAGGACGAGCTGGGGACGGTCAACCTGATCGTGCCGGGAGCCGTCTACGACCGCTACCGCGCCCTGGTCCGCGCGGCGCCCCTCGTCTGGGCCAAGGGCAAGCTCGAGCGCCGCGAGGGGACGACCAACGTCCTCGTCTCCGAGGTCCGCGACCTGCAGCGGACCGCCACCTCACCCGCCCCGCCGCGGGAGGCACCTCGAACCAGACGGCCCGCCCGCCGCCGCCTGCGCGAACGAGCCGTCGCCGAGCTCCGCGCCGTCGCCCCCGCCGGCCACAGCTTCGGCCGGCGGGGTCACTGAAGCAGGAGGGCAAGTCACCGAAAAGCAGACGGCCCGCCGAAGCGGGCCGTCTGCAAAATCTGAGAAGACCGATGTTTCCATGGCCCCAGAGCTCGCAACTTCAGTGTAGCGCCCCCGGAGGGAATCGAACCCTCTCTTCTCAGAGTGCGAGCCCTGAGGCCGGCGTCCACCGGCGGGGGCCGCCGCCGCTTGCGCGGCTGGCGGCAACGCTATGAATCCCCGCCGTACAGGTGTGTAACTGGTGTCAAATATTCCGACCCAAAATCACACAGTTCTGTAACGGTTTAAATGTTGAACTGGCCGACGGCGATGGTGTTGCCATCGGGGTCCTTGAACCAGGCGACGCTGCCCTCCTCGGAGCGGAGGATGCCCTTCTCGTCGGTCTTCAGCGGCTCGTCGTACTGCTCGAACTCGATGCCTTTGGAGCTCAGCTCGTCGACCACTTGCTCGAGGTCGGCGACGTCCCAGGTCGCCACCGTCGCGGTCGCCTTGCCGGCGTGCTCGGAGACGTAGACGATCAGTTCCGATCCCTCGCCGCAGCCGTAGAGGACGACTTCGGCGTCCTCCGACCCACCGCTGGGGGACAGTCCCAGCTTGCCCTCGTAGAACTGCTTGGCCCGGCCCAGGTCGCTGACGGCAACCGTCGCGGCCACCTTGCTGTCGCTCAAGCTCATCTCGATCATCCTCCTGTCGGTCGCTTTACAGGTGAAGACTGCGCGGTGCACCCCGATTCATCGCTACCCCTTCGGCTGCCAGAAGGCAACCTCGCCGCCGGTCGGGGTCGAGACGACGCCGCGCCATCCCGCCGGTCCCTCGCGCGGCTCCAGCAGCACACGGGCGCCAAGCTCGCGGGCCCGCTCGGTGGCGGCGCCGATCTCGGGCACCTCGACGTAGGGCAGCCACAACGCCCGCGCAGCCCCGCACTCGACGATGCCGCCGCCGAACCCGTCGCCCAGCTCCAGCGCCATATAGGACCCGTCGCCCACCTCGACCCGCTGCGCGCGCCAGCCGCAGAGCCCGGAATAGAAGTCGCGGGCGGATGACCGGTCGCCGGTGTGCAGCTCGAGGTGGACGACGGGATTGGAAGGGGATTTCAGCATCTCTGTCCATATAGACCGGCACCGGATGGGAAATTCATCGGTTGGCAACGAGTTGGGACCCATCTCGGTCTAACCTGATGACGATGAGCTCCGACGCCATAGGCGCCGCCGCTTCCGAGCAGGAGCTGCTCGAGGCGGCGAGCGGGGGCGACGAAGGCGCCTTCGAGCGCCTGGTCGAGCCCCACCGCGGCGAGCTGCACGCCCACTGCTACCGGATGCTCGGCTCGGTCCACGATGCCGAGGACGCCCTGCAGGAGGCGCTGCTGCGCGCCTGGCGCGGCCTGGCCAAGTTCGCCGGCCGCAGCTCGCTGCGCTCCTGGCTCTACAAGATCGCCACCAACGCCTGCCTCGACGCGATCGGGCGCAGACCGAAGCGGGTCCTGCCGGTCGACTACGGGCCGGCCGCCGACCCGCACGGCGGTCCGGGCGAGCCGCTGGTCGAGTCGACCTGGATCGAGCCCTACGCCGACGAGGCGATGGGGATCGAGGACGGCTACGCCGCACCCGAGGCCCGCTTCGAGATGCGCGAGAGCGTCGAGCTGGCCTTCGTCGCAGCGCTGCAGCACCTGCCAGCCAACCAGCGCGCGGCGCTGATCCTGCGCGAGGTGCTCGGCTTCTCCGCCAAGGAGGCAGCGGACACGCTGGATACCAGCACGGCTTCGATCAACAGCGCCCTGCAGCGCGCCCGGGCCGCGGTCGAGGAGCGGACGCCGGAGCGCAGCCAGCAGGAGACGCTCCGTGCCCTCGGTGACGACACCGTCCGCGAGACGGTCGAGGCCTACGTCGACGCCTGGCAGCGTCAGGACGTCGAGGCGGTGGTCTCGATGTTGAGCGAGGACGCCGCCTTCACGATGCCGCCGCTGCAGACCTGGTTCCGCGGCCGCGAGGAGATCGCCACCTTCCTCGCCGGCTGGCCGATGTCCGGCGAGTGGCGCTGGAAGACGGTGCGCACGCGCGCCAACGGGCAGGAGGCGATCGCCTTCTACACCTGGGACCCCGAGACCGACACCTACCGCCGCTTCGCCCTCAACGTGCTCACCTTCGGCGGCAGGGAGATCGCCGAGGTCGATGCCTTCCTCACCCGCTCCACCGAGGACCCCGACCGCGAGGTTCTCGCTAGGCTGCCGGAGCAGCCGTTCGACCCCGGCCGCCTCGCGGCCGCCTTCGAGCGCTTCGGCTTGCCCGAGGAGCTCCCCAGCTAACTTTTCGAATCGCACCGATGAGTTTCGGGCGCTTGCCCGGTCTCTTGGTCGACGGCAAGGATTTCCGCCAACCCTCGACCGGAAGGACGCCATGGACACCCAGCCCGAGATCCACGACGACCGCCGCCGCTGGCTGGCGCTCTACGTGCTCTGCGCCGGCGTGCTGATGATCGTCCTCGACATCACGATCGTCAACGTTGCGCTGCCCTCGATGAAAGAGGACCTCGGTTTCTCGCAGAGCAACCTGGCCTGGGTGATCAACGGCTACCTGATCGCGTTCGCGGGCCTGCTTCTGCTCGCCGGCCGACTCGGCGACCTGATCGGCCAGCGCCGCGTCTTCCTCACCGGGATGGCGATCTTCGTCGCCGCTTCGCTGCTCTGCGCCGTCTCCCAGAGCCAGGAGATGCTGATCGGGGCCCGCTTCATCCAGGGCATCGGCGGCGCGCTGACCTCGGCGGTGGTGCTGGGGATGATCGTGACGATGTTCCCGCAGCCGGCCGAGCAGGCGAAAGCGATCGGCGTCTACGGCTTCGTCGCCTCCGCCGGCGGCTCGATCGGGCTGCTCGCCGGCGGCGTGCTGACCGAGGCGATCAGCTGGCACTGGATCTTCTTCATCAACCTGCCGGTCGGCATCGTCACCGCCTACCTGACGCTGCGCCTGGTCGAGCCCCACGAGGGGATCGGGTTCGGCGCGGGAGCCGACATCCTCGGCGCGCTGTTGATCACGGCCAGCCTGATGCTGGGCACCTACACGATCCTCGAGGTCGAGCAGGTCGGCTGGGGCGCGGCGCAGACGCTCGTCCTCGGTGCGATCTCGCTGGCGCTCGCGATCGGCTTCGTCGTGCGCCAGGCTCGGATCGAGAACCCGCTGATGCCGCTGCGCCTGTTCCGCTCGCGCAACGTCGCCGGTGCCAACGCGATGCAGGCGCTGCTCGTCGCCGGGATGTTCTCGATGTTCTTCCTCGGCGCCCTCTACCTGCAGCAGGTCCTCGGCTACGACCCGCTCGAGGTCGGGCTCGCCTTCCTGCCGACCACGCTCGTGATGGGGACGCTCTCGCTCGGATTCTCGGAAAAGCTGATCATGCGCTTCGGCCCGCGCCAGACGCTGATGCCGGGGCTGGTCCTGATCGGCCTCGGGCTGCTGCTCTTCGCGCGGACGCCGGTCGACGGCAGCTACCTGACCGACGTCCTGCCGCCGATGCTGATCGTCGGCATCGGGATCGGCACCTCGTTCCCCTCGCTGATGACCCTGGCGATGTCGGGAGCGACCCCAGAAGACGCCGGGCTCGCTTCCGGGGTCGTCAACACCTCGGCGCAGGTCGGCGGCGCGATCGGCCTCGCCGTGCTGGCGACGCTGGCAACCGGTCGCACCGATGCCCTGCTCGAGGAGGGCTCCGCCTTCGACGTGGCGCTCAACTCGGGCTTCCACCTCGCCTACCTGGTCGGGGCGGCGCTGGTCGCGGGTGCCCTCGCCATCGCGATTTTCGTGATGCAGTCGGTGCCGGCGCCCGAACACCCGGCGCCCGAAGGCGCCGAGGCCGAGGGACAGCTGGCCATCGCTCAGGATTAACTTAGGGAAAAGCGGGTAAGGCTGCGGCGACTGTTTTCCCAGCGAAGGAGACGCCATGACTGTTTCAGCCCTGCCCCCCGCTCGCCGGCTGCGGCGAGCGGCAACCCTCGCGATCGCCATCCTGGCGGTCCTCACCGCCGGCTTTGCCACCAACGCCCGCGCCACCTACGTGTCCCTCGGAGACTCCTACGTGGCCGGGCCGTTGATCCCGAACCCCGTCCTGCCCCTCGGCTGTCTCAAATCGAACAACAACTACCCGCGCCTGACCGCACCGCAGATCGGCCTCTCGCTGACCGACGCCAGCTGCAGCGGCGCCGAGACCGAGGACATGACCAACCCGCAGGAAGTCGACCCCGACGGGCCCAACCCACCGCAGTTCGACTCGCTCAAAGCGAGCACGACGGTCGTCTCGCTGACGATCGGCGGCAACGACATCGGCTTCTCCGAAGTCGCTGAAAGCTGCATCACGCTCAATCCCTTCGCCACGCCCTGCAAAGACCAGTACAACTCGGGCGGCAAAGACGTACTCGCCGAACGGATCGCCGAAACGGCGCCGAAAGTGGCGGCGGTGCTGGACGGCATCGAGGAACGCTCTCCGTCGGCTGAGATCTTCGTCGTCAACTACGCGGCGATCTTCCCCGAGACCGGTTTCGGCTGCTGGCCGCAGATGCCGATCGGGTTCGGCGACGTGCCCTACCTGCGGGCCAAGCAGAAACAGTTGAACTCGATGCTCGCCACCCAGGCGGCAGCGGCTGGGGCGACCCTGGCCGACTGGTACACGGCCAGCATCGGGCATGACGCCTGTAAGAGCAGTTCGGTGCGTTGGGTAGAGCCGCTCATCCCGACCAACCCCGCCGCACCGATCCACCCCAACAAAGCGGGGATGGTGGGCGCGGCCAGCGTGCTGGCCGCCGCGGTCAACTGAGGTTGAGCGGCGCTGCCGCTGCGCGTAGTGTGCGGTGAGTGCCACCGCAGACCCAGTACGCGCGCAGCGGCGACGCCGGCATCGCCTACCAGGTGTTCGGCGAGGGGGAGATCGACCTCCTCGTCGCTTTCCCCTTCGTCTCCCACCTCGACCTGCTCTGGGAGAGCCCGGCGCAGGCGCGCTTCATGCGCCGGCTCGGCAGCTTCGCCCGGGTGATCGCCTTCGACCGGCGCGGAGTCGGCCTCTCCGATCCCGTCACGGACGGGGCGACGCTGGAGGAGCGGATGGACGACGCGCGCGCGGTGATGGACGCCGCCGGCTCGGAGCGCGCCGCCCTCTTCGGCATGTCGGAGGGGGCGACGATGTGCATGCTCTTCGCGGCGACCCACCCCGAGCGCTGCGCGGCGCTGGTGCTGTGGGGCGGGATGGCGCGCTCGACCTGGGCCGAGGACTATCCGTGGGCGCCGAAAAAAGAGGCACTGCTCGAATCCGACGCGGAGCTGATGTCGCCCTTCTGGGGCACCGGGGCGACGATCGACGTCTTCTCGCCGAGCCTCGCCGACGACCCTCGCGCTCGCGACGCCCAGGCCAAGCTCGAGCGGCAGGCGGCCAGCCCGATGCGGGTCGAACAGCTCTTCCAGACCTTCCTCCACACCGACGTCCGCGACACCCTGCCGCTGATCCAGACGCCGACCCTGCTGCTGCAGCGGCGCGGCGACCACGCCGTCAACTACCGCGCCTCGCGCTGGCTCGCCGAGCAGATCGCTGGCGCCCGCTACGTCGAGCTGGAGGGCGTCGACCACTTCCCCTGGGTGGGGGACGGCGGCAGCGAGGCGCTCGACGAGATCGAGGAGTTCCTCACCGGAGTGCGCCCCGGCCCGGCGCCGGAGCGGGTGCTGGCGACGGTGCTCTTCACCGACATCGTCGACTCGACCAGGCTCGCCACCGAGCTGGGCGACCGGCGCTGGCGCGAGCTGCTCGAGGAGCACCAGAAACTGACGCGCGAGCGACTGGAGCGCTTCGAGGGCCGCGAGGTGAAGACGACCGGCGACGGCTTCCTGGCGATCTTCGACGGGCCGACCCGCGCCGCGGAGTGTGCGCGCGCGATCGCCGACGACATGCCCGCGCTGGGGATCGAGGTGCGGGCGGGCCTGCACACCGGCGAGGTCGAGCTGATCGGCGACGACATCGGCGGCATCGCGGTCCACGTCGCCTCGCGTATCTCCGGCCTCGCCGGCGCCCGAGAGGTGCTCGCGTCGCGCACGGTCCGCGACCTCGCGGTCGGCTCGACCGTCGAGTTCGGTCCCTTCGGCAGCCACGCCCTCAAGGGCGTCTCGGACGAGTGGGAGATCTACAGCGTCGGCTGAGGCGCGCGGAAGAGCTCGGCCGAGGGGATGCCGATCACCTCGCCGGCGAAGCGCTTCTCGCGCCCGTAGACGACCCAGGTGGTGTCGATTTCGCCGATGTCGAGGTCGAGGCGCAGCTCGTCGGAGTGCTCGTCGACGTGCTCCATGTGGGTCAGGCCCGAGTCGTAGCGACCCTGGAGCAGCTCTTCGGCGACGATCGGCTTCGAGGCGACGTCGACGATCTCGTCCCACTGGGAGAGGTCGACGTAGCCCTTGGTCGCGGGGACGATCCCCAGCGAGCGCGGCTTCTCCACCTCCTTTCGGGTCAGCACGACCAGGTGCTTGGTCGGGAAGATGAAGGTGTCGACCACCCAGACCTCGGTCCAGTACTTCTCGGTGATCTCGTGGACCAGGGGGTGGGCGCTGCACTGGATCAGGAAGGTCGGGCCGGGTGCCTCGCGCAGCATCTCGAGGCCGACGTGGAAGTCGGTGATCAGCTCGAACCGGTAGTCCTCGACCCCCTGGAAGGCCATGTAGCGGCGCACCGCCCGTTCGTGGCAGGTCCCCTCCGGGCCGAGCGTGATCAGGGTGATCGTGTCCGGGTTCTCCTCACTTGCACCCATATGACCAAAGGCTATCGAGTAAACAGTGTCAATCAAGCCAAACTTCCTCCCTCCGCGGAGTGAGAGGCTTCCCGTCACCGATGCCCGAGAGCCCTGCGAGCGTCTCCGACCAAGTCCGTGCTGCCTGCGCCTGGGTTGCCGGGCGGGCGCGCTCGGTCACGGTTGACGAGTCTGCGATCGAGGCCTATGCGGGCGACCTGCCCGCCGGGATCGATCCGCCTGAGCCCGACCCGGCGACGGAGCTGGTCGAGGGCGGCGCCGAGCTGCGCGCCGCCTTCGTCATCTGCCTGAACGCGATCAACTTCGGTTCCGGCTGGTGGCCGACGATCCACAAGCGGCCGGGCCACAGCGGCTACTTCACGATCGCGGCGGGTGTGACCGAGCGGTTCCGGGAGAAGGGAGCATGGTCGGTCGCAGAGCTGACCGGGATGGAGCCGGCAGCCATCGCCGAGGTGGTCGGCCAGGAGCCGGGCCACCCGCTGATGACCGACTTCGCCGCCTCGTCCTACGACGGTCGCGAGGCCCCGTTCTGCAAGCGCCCCCAGCTGGTCCCGGCTGACCTCGACCGCGCCGGCGTCGCCACCCTGCGCGACCAGGACCGCCTCACCGCCTTTGCCGACAACCTGGTGCCGCACGTGCTCCGGGTCGACGGCGTGCTGCGGCTCGACCCCGCCTTGGCCGAGGCGATCGACGCGGGTGAGCTGCTCGAACACGGCTCCGCCGAGGAGGTCGAGCTGCGCGCCTGCGCCATCCACGCGGTCGAGTTGCTTGCCGCCGCCGTCAAGCACCGTCTCTTGCCCGCCGAGGTCGACTACGTCCTCTGGACCCGCGGTGGCGCCCGGCGCTACAAGGCGATCCCGCGCCCCCGCTCGCGCAACACGGCCTACTGATCCACCACACACGCCGAGTTCGCGTTTAGTCACGCATAGCGAGACAAAACGCGAACTCACCCTTACCCTCGTGTCGATGGCCGATTACACGATGCTCGCGGTCGCCGGGCGCGAGGTGCGGCTCTCCAACCCGGCGAAGGTCTACTTCCCCAGGCCCGGCTGGACCAAGCTCGACATCGCCGAGTACTACCTCGCCGTCGCCGAGGCGGCGCTGGTGCACCTGCGCGAGCGGCCGACGGTGATGAAGCGCTTCGTCAACGGGATCATGGAGGACCCGATCTGGCAGAAGCGGGTGCCGCAGAAGGTGCCCGAGTGGCTGCAGACCGCAACCGTCTCGTTCCCTTCGGGGCGCACCGCCGAGGAGCTGGTCGCCAACGACGCCGCCCACGTGGTCTGGGCAGTCAACCTGGGGGTGATCGATTTCAACCCGTGGCCCGCGCGCCGCGGCGACCTCGACCACCCGGACGAGCTGCGGGTCGACCTCGACCCCACCGAGGGGATCGGTTGGGACGAGGTGCGCCGCACCGCGATGGTCGTCCGCGAGGTGCTCGACGAGCACGGGCTGCGCGGCTACCCGAAGACCTCGGGATCGAAGGGCATCCACGTCAACGTCCGCGTCGAGCCGACTTGCGACTTCCTCGAGGTCCGCCGCGCCGCCCTGGCGCTGGCGCGCGAGGTCGAGCGCCGGGCACCCGACATGGCGACGACCAAGTGGTGGAAGGAGGAGCGCCACGGGGTCTTCGTCGACTACAACCAGAACGCCCGCGACCGCACGGTCGCCTCCTGCTGGTCGGTGCGGCCGACCCCGGACGCCCGGGTCTCGTGCGCGCTGCGCTGGGATGAGGTGCCGGACGCCGAGCCGGCGGAGTTGCGGCTCGACACGGTTCCGGAGCGGATCGCCGCGCAGGGCGATCCGGCAGCCGACATCGACGAGCGGCCGGGTTCGCTCGACTCGCTCCTCGACCTCGCCCGCCGCGACGAAGAGGAAGGTCTCGGCGACGCGCCCTGGCCGCCGCACTTCCCCAAACAAAAGGACGAGCCGAAGCGGGTCCAGCCGAGCCGCGATCGCGACCGGCCCAAGCAGCGCGGTCGCGCCGGCGACCCCCAGCCGGGCGGCCCGCCGCCCGGGGTGTCGAGCGGCGGCATGCAGCAGGGCTTCGGCTCCAAGCCGCGGACCGGGCAGGGGCACTCCGAGGAGTTCGAGGAGTAGGCGCGGAACGGGCCCCGGCGGCCTCTGCCACCGGGGCCCCATCCGTCATCGAGGCGCGCCTCGACCGTCGACTACCAGAGCGACTCCTTCCATCCACTCTCGTTGAGCTGGATCGTCTTCACTCTGTTCACCGCCTCGGCGTCGCCACCCTCGGCCTCGGCGTCTCCGCCGTCGCCTCCGGTCGCGTCGCCGCTGTAGGCCGCGGTGTCTCCACCCTCGGCGTTGGCGTCGTTGTCGCTATGGCTTCCGCCCTTGCCGTGTCCGTAGCAGCCGCAGGACTCGTACCGGTCCTGTTTCTGCTCTGGCTCGGTCTTGGCTTCGGCGTTGCCATTGCCTTCCTGGGTGTTACCGGTGTTGGCGTCTCCGCCATCACCGCCCGTGGCGTTGGCGCTGCCGCCCGTCGCCGCGGGATCGCCCTGCTGGACGCCCGACCGGTTGCTCTGCGAGCTGGAGCCGTCCTTCGAGTGGCTCTCGCAGCCGCAGCCTCCGTAGGAGGAGTGGCCGGACTTCTGGCCCGACGACTCGTTGGCCTGCTTGACCACCGCGTCGTTCTCGGCCTCGGCGTCGCCACCCTTGGCCTCGGCGTCTCCGCCGTCGCCTCCGGTCGCGTCACCGCTCACCGCCGTGGTGTCTC
>DATMEP010000065.1:0-8183 GCA_035556755.1 Solirubrobacterales bacterium
GGCCAGACCGGCAAGACGGTCGCGCCGAAGCTCTACCTGGCCGCCGGGATCTCCGGCGCGATCCAGCACAAGGTCGGGATGCAGAACTCGGAGAACATCCTGGCGATCAACAAGGACCAGAACGCGCCGATCTTCGAGTTCTCGGACCTCGGCGTGGTCGGCGATCTGCACAAGATCGTCCCCAAGCTGACCGAGGCGATCAAGGCGAAGAGAGGCGGCTGAGCCAGCGGGCTCGGTTGCTGCAAAGGAGCTAGAGATGCCGGCAGTTGCACCCAGCGAGTTCCCGCCGCCGTTCGACGCAGCCGACGCGATCGGCCCGCCCACCGATCCGGTCGACGATCGGATCGAGGTAGGGGTCGCGATCGTCGGGGGCGGGCCCGCCGGGCTCGCCTGCGCGAACAAGCTGATGCAGCTGCTGGAGGACGAGCCGGAGCTGACCGAGAAGCTGGGCGAAGTCCCGGTCGCGGTGATCGAGAAGGGCAAAGTCGCCGGGGCGCACCTGCTCTCCGGGGCCAACATGAAGCCCTCGGCGATGGAAGAGCTGTTCCCCGACCTCGACAAGTCGGAGTGGCCGGTCTACCAGGAGGTGACCAAGGACGCGGTCTACCTGCTGACCTCGAAGGCGGCGCTGCCGCTGAAGCCGATGCCGCCCAACTTCCGCAACCACGGCAACTACGTCACCTCGGTCTCGAAACTGGGCCGTTTCCTCGCCGACAAAGCCGAAGAAGCGGGCGTCTACATCCTCTCCGAGACCGCGGCGACCAAGCTCCTGGTCGAGGACCGGGTGGTGAAGGGCGTGCGTTCCGGCGACCGCGGCCGCGGCAAAGAGGGCGAAGAGCTGGGCAACTTCGAGCCCGGCTCCGACGTCGTCGCAAAGGCGACCGTCCTCGCCGAGGGCACGGTCGGCCACCTCACCTACGCCGCCTACGACTACTTCGACCTGCACGGCGCCGACCCGATGCGTTGGGAGCTCGGGGTGAAAGAGGTCTGGGAGGTGCCGAAGCCGCTCGACCGGGTCATCCACACGATGGGCTGGCCGCTGCGCAAGGCGCCGAAGTACAACGAGTTCGGCGGCAGCTTCATCTACCCGATGGGCGAGGACAAGGTCTGCATCGGTCTCGTCGCCGGCCTCGACTACACCGACGCGACTTTCAGCGTCCACGACGCCCTGCAGCTGATGAAGACCCACCCCTTCATCAAGAAGATCCTCGAGGGCGGCAAGCGTGTCGCCTGGGGCGCCAAGACGATCCCCTCTGGCGGCTACTTCGCGATGCCGAAGCGCCTCGCCGTGCCCGGCATGGTGATTGCGGGCGACGCGGCCAGCATGGTCAACGTGCCGACCCTGAAGGGCGTCCACTACGCGATGCACGCCGGGATGTACGCGGCGGAGGCGATCGTCGCGGCGCTGAAGGAGGATTCGGTCAACTTCGAGGCCTACGACGAGAAGGTCCACAACTCGATGATCGAGAAGGACCTCTACGAATCGCGCAACATGCGCCAGCCCTTCTCCAAAGGCTTCTTCCTCGGTGGCGCCTTTGCCTCGGCGATGACGGTCACCAAAGGGCATTTCCCCGGCGGCCACTGGTCGCAGGAGCACGACTCCGAGGTCGAGGTGGAGCTGGGCAAGGCGGGCGACATGTACGTCCAGCCCGACAACGAGCTGACCTTCAGCAAGCTCGACTCGGTCTTCCTATCGGGCAACGCGACCCGCGACGACGCGCCCAACCACGTCCGCATCCAGACCAAGGTGCCGCGGGAGATCGCCCAGACCTGGGTCTCGATGTGCCCGGCTCAGGTCTACGAAATCCCCGACGAGCAACTCGAGAACGGGGCCGCCGAGGTCGACGTCCACGTCACGGCTTCCAACTGCGTCCAGTGCGGCGCGATCACCGCCAAGGGCGGCCGCCTCACCCTCCCCGAGGGTGGCGACGGGCCGCTGTACCAGGAGACCTAGCTAGGCAGCGCGGGAGTGCGGTTCGGCGTCGGCCTGTCGGTCGATCCGAGAGGAGCTGGGCAGCCAGGGGGCTATGTCCAGCTCGCTGCGTCTCGGTGAGGGTGGGGCGAGGGTCCACTCCTCGCAGCCGGCGAACGCTTCGTCGAGGCGTTTCGCCATCGTGCTGCGGGGGCGTTGCTGGTCGAAGATCTCCTCGGGCATGGCTCTCCGTCCTTACGTGGGGGACGTCACAAAGCCTCGCCGCTCCGTCGGACGAAAAACATGCACCTAGCGAAAAAGACGCGCAGTTTGCGCGGTCTGTTGCTAGTTCGTGCCGACGAAGCCGGCGATCTCGTCGGACAGGCGTCCGGGCTGGTCGACCGGGACGAAGGTCCGCGAGTCGGGGATCTGTGCGATGCGGGCATTGGAGACTTCCGAGGCCAGTCGTTCCGCGTACTTCAGGGGAAAGAGGCGATCGCCCGGCGCCCAGGTGAACAGGATCGGCAACTCGGAGCCGCGTAGTTTCTCGGCCGCCTCCAGCGTGTAGCGCTTGTTCATCCCCGTCGTCACCTTTTTGAGGTCGCGTTTGACGGCGGGGTCGTGCAGCCCCGGCTCCATCCAAGAGGCGATCAGCTCGGGTGGCAGAGGATTGCGGGTGAAGGGGCGGAAGGCGGCGCGGGCGACGGCGGGGATCCTGAACGGGGCGGCGAGCAGCGCCATGCCGCCGGGCAGCTTGGCGATCGGCGGCATCGTCTTGAAGATCCCCGGGGGGAAGTTCTCGTGCGTGTCGCAGTTGGTCAGGACGAGGCGGCCGATCCGCTCGGGGTGGCGAGTGACGAGGACCTGCGACATCGCCCCGCCGGAGTCGTTGCCGACGATCGTCACGTCCTCGAGGTCGAGCGCGTCGAGGAAGCTCGCGATCAGCGCCGCGATCCCGTATGGCGAGAGGTCCGCGTCGGGCTTCATCGCGATCTGCTGGGCGCCGATCGGCCAGTCGGGCGCGATGCATCGAAAGCGGTCGGAGAGGCCGTCGACGACGCCGTCCCAGAGCCGTCCGTCGACGAGGTAGCCGTGGACGAAGACGATTGGTTTGCCCTCGCCGGCCTCGCGGTAGCGGATCCTGCCGACGGGCAGGTCGATCTCGCGGCGCTCGTCTGACTGGGGCATTGCGTCCTCCTCGGCGACGTAGATTCCTGGCTGGAGCGCGGTAACTTACATACAGACAGTATGAATGTCAACGAACAAAGCAGCGGTGGGGCGGCCGAGCCGCCTCCTTCTTCCGAGCGCCGCACCCAGAGCGAGCGGTCCGAGTCGACCCGCGGCGCCCTGATCGACGCGGCGCGCGGGCTCTTCGCCGAGCGGGGTTACGCGGACGTTGGGACCGAGGAGATCGTCCGCGCCGCCGGGGTCACCCGCGGCGCCCTCTACCACCACTTCTCCGGCAAGCGCGACCTGTTCGAGGCCGTCTACGAACGGATCGAGGCCGAGCTTGCGGAGCGGATTGCCACGGGGGCCTTGGCCTCCAACGCCGAATCGCCGATGGAGGCGATGCGGGCCGGGGCGGAGATGTTCCTGCAGGCCTGCACCGAGCCCGAGGCGCAGCGGATCGCCCTGCTCGACGGGCCGGCCGTACTCGGCTGGGACCGCTGGCGCCAGATCGGCACCGAGCACGGTCTCGGCCTGATCGAAGGCACCCTGCAGGCGGCGATCGACGCCGGCGCGATCGCCCGACAGCCGGTAAAGCCGCTTGCGCACATCCTGTTGGGCGCGCTGGACGAGGCGGCACTGCTCGTCGCCCGCGCCGATGATCCCGAGCGGATGCAAGCCGAAGTCGGCCGCACCTTGGATTCCCTGCTGGGAGCCCTCAGCGCCTAGCCGGCTCGTCGACCCGCACGGTGCGGGTATCCGTCACCATCGGCTCGATCGGCCTGTAGCCGCCGGCGATGCGCCGCGACTCCTTCTGCGCGTACATGCGGACGTCGGCGAGCTGCAGCGCACCGGAGGGATCCCCGGCCTCCTGCGGGATTGCGGCGCCGCCCCAGGACGCCGAGACGTCGACCCCCTTCTCGCTTGTCGTCAGCGCCGTCGCTGCCTCGTAGGCGACGGCGTCGAAGCGCTCCTCGGCGCAGTCGAGCAGCAGGCAGAACTCGTCGCCTCCGATCCGGTAGGCGGTTCCGTCCTCGCCGACCGCGTTGTTGAGGGCGCGTCCCAGCCGGGCCAGCAGCTCGTCGCCGGCCGGGTGCCCGAAGGTGTCGTTGTAGCGCTTGAAGCCGTTGAGGTCGAAGAGGAAGAGCATCGCCGGGCGCTCCAGCGTCGCGCGTTCGCATTCACCTTCCAGGTCCACCTCCATCCGGCCGCGGTTGCTGAGCCCGGTCAGCGAGTCGGTCCGCACCTGCTCCAGCAGCGACTTGTTCTCCCTGTCGCTCATCGCCAGGCGGACGATCACGGCGGTCATGGTCGAGGCCCAGAGGACGGTAGAGAGGCCGCTGGTGGCGCTGAAGTACTGCATAGCGAAGAGGCCTATCATCACCCCTGCGAAGACCGCCGGCACGGTGATCTCGCGCCGCTGGTCCCCCTTGCGCGGCGAGGTGATCTCGGCCACCGCAGCCGGTTGCCAGACGGCCGCTGCGAGGCAGACCGCGGCGATCAGGTAGATCGGGTCGATCCAGTCTCCGCCCGGCACCGCCGCTTCGTTGATCTGCAGCGTGTAGGCGATATCGGCCACGACCAGGGCGGCTAGGCCGGCGAGAAGCAGCGACCAGGTCCGGCCCGGGCGCCACCCGGTCAGCGCGACCACGCCGACCACCATCGCCACCATCGCGATGTCGCCCAGTGGGTAGGCGAGGGTCGTCAGGACTTCCAGCGTCGTCCCGGTTGCCTTGTCGGCGGCGAAGTCGAAGACGAACGCGGCCCCGAGTGCCGCGGTGCCCAGTGCCGCGATCGCGCCGTCCATCCAGAGGCGCCAGTTCATCTCGTGCGCCCTGGCGCGGACCAGCAGCGTCAGGCCGGCGTAGGCGAGCGGGTAGAAGGCCAGGTAGGCGACGTCGGCCGGCGAGGGGTATGGGGCCGACGGGTTGTCGGCGATGAAGGCGACCCAGTAGACCTCGGCGGCTCCCCAGGCGAGGATCGCGAGCCCGATCAGGAGCCAGGCACCGCGCTCCCGCGCGTAGGACGATGCCCTGACCAGACAGGCGATGCCGGCTCCGACGACGACCGCGGCGTAAAGGACTTCGCCGATCGCGAATTCCAAGCCGGCGCCGACGCCGAGCCAGTCGTGGAGTGCGACCAGCACCGTGCCGCCGAGGAGGAGGATGGCCAGGGCGCGGCGCAGGAACCGTCCCGCGGTGCTTCCACCGGTAGTCGTCGTCGCTGCTGTCATCGCTGCACAACTATCGACAGCGCGGCCGCGTTTCCAAACCCCTGGACGGGCAACTTCATCCGGTTCTCTAGACTTGAGGACGATGAAGGCAGGAATCCACCCCGAGTACACGCTCGCCAACGTGCATTGCTCGTGCGGCAACCAGTTCTACACTCGCTCCACCGTGGCGGATCTCCACGTCGAGCTCTGCTCGGAGTGCCATCCGTTCTACACCGGCAAGCAGAAGCTGGTCGACACGGGCGGACGGGTGGAGCGGTTCCAGCGGCGCGCCGCCAAGCACGCCAAGGCCGGTAGGTAGGCCATGGCCGCGGAGGAGGCTTCTCCGCGGACGGATGCGGCTTCGCCGAACGGCGCCGACCCGCTGCGCATGCCCGGCGGCGGCCTCGTCGCCAAGCGCGACGCGCCGATCGGCGGTCAGGCGGTGCTGGAGGGCGTGATGATGCGCGGCATCTCGACCTGGGCGGTCGCGGTGCGCAACCCTGAGGGTCAGATCGAGCTCAGCTCCGAGCCGCTGGTCCCCTGGGCGAAGCGACATCGCCTCTGGCGGGTGCCGGTGATCCGCGGTGTCGTCGCACTTGGCGAGTCGCTGAAGATCGGCTTCCGCGCCCTGGCGATCTCCGCCAACGCCCAGCTGGAGGACGACGAGGAGGGCAACAAGGAAGAGATCGGCGGTTGGGTCTGGGGCCTGACGATCGCCTTCTCGATGGCCCTTGCGGTCGGCCTCTTCTTCGTCGTCCCGGTCGGTCTCACCAGCCTGATCAAGGACCAGCTCGGCAACGCGCTCCTCTTCTGGCTGGTCGAGGGGGTCCTGCGCACGGCGATCTTCATCGCCTACATCGTCGCGATCAGCCGCCTGCCGGACCTGCGCCGCGTCTTCGAGTACCACGGCGCCGAGCACAAGACGATCTCCTGCTACGAGGCCGAAGACGAGCTGGTCCCCTCACGGGCGAAGCTCTACTCGCGCCTGCACCCGCGCTGCGGCACCAGCTTCCTGCTGATCGTGATGGTGCTGGCGATCTTCGTCTTCGCGCCGATCGGCCTGCCGGCGTGGTACTGGCTGTTGGCCTCGCGCATCCTCGGCATCCCGCTGATCGCCGGCCTCTCCTACGAGGTGATCAAGTGGGCAGGGAAAAACCGTCGCAAACGCTGGGTGCGTGTCGTGATGTGGCCGGGCCTGATGCTGCAGAACCTGACCACCCGCGAACCCGACGAAGAGCAGCTCGCGGTGGCGATCGCTGCCCTGGAGAAGGTGCTGGCCGAGGAGCCGCAGGCCGGTGAAGAGTCGCCGATCGAGATCGTCGCGTAGCGGCAGCTGGCGCCGTCTTGCAGCGGTGCTGGCCGCAGCCGCCGTGTTTGCGGCCGGCGCAGATGCCGTCGCCGACCAGCGCTTCGCCGAGGAGGCGAGCCGCTCGGCCGCGATCGTGTGCGTCCGTACGCCCTGTTGGCCGCCGACGCTCGAACTGATTCCCGACGCTCGGGTCTCACCGCAGAGTCTGCCCAGGCGAACGCGGGCGCCGATCGTCTTCAGAGGTGGCGCCCGCATCGCGATCCCTGACTTTTTTTTCGCCCCGGCGCTTCGCGAAGCGACGCTCCGGATCGACCGGGACGTGGTCATCGACGCCGTCGGGTTGCCGGTCTGCGCTGGTCCGACCCTTGACATCGTGCGCAGCCCTGCGGAGTTGAAGGAGATGTGCCGCAAGGCGATCGTCGGCTCGGGCACTGCCGAAGTCGACGTCCACTTTCCGGAAGTCGCGATCCCGACTACGGCCGAGCTCGTCGTTTTCAATGGCGGCGTAGAGGGCGACACGACGACGCTCTACGTCTACGCTCACGTGCCGATTCCCTTTCCGCGCGCGGTGGTTGCCACGGTCGAGGTCCGCAGAGCCGCGACCGGGAAGTCCGGCTGGCGTGTCGAGGTCGAAATCCCGCCGATCGCCGGCGGCTCTGGCTCGCTGCGAGCCTTCGACCTCACCGTGAGGCGGAGCTTCTTCCATGCCGGGGCGAAGAAGAGCCTCCTCTCGGCCAGGTGCCCACGGGGCAAGCTCGAGATCGAGATGCCGCGAGCGGTCTTCCGTAACGAGCCAAGCTTTCCAGATCAATCCGCAACCATCCTCACGGGACGACTCCAGGTTCCCTGCACGCCTCTGCCCTAGCTTTCAGCCCGGCGCCGCCGCCCGCCTTGCGCCTATCGTTGTCTCCATGATCGAGTCGCTGGTCGAGCAGATCGAGGCGCGCTTCGCCGAGCTGGAGACGCAGATGTCGGACCCTGCGGTGATCGGGGACCGGCAGCGCTACGCCGAGGTCGGGCGCGGGTACCGGGAATTGCAGCCGGCCAACGAGCTGGCCGGGGAGTGGCGGACGCTGAAGGACGATCTGGAGGGGGCGCGGGAGCTGCTGGAGGAGGGCGAGGACGCCGAGCTTCGCAAGGTGGCCGAGGAGGCCCCGGCGCGGCTGGCGGAGCTGGAAGAGGAGATCCGGCTGGCGATGGTCGAGCGCGATCCGAACGACGCCAAGAACGTCCTGGTCGAGATTCGCGCCGGGACCGGCGGCGACGAGGCCGCGCTGTTCGCCGGCGACCTCTACAAGATGCTGAATCGCTATGCCGAGGAGCGTGGCTTCTCGACCGAGGTGCTCTCGCAGTCCCCCGCCGAGATGGGCGGCTTCAAGGAGGTCACCTTCGCGATCAAGGGCGAGGGCGCCTACTCGATCTTCAAGTACGAGGGCGGCACTCACCGCGTGCAGCGGGTGCCGGAGACCGAGTCGCAGGGCCGCATCCACACCTCGACGGCGACGGTCGCGGTGCTGCCGGAGGCCGAGGAGGTTGAGGTCGAGGTCGACCAGAACGACCTGCAGATCGACGTCTACCGCTCC
>DATMEP010000066.1:0-6095 GCA_035556755.1 Solirubrobacterales bacterium
GATGTCCTCTCGACCGGGAGCTATGAGACCCCGCTGCTCGACCAGCAGGGGATCGAAACCGTGACGTTCGGCAAGTACAACGCCAACAAGGACATCTTCGCGGCTCCGGCCGACGAGGACTGGGAGACCGCAGCGGACATGCCCGAGGGCTGCAAGGTTGCGGCCGAGTCGACGACCGGCAACCTCGTCATCTGGCAATCCCTGATCGACCAGATCGACGGTCGGGAGATCGCCGAGGGCTCGGACGACCTCGAGCTTGTCACGGCCGACTATCAGGTCATGCCGCAGCTGATCGCCGACGGCGAGATCTGCGGCGCGGTCCTGGACCCGGTGCAGGGCACCGAGGCACTCCGAACCGGGCTCATCAAGCCCCTGTATGACGGTAAGTCCGCGTCGCAGCTCTACGCGGAAGAGATCGCCGAGGATCCCGACCACCTCGGGGTGAACTCCAACAACTTCGTCGCCCGCAAGGAGTGGTTCGACGAGCACCCGGAGGAGGTTGCGTTCTTCCTCGACGTCTGGCAGGAGGGGATGGACGAGTGGTCCAAGAACTCGGACCAGATCATCCACGACAACCCCGAGGATTTCGCGATCCAGAGCCCAGAGGACGAGAAGTTCATGCAGGACTACGTGAAGAACGTGTTCAACTTCTCGCAGCCGTCGGTGTACCTGACGCCGGAATGGATCGAGAACGAGGCCGGCGTGTTCGACCTGATCCAAGCCGCAGGGGTGATCGACGAGGGTCAGACCCTGCCTGAGCACGCAGTGGTCGACCCGAAGACGGGGGAGGTCACCGAGGTGATCGGCGGGGACGAGTAGGTCCCAGCCAGGAAGCGATTCCGAGATAGCGAGAGGACGAGTTGGAGGCTGGTGCCAGCACGATGCGGCTGCCGACCCTGAAGGGCGGCGGGTACTTCCGCAGCCGGGCGTTCGCCAGAGTCGTCCTCTCGATCCTCGGGATGCTGTCGTTCCTCGGTCTCTGGGCGGCGCTGTCGGAGTGGGCGTTCGAGCCCTTCATCCTGCCGTCGCCCTTCGCGGTCGTCGAGAACATGGGCGTCCTGCTCGGCGAGGGCCTCGTTAGCGAGGCCTTCCTGAAGAGCCTGCAAAAGACGCTGATGGGGTGGGCGGCAGCCATCGTGATCGGGATCCCGATCGGGCTGTTGATGGGGCGCTACCGGTACGCTCGGGCGTTCTTCCACGACTTCGTCTACGTGTTGTCGAACGTGCCGCTGGTCGTCTACGCGGTGATCTCGCTCGTGGTCTTCGGGATCAGCGACATCGGGCCGGCGTTCGTGGTCATGCTCCTGGTGCTGCCCGCCGTCTCGATCAACGTCGCGGCCGGGGTGGCCTCGGCCGATCAGGGGCTGTTGGCGATGAGCCGGGCATTCGGGCGCAGCGGCCCCACGGTCACGAGGTTCGTGATCGTCCCTGCGGTGCTGCCGTTCCTGCTCGCGGCGGCGCGCGTCTCCTTCGCCGACTCGTGGAAGCTCGAGGCCCTGACCGAGACGTTCGGCAGCGCCAGCGGAGTCGGCTTCCAGATCCACAAGGCGTTCACGACCTTCTCGGTTCTCGACGCCCTCTCGTGGATGATGTTCTTCGTCATCTTCGTGATCGTGATCGAGCGTGTGCTCCTGGCCCCCGCCGAGCGGAGGATCTTCGCCTGGCGCAACCCAGGCCAGGCGAGGGACTCGGAAGCATGATCCGGCGCGCCGACACCGGTGTTGGGAGCCACGATGGGCTCGGCTGAGCGCGCGGAGCTGCCGGGGTTCGACCCCCGGGACCCGGACATCACCGAGGCGCTCGACTCGGTCGACCCGCTCGAGGGCGGACGTGCCAGGGGACTCTGGCGTGTTCTCACCTCCGACCTGGCGGCGGTGTGGACCGCTCGGATCCTGTCCATCCTCATCTGGGCGTTTGCCGCGTCACAGATCGACCGCATCCCCGGCCCGGTCGAAGTGGTCGAGTTCCTCGGGGATCACAGCGAACTGCTGTGGCCCAACATCTGGGTCAGCGTCCAGTCCGCTCTTTGGGCGCTCTCGATCATCCTGGTGGTAGGCATCCTGGTCGGCTTCGCGATGGGCAGGTGGTGGCAGGTGCGCTACTTCCTCACCGACCTCGTGATGGTGGGCATCGCCCTGCCCGCGTTCATCTGGGCCCTGCTGGCCGTGATGTGGTTTGGCTTCGGCGACATCGGCCCGATCTTCGTCGCCTGCATTTCGGCGACGCCGATGCTGATTGTCAGCACGCGACAGGGGGCCGAGGCGGTCGACGGCGACCTCCAAAAGATGTCGACCGCGTACCACGTGCCCGTCGTGCGACAGTTCCGGCACCTCGTGCTGCCGACGATGAGCGAATACATCATCGCCGGGTTCCGGTTCGCCACCCTTGCCGCGTGGGGCGCGATCCTGCTGGTCGAGTTCTTCGGCAGCGAGGAGGGAGTCGGCTTCCAGGCCGCCTATTGGTACGACGCCGGTAGCTTCACCGGGATGATGGCCTGGGGCGTCGTGATGCTGTTGATCATCGTCGCTGTCGACAAGCTGATCATGGAGCCGGTCCTGCGCCGGACGCGACGCTGGCGGGCCGAGAGCACGGCCTGGACGTTGTAGTACGGGGCGCGCTGCTGGCCGGCCTGATCGCCGGCGCGCTGCTGCTGGGCTGCGGCGAGGGGGAGGGGGACGACGTCGCGGACGACTTCGTCCAGAAGGCGGACAGCCGCCTGGTGAAGGTCCAGAGCGTCGGCCTGGCCGCGTTCGGCCCGATCAATCCGCACACGGCCGGTCCCGCGCACGCGGCTGCGGCGTTCGGCAAGCCCGACTCGGCGGTCCAGAGAGGGTCAGTCTGCTCGCGGCACTGGACGGGCCTCGGCCTGACAATCGAATTCGGCGTGGGCGAGGGCGAGGATCCGTGCGGATCAAGGGCGGGCATCGAGCGCATCACGGTCGCCGGGTCTGTGGCCGCGGACGCCGGCTGGCGCACCGCCGAAGGGATCCGGCCGGGCATGTCGCTGACCGCCGTGCGGCGGATCTATCCCGAGGCCGGCCGGCAGGCCGGACGTGAGCTCGTCCTCGTCGAACCGGCTCCCGGAGCCGGCCCGGGGCGGATCCCGGTCCTCACGGTGACCATCGACCACGGGCGCGTGGACGGCCTGATCTTCCCGATCGGCGGTGGCTAGCCGAGGCGAAGCTCGATCAGGTTGGGCACCGAGTCAGCGAACGCATCGGCAAGCAGCGCCGGCAGGACGCCGGGGTCGTCGAGGCGGTGCCCGCGTCCGCCGAGCCCCCGGGCCACGGCGGCGAAGTCGGGGCTCGCCAGGTCCACCCCCAGCGGCGGCTGACCCAGGTCGAGCATCTGGCGCCGGATCTCGCCGTAGCCGCCGTCGTTGACGACGACGACGGCGAGCGGGAGGCCGAGCTCACAGGCGAGGGCGAACTCCGGAAGGGTGAACATCGCGCCGCCGTCGCCGATCAGCACGACGACCTGGCTCTCGGGATTCGCCAGCCGGGCGCCGATGCCGGCGGGTATCCCGTACCCGAGCGGGGCGAAGCCACTCGGATAGAGGAAACGGCGCGGCGCCGAGCGCGAGAGCAGGTGAACGGCGCCGTAGTAACAGGCCATGGTCGAGTCGCCGGCGAGGATCGAGTCGCCGTCCAGCGTGGCCTCGAGCGCGGCGATCAGCTCCGCGTAGGCGCCGCCGTCCTCACGGGCCTCGGCAGCCAAGCGGCTCCGCAGCTCGCCGGCCTGGCCGGCGCCCCGGTCGCGCGGGGCCCCGTCCCGGACGCGGGCGAGGATGCCCGCGAGGGCTTCGGCGGCGTCAGCGGTGATCGCCACCGCGGCGAGCACGTTCTTGTGGCGCTGCGCGGGGTCGATGTCGATTCGCACGACGTCGCCGGACACCGGGAGCGGGGGATCGCGCCAGAGCTCCGCCTCGCCGAGCTCGGTTCCGACCACCAGCACGGCGTCGCAATCGGCGAGGTAGCGCTGCGCGGCCGCCAGCCGGAGTGACGCCCCGAGCGACACGGGCTCGCGCTCCGAGACGGCGCCCTTCCCGTTGGCGGTCGTAATCACCGGCGCGGCCAGCGTCCGCGCCAGCTCGAGCGCCTCGGCGCCGGCCCCCGCAGCACCGCCGCCCAGCACGATCGCCGCGCGCCGAGCGCCGCCCAGGAGCTGTGCCGCTCGCGCCAGCGAGGCTGGATCGGGAGCCGGCGGTGGCGGTGGCGGCGAGGGTGGGGTGGAGACCTCGCCGATCGTCTCCAGCTCGTCGAGGGGGATTTCCACGTACGCCGGCCGGGGCCGCGCCGACGCGAAGCTTGCGAACGCCGTGTCGATGGCCGCGGCCGCCGCGGCCGGCGTCCCGACCCGTACCGCCGAGGCGAGCACGCCCTGCATAGCGCCGAGCTGGTCGCGCAGCTCGTGCAGATGGCCGGTGTCCCGTCCGCTGACCTCCGAGCTCATGCCGGGCGCGAGCACCAACATGGGGACGGAGTCGGCATGGGCGGTCGCCACCGCGGTGGCCAGATTGAGGATGCCCGGGCCACTGGTGACGACGGCGACTCCCGGGCCGCCGCCGCTGCGGGCGTACCCGTCGGCCGCGTAACCGGCGCCCTGCTCGTGCCGCGGTGTTACGTGGGTGATCGACGACTCGGCGAGGTGGCGGTAGAGCGGCAGATTGTGGGTGCCCGGGATCCCGAAGACGTGGCGCACCCCGTGAGCCTCGAGCCGTTCGATCACCGCCTCGGCAGTGGTCAGGGTGGGCATCGCTCGAATCCTCCCCAGCCCGCTTTCGTCAGGCGGCGTCCGGCGGCAACCCGTAGAGCGCGTCGATGTTGGTCTCGGCCGCCTGGAGGGCGCCAGCCTCGCCTGCCACGGCCACCAGGTCGTCCCAGGGCGCCGGAGTCGCCATGTCGCACGGGAGGTCGGTCCCCATCAGCAGGTTGTCGATCCCGACCTTCGCCAGCAGGAACTCCAGCGCCTGGCGGTCGTGGGTCAGGCAGTCGAAGCGAATCTGTCCGATGTAGTCCGCGGGGTCTGTCGGCGCCGAGTCGTCGTAGGTGCGCACGGTGCGGGCGTGGCGGAGCCGGCCCTGCTGGTAGGCGAAATAGCCGCCCGAGTGGACGATCACGATGTTGAGGTCCGGGTGGCGGTCGAGGACGCCGGCCATGATCAGGCGCTCGATCGCGATCGTCGTCTCGAGCATGTTGCCGATGACGTTCGTGAGGTGGAAATCGGAGAACCCCGGGTGCGCGTGCTGGTAGGCGGGGTGGAGCATCACGGGCAGACCGAGCCTCTCCGCCTCCGTCCAGAAGGGGTCGATCACCGGATCGTCGAGGCGACGTTCGCCGGTGCTGGTTCCGATCTCGACGCCGACGCCCCCGGCTTCCTTCGCCTCGCGCAGCACCGACGCGGCCCGCTCAGGATTCTGCAGCGGGACCGTCGCCATCCACCGGAGTCGATCCGGGCGTTCGGCGGCCATGTCGCGGAGTCCCTCGTTGATGAGGGTTGCGAGGTCGCCGCTGATCCCAGGGTCGACGTCGTAGTAGAAGAACGGGGGGTCGACCGAGATGATCGCCGCCTCGAGGCCGCGCTCCTCCAGGTTCGCGACCTTGGAATTGGCGTCGGAGAATGCCGGCTCGAGCGTGTACTCGCCCTCGGGCCCGCCGCTCAGATGGCGGTCGCCGGTGACGGTCAAGCCGAACGCGGGCTCGCGCTCGAAGAACTCGACGACGCGCTCGGGGACGGCGTGGTTATGGATGTCGGTCTTCAAGGCTGCCCCTTCTCTTGCCACTCGCAGTGACGCTAACGATGTATATGCTGCGGCAGTAAGCGAGACTACACCGAGGAACCACCGAATGCTTCGACACTCCGTCCTCTGGATCATGCGCGACCCGCTCTCGGAGGACGCACGCACCGCGATGCTCCAGCGGCTCGCCTACCTCGGCACCGAATGCCCGAGCGTGAGCTCCGGCGACTACGGGGCCGACGTGTTCGGCGGCTCGGAGGTGTTGCAGCGGATCAAGCCCTACGAGCGCGTCCCGGTCTGGCGCCGCGAGGCGGAGGGTCCCGTCTGCAACTACGACATGGCGCTCCACCTCGATTTC
>DATMEP010000067.1:0-28026 GCA_035556755.1 Solirubrobacterales bacterium
GCGCTGGAGCTGCCCGAGCAGCACTTCGTCACCCAGGCGCTCTGGTACGTGCTGCCGGAGCAGCTCACCGGGGCGCTGCCGCCCGAGGTCCTGCTCGGCGCCCTGCACGCGACCGAGCACGGTCAGATCGCGGTCCTGCCGCTGATCGCGATGTGCGACCGCTGGGACATCGGCGGCCTCTCCACCAACGTCCACTTCCAGACCGGCCGCTCGACGATCTTCATCTACGACGGCCACCCGGGCGGGGTCGGGATCACGCTGCGCGGCTACGAGCAGTTCGAGCGCCTGCTCGGCGACGCCGAGCGGCTGATCGCCGAGTGCCCCTGCGAGTCGGGCTGCCCCTCCTGCGTGCAGAGCCCCAAGTGCGGCAACCTCAACGAACCGCTGCACAAGGAGGGGGCGCTGGAGCTGATGCGGTCGATGCAAGGGTCGGGGCGATGAAGCAGGTCTCGGTGATCGGGTCGGGCCGCTGCGAGCAGGACTCGGAGCTGGCTCGTCTTGCCGAGGAGGTCGGGCGCGGGCTTGCGGAGGCCGGCGCCGTGCTCGTCTGCGGTGGCAGGAGCGGCGTGATGGAGGCGGCCTCGCGCGGGGCGGCGGACGCAGGCGGCGAGGTGATCGGAATCGTTCCGGGCGACTCGATCGCGGACGCCAACCCGCACTGCACCCACGTGGTCGCGACCGGGATCGGCCACGCCCGGAACCTGGCCGTCGTCGCCAGCGGCGAGGTCGTGATCGCGGTCGGGGGCGAGTGGGGGACGCTGTCGGAGATCGGCCACGCGCGGGCGATCGGCCGCACCGTCGTCGCCCTGCGCAGCTGGTCGCTGAAGGGCGAGGGGCCGATGGAGACGCCCCCCGGAGTCATCGCGGCGGCATCTCCCGGGGAGGCGGTTGCCGCCGCGCTCGGGGCGACCTAGTTTCGTCCCGGCCAAAGCTCTCGAAGAGCGAGGATCGCGAAGGCGTGCGACCAGGCGAGCGGCGTGGTCGAGCGGGGAGTGCCCGTGCGGACGTCGACACGCTCGGGGAGGAGGCCGAGCGGCGTGGCCGCGCGGCGCAGGGCGGCAACGAGGCGCAGCGCAGCGCGCCGCTCGCCCAGCGCCGCGAGGCTCCACGCCGTCCAGGCGGTCGGCGCGGTCCACGGGTCCTCGCCGCCGGCCCAGTTCTCGGAGGGGAGGATCCCGAAACGCCCGCTCGTGGCCGCGACGCGCAGGAGGGTGTTGCGGATCTGGGGGGTTAGGGACGGCTGGGCGAAAGGGCGTACCCCCCAGGCGGCCACCGAGTCCCACCCCGACTCCGAATCTCCGGCGACACGCACAAGCCCCGAGACGGCGCTTCCGGTGCGCCTTTTGTGACCCTGAGAAGCAAAAGGCGCACCGGAAGCCATCGTGGCAAGGGCGTTGGCCAGGTAGTTCCCGCGGGTGCCCTCGTGGTAGTCGGCGCGCTCACGCCAGTGCAGGGCCGGGACACGGGGGCGCAGCCCGGCGGCGCGCGCTGCGGCTACGACCCAGCCGGCGGCGTCGCCCTGGGCCGCGCGGCCGGGGACCGGATCGCCGACGCCGTCGAAGCGGGCAGCGGCGTCGAGGTCGAGTCCGAGCAGGAAGTGCACGACCTGCCGGGCCTCGTGCCGGTAGCCGGCCAAGGCGAGTGCGATCGCCACCGCGCCGGCGTCGCGCGGCCAGACGTATGCCCAGCCGTCCCGCGCTCCCGCCGCCACCGCCCCGGTGCGCCGGTCGGTCAGCGCCCGCAGGACCAGCAGCGAGCGTTCGTACATCGCTCGGGCCCAGTCCGGGGCCCGGGCTTCGAGCGGCTGCGCCTGCGCGATCCAGCGCCGGTCGGCGCGAGCCGCCGCCGGCCCGCCGAGCGACCGCACGACCACCGCCCGCTCGTCGCCGAAGCGCGCCTCGGTGCGCAGCACGTTGGTTCCCGGCAGGTAGCGCTGGCGGACGGAGTCGGCTCGCCAGAACGGCAGCGAGCCACCAGTCACCGCCGTCCGCGCGACGAGCCCGGTGTCCGCCGCCACGCTGCCAGCCGCCTGCCTCTCGGCCGAGACCTCGATCGTCGCCTCACCAGCCGGGCCCTCCGGTCGCAGGTCGACCACGTTCCCGTATGCGTCGACCGCAGCCGTCTCTCCGCCGCGGCCGACGACGGCCGTCCCGAGGAACGGCGGCGGCAGCCCCGGCAGCCCCGCCGGCGTGCGCGGATCGGATCCCTCTCCGCCGGAGACGAGCACAGCCGTAGTCGCGAGGAGGGCGAGGACGGCAAATATCGCCTTGATGTTCAGGAAATCAGGCAATTTTTCTAAACATTGAGTATCGTCCAGGTATGGCAGGAGTCACGGAGACCGCCAAGCTCGTCGAGGGCATTGTCCGGTTGCGCCGGGCTGAGCGTGTGCCAGCCGCTGCCGAGGAGGTCGCCCCGGTGCGCCGCGACCTCGAAGCGCGAGTCGGTCCCACGCTGAGTCGCTCGCGCGCGAGCCGGGTTCTCGGGATCAGCCAGACGGCACTCGATCGCTGGGTGCGAAGGGGACAGATCCCGACCGTCGTTACTCCGCGTGGTCGTCGCGAGGTTCCGCTTGCGTTCGTGGTCGAGCTTGCCGAGGTGATCCGAGGGCTGAGGAGCGAGGGCGAAACGCGGCACCCGTTGGCGGTCGCCCTCGCCAAGCGCAGCAATGCCGCCGAGCAGGTCGACACGTCGCCGATGCGGACGAGCGCCGAGGGACGCGCTCCCCTTGGCCACCTAACGGCAGAGCGCCGAAGCCTGGCCTATCACCGGGCGGTTGCGGATCGTCTTGACGACCGAGTCCTCTCCGACGCAAGGGCGCGGGTGGACCGGCTCGCCGACGGGGGCCATATGCACCCTCGGTATGCCGACCGCTGGCGCGAGATCCTGGCGCTCCCCACGGACACGGTCGCCGAAAGGATCGTCGAGGACGATCAGGAGGGTCGAGATCTGCGTCAGAACTCTCCCTTCGCGGGTGTCCTCAACGAGCAGGAGCGCCGCCGCATCATCGAGCGGGTGCGATAGCGGTGCGGAGGGCAGAGCTCGAACACGTCATCCGGGCGGCGGCCGAGGCGGCCGGCGACGACGAGCTGGTCATCGTCGGCAGCCAGGCGATTCTCGGCCAGTTCCCCGACGCGCCCGAGTCGATGCTGATCTCCCGCGAGGCCGACGTCTATCCCAAGAACCACCCCGAGCGGGCGGACGAGATCGAGGGCAGCTTAGGCGACGGCTCCTACTTCGACTCCTCGTTCGGCTACTACGCCCACGCGGTCGGGCCGGAGACCGCGAAGGCGCCGGCCGGCTGGCAGGAACGGCTCGTTCCCGTCTGCAGCGAGAACACCGGCGGCGCCACGGGTTGGTGCCTCGAGGCCCACGACCTGGTGCTCTCGAAGTGCGCCGCGGGGCGGGACCGCGACTGGGAGTTCGCCAAGGAGGCCCTGCACCACAGGCTGGTCGATCCCGATGAGCTGCAGCGCCGTGCTGCCGACCTTCCGCTGCCACCGGCGGAGGCCGAGAGGATCCAGCGAATGCTGGCGGCAATCATCTAGCCTTCCCCGGCGGGTCCAGACCCGCGTCTGCCACGGCGAGGTAGCTCAGTTGGTAGAGCACACGACTGAAAATCGTGGTGTCGCGGGTTCGAATCCCGCCCTCGCCATTCCCCTTCGCCCTGTAAACAGCGGGTTTCTGAGGCCGGGCTGCTTCCGTAGATGACCCTTTATTGGGCGACGTATGGGCGACGGGACGCCTGGCCATCGCCCAAACGCTTCGGCGGCACTTGCCCTGTAGTCGCCGATTTCACGCCTGGGCATCGAACGGAACAGACCACGATTTCCGATTTCCGATTCGTGGTCTTCCCAGTTCGAGACTTTACGGCTGCTTGCTTCCGTCCTAAGACCATTGGCATGCCCATAGCCGTTTTGGCCGCGCTCCCTTTACCCAGCAGGCGGTTCAGTTGGCTGGGCCAGATCGGGGCCGAGAGAAGGTGGCGATCGCTTGATCGGCCTTGGTCTACTGGTTCAGGTCGTTTCGCTGGCAGCCCTGTACGCTCTCCTGCAAGGAATTAGTCGTTGCTCGTCAGGGAACGTCGGCGTGTGCAAGCGTCGGGAGAGGAGAGAAGTGTCGGTGTCCGACTCGTATCAACTCATTCGGGACGCTATCGCGGAGAAAAAGCAGGTTGTCGCAATCTATGGTGGTCATGAGCGAGAAATGTGTGCGCACGCCATCGGGACCAAGAATGGACGTGCCCAGGCGATCTTCTTCCAGTTCGGAGGGGGAAGTAGCAAGGGTCTCCCTCCAGAGGGGGAGTGGCGCTGCCTCGCGATCGACGACCTCTCCGACATATTCGTGCGTGACGGTGAGTGGCGTACCGCCTCAAATCACAGTCAGCCGAATACCTGCATTGACGAGATAGATTTAGAGGTTGACTACTAGAAGAGGCAAATCCAGGTGACCGGGGCACAAGGTGAGATCGAGGAGATCGTGCGCCACGCGATCTCCAATCGGCTTCGACTCGAGATCGAGTATCACGGCAAGGGAAAGGCCCAAGGCGTGCGGATCATTGATCCTCATGCCCTATTTCGAACCGGTAATGACCGGATCTACCTTCATGCTTTCCAGGTCGACGGCGCCAGTTCGAGCGGTGATATTCCTGATTGGCGTCAGTTTGATCTCGCGGAAATTTCGATTGTGGAGCTCAAGAAGAGTCATTTCGGTCTCGCTGAGGGCTATGACCCGTCGTCCCGGATGTACTCGGCTGGCTTGATAGCCGCCGCTTCCTAAGTGTTCGAACTCGAGTCCTACACGGTCGAGGGCTTTCGTGCGCTCGCTGAGACGGTGGAGATCCCCGTGCGGGCCCCGACCATTCTCACCGGCGCTAACGACGGCGGGAAGACGACGGCTCTAAACGCGCTGGAGTTCCTCCTTGGTGGCAGGAAGCCTGTGGAGGCGGACTTCACGGCAGTCGGCCCACCCGCTGAGGGTGCAACGGAGCCGTTGAGGGTGGAGAGGATCTTGGTCACCGGGACATTCAGTATGGATGAGGCAACCCGTCGTGAGTTCGGTAGGGGCGAGGTGACGATCAAGCTTCGCCGCAGCATCCAACCCGGGGAGGCACCTCGGTATGAGGTGCTCGACCGAGTCCCTGTCGACGAGGAACTGCGTCTTCTTGCTGACCGCAAGCTTCAGGATCTGCGGGACATCTGTGAGCGGCGAGACATAACGCCTGAAGGCAAGGCCAGCGCCAAGGCGTCATGGCTGGCCCCCCTTGAACGCTTGGCGTCGGAAAGCGAGCAGATCGAGGAGTGGGCTCCCGCTCCAGCCGAGATTGTCAAACGTCTACCTCGGTGCTTGGTCTTCTCCTCAACTGCTGAGCCGGATCCCGAGCGACAGATAGCCGCAGCGCTAAAGGTCGCATTTGATCAGGTGCTAGACGACGGTAGGTTCATCGGACCAGTTCGAGAGGCCGAGGAGAAGGTTCGGCAGCGTCTTAGTCACGAGGCTGGTGACCTGTGTAAGCACATTGGAATGCGCTGTCCTGAGTTGAGCGAGATTGTCGTTCTTCCTGACGTAGCGTTCAGCGAGGGCTTTCGTAGTGTGGAGGTTCGGACGAGCCGCGGCAGTACGGCTGGCGTCGCACTGGAGAAGTCGGGCGCGGGACGAAGGCGTCGCGTAAATCTCGCGGTGTGGGAGTGGGTGCAGAAGCTTTTGGACACTCAACCCGAGCAAGAGCGTAGCGTCGTGATTGCCTATGACGAGCCGGACACGCATCTAGACTATGGGAACCAGCGTGATCTAGTGACGCTTATTCAGTCCCAGTGCCAGCGAGATGGCACGCGAATGATGGTGGCGACTCATTCGCTGAATTTGATCGACCGCGTCAGCATCAACGATGTAGTTCACCTTCGCCTTGAGAACGAGCAGACGCAAGTCACCCGCCTGCTCGGTGAGGAACACGAGGCCACGCAGGAGTATCTGGCTGATATCTCAACGGCAATGGGGCTGCGTAACAGCGTGCTTCTCCATGAGCGGTGCTTCATAGGAGTAGAGGGACCGACGGAGACCCAGGCATTGCCACTTCTCTTCCGGACCGCGACTGGGATGAGCCTTCAGTCGGCTGGTATTGCTTTGATCGCCGGTAATAGCAATGAGGGCGCTCTCCGAGTTGCGGAGTTTCTTCAATCGCAGGACAGGCGATTGGCGTTCTTGGTCGATGCGGACTCGGCCAAGGGAACGACGAAGAAGCTCTTTAGAAAGGACAAGCTGGACTCCATTGGAATTAAGTCGTCACAGATCCACTATGTCGGGACGGCGGAGCTGGAGGATCTCTTTTCCGACGAGCAGTGGGTTGAGACGGCCAATCGCAACTGGCCACGTGACGACGGCCAGCAATGGACGGTTTCCCATATGGCGCCGGTGCACTTGGGTTCCAAGTTCAGCGCCGCTCTAATGAACGTCTTTCGCGGGGGCTCCTCTCAAGCTCCTCTGCGCAAGCCCGGATATCTGGTTGCGTTGGTTCAAGGCCTCGGTAGTCCGGATGAGGTTCCGCAACAACTGCGCGATGCCTTCGAGGCGCTCATCTCGCTCGCATCAGATGCGTGATCCCTGGCGATCTGACTTCTTCGCAACTCCAATGTGCAGTTAGGGCAGTTTGTGCTACCGTCTTGCAGGTCGCCGATGATGAAGACGATCCACATCGATCCCGCCGAGGGGAACGCCGAGCAACAGATCTCCACGATCAAGGATGCGATTGAGGGACTGCTCGATTCCGACAAGGCGATCACGGTGACGGTCGCCGACGAGGACTCGATGCTTTCTCCTCAGCAGGCAGCTGATCGGCTCGGCTTCTCTCGACAGCATGTTCGCCGGTTGATCGAGGCTGGCGAGCTGCAGGCGCAGCAGTTGCCCAACTCCACGCATTGGAAGATCCCGTTGCGCGCTGTCTTGGCCTTTGAGGAGAGTCGCGCGGCGGCAGAAGAGCGAGCGGATGAGCACTCCCGCTCGCTCGACGAGCTCGGCGCACCGGCTGAGTGAGCGTTCCGCGCGCCGTCCTCGATGCGGACGTCATCTTCTCACGCGTTCTGCACGAGCTGATGGGTCGACTTGCCGCCGGCGCGCGGCTCTTCGATCTGGTCTGGAGCGAGGAGCTGCTGGACGAGGCAAGGTCCTCGCTGATGGCGCGGAAGGGTCTCAGCGCGGACGTAGCCCAGGCTTGGGTTGGTCATATGCGTCGCGAGTTCCCCGGTGGCGGCGTAGATCTCGCGGACGTTCCGGAGGATCTCGACCTGGCATCGATGACCCGTGATCCCGGCGACTCTCATGTCTGCGCTTTGGCGATCGCCGGCTCGGCGGACTTGCTCTTCACATTCGATCGCGGCTATCTGAAGGAGCCGTTGCGGGATCACGGTGTCGAAGTGCCCGACGTCGACGGCTTCCTCGTCGAGCGATGCGAGGAGCAGCCTCAGGCCATGAGGCGAGTCGTCGAAGCCCAGACCGAAGTCTGGAGCGGTGGCCGTCCGCTGGAGGATCTGCTTGCGGCATTCGGGCGAGCCAACGTCCCCGGTTTCGCGGCGACACTTCGTCCGTTGCTCGACTTGTCTCGCTAGGCGTTCCTAGGGGCTAGAGCTTTTGCTGATCTCATTGGGCGACGAGAAGGGTGTTCGTCGCCCAAACCCGCCCGTATCCACCGGTAACTACCGGCAATTCGAGCCGATATGGCCCTGCTAGGCTCAGCTCAGGAGGATGCCCTATTCCGCATGGTTATGCGGTTTCCGTCGTTGTTTCTGTTGCCTGCTGATCTCCTGGTCGGAGGCGCGCAGGAACTGGTTTAGCCGCTGCGGTCATCTTGTTGCGATGGCTGCGCGGGGTCTGGCGGGCCCGAGGACGACGCGATCGCGGTGCCACGATCCCTGCCCCGGCGCGAGCGCGAGGTGCTGGCGCTCATTGCCTGGGGGAGCTGACCTACGAGGAGACGGCGGCGGCGCTCGGGGCGCCCCGTTCGCGCGAAGGCCCTGGGGCTGACCGAGTAAGTAGGTTGGCGGCATGAGCCGTCTGCACCACCTCGACCTGGTCGTCAGCTCGGTGGAGGAGAGCCTGGCGTTCTACCGCGACCTGCTCGGGCCGCTCGGGTGGACGGACCTGCACGAGGCCGTCGGCGAGCGCGGCGAGCCGATCGTCTACCTGCTGGGTGAGGACGTCGTCCCCCTGCTCGGGCTGCGGCAGCGCCAGGCGGATGGCGATCCGCCGCCGCACGACCGCTACGAGCTGGGCATCCACCACGTCGCCTTCACTGCTCCGTCGCGGGACGCGGTCGATGCCGCCGCCGAGCGTCTCCGTGCGCGAGGCGCCCGCTTCGACGGCGAGCCGGGCGAGCGCGACTACGTACCCGGCTACTACGCCCTCTTCTGCTTCGACCCCGACGGCATCAAGGTCGAGGTCGTCAACATCGATCCCGGTGCAAGCGAGTGACTCCGGCGCCGTGCTGACCGAGAGGGTGCAGCGCTGGCGCGAGGAGGGGACGACGGAGGAGGTCCTCGGCCGTCGGTTGTTCGCCTGGCGCCGCGAGGGCGACGGGCCGCTGCTGCTCTTCCTGCACGGCTTCCCCTCGGCCTCCTACGACTGGCGCCGGTTGCTGGAGCTGCGACCCGAGCCGCGCGCACTTGCCTTCGACTTCCTCGGCTTCGGCCTCTCCGAGAAGCCGCGCGACCACGTCTACACGCTCGCCTGGCAGGCCGATGCGGCCGAAGAGCTGGTGCGCCGCGCCGGCTCGCCGCCGGTCTTCCTCGTCGCCCACGACATGGGCACCTCGGTCGCCACCGAGCTGATGGCCCGCGACCTGCGCGGCGAGTGCGACCTGAACCTCGCCGGCGCGATGCTCTTCAACGGCAGCATGCTGCTGCACCTCTCGAGCCCGACGGTCGGGCAGCGCCTGCTGCGCAGCCGGCTCGGCCCGCTGTTCGCGCGCCTCACCAGCGAGCGCTCCTTCCGCACCCAGTTCGCCCGCGTCTTCTCCGCGGACCACCCGCTCAGCCCCGATGAGGCCGCCGACCAGTGGTCGCTGATCGCCCACGGCGGCGGCCAGCGGATCGCCCACCGGACCATCCGCTACATGGAGGAGCGCGAACGCTTCACCGAGCGCTGGCACGGCGCGATCCGCGACTGGGAGGGGGCGCTGACCCTCGCCTGGGGCCTGCGCGACCCGGTCGCGACGGTCGACGTCCTCGACGGGCTGCGCGCGCTGCGGCCGGGCGTCGAGGTCATCGAGCTGCCCGACGCGGCGCACTACCCGCAGATCGAACGTCCCGACGAGATCGCCGCCGCGCTCGACACGGCGATCGCCCGCGCCGCCGCGCCCTGACCAGCCGCCGGAAACCGGGGCTAGCCGGTCGTCTCCTGGAGTTCCTTCTGCTGTTCGGCCGCGTGCTCCACATAGGCGCAGATCTCGTCGGTCGTGTCGGCGGTGACCAGCAGCTCGGTGTCGGCCGGCGCGATCATGCCGGTGTCTTCGACGCTCTCGTCGAGCCAGTCGAGCAGCGGCGCCCAGTGCTGACTGTCCACGAGGATCGTCGGGAAAAGCTGGATCCGGTGAGTCTGGATCAGGGTGAGGCTCTCGAACATCTCGTCCAGCGTGCCGAAGCCGCCGGGGAAGATGACGAACGCCCGCGCGTAGCGGACGAACATCAGCTTGCGGACGAAGAAGTAGTGGAAGTCGAGGCTGCGGTTGACGAAGCGGTTGGTCTCCTGCTCCGTCGGCAGATCGATGTTGAGGCCGACCGAGAGGCCGCCGGCCTCGGCGGCGCCACGGTTGGCCGCCTCCATCAGCCCCGGCCCCCCGCCGGTCATGACGGTGAAGCCGCCCCTCGCCAGGCAGGCCGCGGTGTCCCTGCACAGCTCGTACCAGCGGTGGCCCTCGCCGATCCTGGCCGAGCCGAAGATCGAGACGCCGTCGTCGACGTCGCGCATGGCGTCGAAGCCCATCTCGGTCTCCGCGGCGATCCGCTCGACCCGCAGCGAGTCCTGCTGCTCGACGTCGCCGGGGGTGCGGAGCAGCTGCTCGTCGCGTCTGGCGCCGTGATCCGCCACGCGATCCACCTTAGAGCTCAGTTGCCGGTGGCGGAGAAGTGCTGGTAGTCCTTCGGCCAGGCCCAGTTGCCGCCCCACCCCCAGCCGATCGAGGCAAACGCCTCGACGACGGGGCCGCCGCGATGGATCATCCCCCGGACGTGACGGGAGCGGTTGGCGTAGGGAGCGCCGGCCGGGGGAGAGACGTAGCCGGAGCCGGTCGCGTAGGGGTTCTCGATCGGGTTGACGTCGATCGCGCGGCCGTAGGCATGTTCGGACCAGACACCCGGTTGGCCGGCTACGAAACGGCAGTTGAACGCCGAGGTGTTGTCCGCCGCCATGCTGCTGCGGTCGTCGGCGCCGTAGGCGTCGACCAGGCGCATCTGCCGGATCGGGAAGCGCAGGCGGTAGAGGCGCCGCATCGTGCGCAGCATTCCCGCGGCGGCGTCGCGGTGGACGACCAGCCGCCCGCGGTGGACCCCGCCGTCGAAGCCCCAGTGGTTGACCCTGAGCAGGCGCAGGTCACGAAAGCCGACCGGGCAGCCGGGGCGCCAGGAGACGCCGGTCATCCGCTCGCGGGTGCGCTCGTCGATCGGCGTCGCGCGGCCTTCGAACCGAGGTGCGTCCGCGGTCCGCGCCGCGGCTGGGCCCGCCGTGGACGTCAGGGCCAGGGCGACGGCGCCGAGCGCCAGCAGCCCCGTCCGGCTCACGCCGCGGTTCGCCGCGACTCCCGCACCAGCCACCAGTCGACGACGTAGCCGCCGAAGGGCAGCACCGCCCCGACCAGGATCCAGAAGGTCGTCTGGCCCGACCAGCCCATCTGCGAGCGGATGTTGAGCGCGATCACGACGTAGGCGATGAAAAGCCCGCCGTGGATCGGGCCGAGGATCTGGACCCCCAGCTCGTCGCCCCCGGTGCGTTTGACGAAGGAGGCGATCAGGAGGGCGATGAAGCTGGTCGCCTCGGCGAGGGCGATGGCGCGCATGGCCTTCACGGCCCCGAACCCTAGTCGAGCCGAACGTAAGAATGGGCCGCTGTGGATCCGCGGCGATTCGACCTCCGGCGGCTGACGGCGATCTACGCCGGCGGCACGATCGGCGCCCTGGCGCGGGTCGGCCTGGCCGAGGCGGCGCCGCACGGGGCGGGCTCCTGGCCCTGGGCGACCTTCGCCGTCAACATGGCCGGGGCGCTGATGCTGGGCTACTTCGTCGCGCGGCTGCGCGACCACCCCGAGGACAGCCTCGCCCACCCGTTCCTGACCACCGGCATCTGCGGCACGCTGACCACCTTCGCGACCCTGCAGCTCGAGCTGTTCGAGATGGTCGACGCAGGGCACCTGGCGCTGGCGGCGGTCTACGTCGGTGCAACGCTCGCCGCCGGCTACCTCTGCGTCCGCATCGGGCTCGCGCTCGAGCGGCGCCCGTCGGTGGCGCGGTGAGCGCCGCGGGCTGGATCGCGGTTGCGCTGGTCGGCGGCGGCGCGGCCGCCGCCCGCTTCCTGATCGACGCGACGCTCACCTCCCGCGCCGGCCAGCCCTTCCCGCTCGGCATCCTCGCGGTCAACCTCGCCGGCACTCTGGTCCTCGGCCTGGTCGCCGGTGCCGCCCTGGAAGGAGAGGCCCTCGTCATCGTCGCCGGCGGCGGCATCGGCTCCTTCACCACCTTCTCCACCTGGGTCCTCGACTCGCACCAGCTCGCCGAGGCCGGCCACACTCGCCTCGTCTGGCTCAACCTCGGCCTTTCCCTGGTGATGGGATTCGCCGCGGTCCTCGCCGGCCACTGGTTGGGCGCCGCACTCGCCTGAGCCGTCCGCGCCCGTCTCTACCTTGGCTGCAGGATGTTTCAGGAGGCGCTCACGGACACCGAAGGGCGGCCGGTCGTGGCGGATCTGGCGCCTTCCAAAGACGAGGCGCCGGCCACGGCAGCGGCGAGGGTGCCGCTACGGGAGCTCGAGGACGGCCGCCAGATCGGCGGCGTCTACGCGGTGCGCCAGCGCGAGCTTCGGCGCAAGCGAAACGGCAAGCCCTGGCTGCGGCTCTCGCTGGGCGACACCAGCGGCAGCGTCGAGGCGGTCTGCTGGGAGGACGCGGAGGCGCGCTACAAGCTCGCCGTTCCCGGCTCGGCAGTCTTCGTCTCCGGCGTCTACGAGGTCAGCGATCGCTGGGGGCCGAAGATCAAGATCTCGGAGCTGCGCGAGGCCGGCGCCGACGAGTACAGCGAGGAGGATCTCGCGGTCGGCTCCGACGTTCCCTTCGAGCGCCTCGAGAGCGACCTGCGCCAGCTGCTGGCGACCGTCCAGGACCCGCAGCTCGGCGAGCTGCTCGAGTGCTTCTTCGGCACGGACTCGGAGATCTGGGCCCGGTTCCGCGACGCGCCGGCGGCGAAGACCTACCACCAGGCCTACCGCCACGGGCTGCTCGAGCACACCGTCTCGGTCGCGCAGGCGGTCAGCGCAGCCGCCAACTTCTTCCCGGGGCTCGACCGCGCGGTCGCGGTGACCGGAGCGCTGCTGCACGACATCGGCAAGATCGAGGCCTACAACGACGACCCGCTCGCGATCGACCTCACCGACGCCGGTCGCCTCCAAGGCGAGATCCCGCTCGGCTACTACCGGGTGCGCCGCCAGATCGAGGAGCTCCCGGGGTTCGATCCCGGCCTCGCCCAGGCCGTCCTCCACATCATCCTCAGCCACCACGGCTCGCTCGAACACGGCTCGCCGGTGGTGCCCGCGACGCGCGAGGCCGTACTCGTCCACATGATCGACAACCTCGGTGGCCGTCTCGGCAGCTTCGACCGGCTCGAGCGCGAGCTGCCCGAGGGACAGTCCTGGTCGGGCTTCGACCGCGCCCTCTCCGGTTCGGCCTACTTCGGTACTCGCCAAGCGGCCTGAGCCGCGTCGGAACCTTCTAAATTGCGGGCTTGTGGCGCTCTGGGCAGGGAGCCCGCGGGCCCGCTCTCACTATTCTGGGCTCGTGGCGAAGGACACCGAGAAGCTGATCCGCCAGCTCTCGCTGATCTCGTTCCTGATGGCGCAGGGGAGGCCGGTCTCGGCCCTGGAGATCAAGCGCGAGGTGGAGGGCTACAGCGACATGAACGACGACGCGTTCGCGCGCCGTTTCTACGCCGACCGCGCCGAGCTGGAGAGCCTCGGCATCCAGCTCGGGGTGGAGAAACCGGGCGAGGGGTTCTTCGAGGCCGAGCTCTACTCGCTGCCGCCGGAGAACTTCTACCTCGACGCGATCAAGTTCAGCGACGACGAGCTGGCGGCGCTGAGCACGGCGCTCTCGCTGCTCACCGACGGCGGCTTCGCCTACGCCGAGCCACTTCGCCTGGCGCTCCAGCAGGTCGCCTGGGGACACCCAAACCCGATCAGCGAGGGCGAGCGGGCGCCGGTCGAGATGGCGATGACCGCTTCGGCCGGGGGCCGCGACCTCTCACAGCGGCTCTCGAAGATCGAGACCGCGATCTCGCGCCGCAAGACGATCGAGTTCACCTACTACACGATGGAGCGCGACGAGACCGAGAAGCGCAAGGTCGACCCCTTCCACCTCGTCTTCCGCAGTGGCCAGTTCTATTTGATCGGCCACTCGCACGAGCGCGAGGCGGTCCGCGTCTTCCGCCTCTCGCGGATCCAGGGCAAGGTCGGCTACGCCTCGAAGGCCGAGCACGACTTCTCGCCGCCCGAGGACTTCGACCGGCGCGACTACGGCGGCCGGGCCGATTGGCAGCTGGGGGAGATCCGCGGCCGGGCGACGATCTTCTTCCGCGACCGGGTCTCCTGGCTGATCGAGCGCGACTTCGGCGCCTACGGCGAGCTGCGGGCGGCGAAGAAGGCCGATGGCGCGCCCGGCAAGGGGACGGTCTTCGAGACCGACTACGCCTCGCCGCGTGAGCTGATCGCCTGGGTGCTGCGCTGGCGCCAGAACGCCGAGGTGCTCGCCCCGGCCGAGCTCCGCGCCGAAGCGCAGGAGCGACTGACGCTTCTGCACAGCCGTCACGAGAACGGCTTCGAGCCCGCTACGACGGTCGAGCGCCCGCTGCGCGAGGCGCCTCGCCGCACCCGCTCCAACGGCCGCGGCGAGGCGGCGATCCGGCCCGAGCGCTTCGCCCGCCTCGTCACCCTCGCCGGCATGCTGATCGACTCGGCCAAGCGCAGCGAGCGGCTCCAGGTCGCCGACCTGCGCGAGCGGCTCGAGCTCACCGCCGAGGAGCTGCAGGAGGACATCGACCTGCTCAACGTCGTCAACTTCGGCGGCGGCACCTACGTCCTCTACGCCGAAATCCTGGGCGAGGAGATCGAGGTCGACTCCGAGCCCTACGGCGACAACTTCGCCCGCCCGGCGCGGCTGCTGCCGCTGGAGGCGAAGGCCCTCGTCGCGGCGATCGACCTCTTCGGCGACCACCTGCCCCAGGGCGGGCTGCAGACCGCCCGCGGGAAGATCGTCAAGGCGCTCGGCCACGATCCCTCCGAGGAGGGGCTGGAGATCGCCTCGGGAAGCGGCGGCGACGTCGAGGTGGCGCGGCTCGTCAACGAGGCGATCGGCTCCCGCCAGGTCCTCAAGATCGACTACTACAAGGAGAACGAGGACACCTTCACCAAGCGCGAGGTCGAGCCCTACCGGCTGGAGAACGGGCGCGAGGGCTGGTACGTCGAGTGCTACGACCTGACCAAAGAGGGCATCCGCCACTTCAAGCTCGACCGGGTCAAGGAGGCGGCGGCGACGGGGGCGACCTTCGAGCCGCGGTTGGAGGTCGAAGAGATCGCCGGGGTCGAGGGCTGGATGACCGACGGCGAGGTGCCGACCGCCCAGGTCGCCCGCGTCTGGGTCTCACCCGACCGGGCCCGGTGGCTGCGCGAGGAGCGGACCGTGGTCGAGGAGCTGGCCGACGGCGCTGTCGTCGTCGAGCTTCCCTACGCCGGCACCTCGTGGCTCGTGCGGGAGGTCCTGCGCGGCGCCGGCGACCTCGTCGTGCTCGAGCCGCCCGAGGCGCGCAAGGCGATCGCCGACGAGGTCGCGGCCGGCGCCTGAGGTACCCGCTCTGACGTGACTCACGCACCTGGGCACGTGGAGATTCTTAGGGTCGTTGCCCCGAATCCCGGGCCGATGACGCTGGAGGGGACGAATACCTATCTGTACGGGTCCGATCCATGTGTGGCGATCGACCCGGGCCCGGCCGACGCGGGACACCTGGCTGCGATCGTCGCTGCGGCGGAGGAGAGGGGGGGAATCGACCTGATCCTGCTCACCCACACTCACGGCGACCACGCCGACGGGGCGGAGCCGTTGAAAGCGATGGCGGGGGCGCCGGTCGTCCTGTCCGGCGACGGCGAGGAGCACGGCGGGCTGCGGGCGATGGCGACCCCGGGCCATGCCGCCGACCACGTCTGTCTTTTCACCGCCGACCGGGTCTGCTTCAGCGGCGATCTGGTCCTCGGCGAAGGCTCGACCTTCGTCCCGCCCGACGGCGGCTCGCTTGCCGCCTACATGGACTCGCTGCGGCGCGTCCAGGCCGAGGAGATCGAGCTGATCTGCCCCGGCCACGGCCCCTGGGTCACCGATCCGGCCGCGAAGCTCGCCGAGTACGTCGAGCACCGTGAGATGCGCGAGCGGCGCCTCCTCGCCGCCCTGGAGCGCGGCGAGCGCTCCCGCGAAGCACTGCTTGCCGATGCCTGGGACGACATCCCCGACGCGATGCGCCCGGCCGCGGCGTTGGTGATGGAAGCCCACCTGCAGAAGCTCGCGGCCGAGGGCCGGCTCCCCGACGACCTGGCCGATTAAGAAATCTCATCACGTTTTCCATTCATCACATGGAAAACGTGATGAGATTTTCGGCGGTTGGTTAGCCGCCCAGGTAGCGGGCGATCGCGAACCCGTTGCCGGTCCGGGGGCTGGAGAGCTTGCCTCCGACCGCGATGCGGCCGACGCGGTCGACCAGGACGTCGGTGGCGCGGACGTTCGCCTTCTTGAAGCCGGTCGTCACCCGTCCGCCGCGCCCGAAGCCGCGGTCGGGCTCGCCCGCCGCCGTCAGCCGCAGCAGCAGGAACTTCAACTGTGACTGCGCGCCTTTGCCTTTCTTGCGGCGCAAATTGCGCACGGCCTGGCCGGCGAGCAGGACGCGCCCCTTCGAATCGACGGTTATCGCCGCGACGGTCCCGCGTTTGGGCAGCGGCAGGTCGGCCTGCCCGCCTCGCCCGAAGCTCTTGTCGAAGGAGCCGTTGCGGTTCAGCCGCACCGCCTTGCCCGCCGACTCGATCCACTCGCCGCCGCGCAGTTCGATCGTCCGCGCCAGCAGGATCAGTTTGCCCGAGGGGGTCGCCGCGAGGTCGGAGATGCGGGTGAAGGGACGCGACCAGACCCCGCCTCCCGAGAATCCGGTGGCGAGGCTGCCGTCATTGCCGAGGCCGATCAGCACGGAGGGATCGGCCGGGTTCTCGCCGCTCGGACACGGGTCGATGTTGGTGCCGGTGGAGAAGACGCCGGTCGAGGCCAGGGCGGGAGAGCCGAGCCAGGAGAGGCCGCCGACCAGCTGCACCCCCCGGCCGGCGAATGAGGGGTCCGGCGCTCCGTTGACGGTCAGCCGCGCGACCAGCCCCTGCGACATTTCGTAGCGGTTCTGCGACGGAGTGCAACGACCCACCTCGACGACGGCGCTCCCGGTTACCACCGGCCTGTCGGCCGAGTCCACCGTCAGGCCGACGACGCCGACAGCGGAGCCCTCGTAGGCCTGGCCCTCAAAGGTCGGTCGCGGGGCAGCGAGGTCGGTGTTGAGCACGCCCCCCGTGCCGAAGCCCGGATCGAGCCTGCCGTTGGGCAGGTAGCGCCTGATCGTCGCCATGCTCGGCACGGGGCCCGGCAGCGAGAGGTTGTCCATGCCGACTTGAATCACCGGCCGGGTGGTGCCGGCGATCAGGATCCGGCCCCGGGAGTCGACCGCGACGTCGGCCAGCTGGAACCGCGAGCCCTCGATCGGGCCGATCGGCACCGAGCCGTTGCCGCCGAATTTGGGGTTGCGGCGGCCATTGGCGAGGAAGGCGACGATCGCCCTGCCGTTGGCGGCGACCAGCCTGCCGCCCTTGCCAGCGGCCATCGCGATCCTGCCCGGCGCGAATTCGAAAGGCAGTCGGTAGTTGACGTAGCCGCTGCCTCTCTCCTCGGGGAACACGGTCACCGTCTTGCCACCCTTGCCGAAGCTCCGATCGAGCCGTCCCGCATTGGCCGCCTTGCCGGCTTTTCCGGCCGCGGTTGCCGCGGGCGCTCCGATCAGCAGGGCGACGACGAAGGCCAGCAGCGCGATGCGAAGGGTCGAAGGGTTCATGCGAGCGGAGAGTACCGACCGGTTCCCCGAAATCCGGGCGGTCCAACCCATACTGGCCAGCCAGCCAGTAATCTGCGTTCGATGAAGCGCCGGAGTGCGATCAGGGGGGGAGCCATGGCCGGAGCCGCGAGCATCGGTCTTGCCGCCGCCGCGGTGGCCGCGCTCTGGCATCGGCTGGCGCGGCGGCCGCTGCCGAAGCAGGAGGGCCGGATCGAGCTGGAGGGGCTGGAGGGCCCGGTGCGGGTGCGGCGCGACCGCTGGGGGGTGCCCCACGTCGAGGCCGAGCACGCCGCCGACCTCTGGTTCGCCGAGGGCTTCTGCCACGGCCAGGACCGGCTCTGGCAGCTCGACTTCTACCGCCGTGTCGTCTGCGGGCGGGTCTCCGAGTTCGCCGGGACCGAGGGGCTGCCGGTCGACCGCATGATGCGGACGCTGGGGATGCGCCGCGCGGCGGAACGGGAGGAGGCGGCGCTCGATCCCGAGTTGCGCGCCCCACTGGAGAGTTTCTGCGCGGGAGTCAACGCGGCGGCGGGCAGCGCCCGGGCGCTGCCGTTCGAGATGCAGCTGCTGCGCCTCGAGTTCGAGCCGTGGCGCCCGGTCGACATCCTCGGCCTCGGCAAGCTGCTCGCCTTCGGCCTCTCGACCAACTGGGAGAAGGAGCTGCTGCGCTCCGACATGACCCGCGAGCTGGGCCCCGAGCTGGCGGCGCGGCTCGACCCCGGCTACCCGGCCGACAACCCCGTCGTCACCCAGGAACCCTGGTCCGGCGACGGCCTCGCCCTGGCCGAGCAGATCGACGCTGTGCGCCGCGGGATCGGCTTCGCCGCCGAGGCGAGCGGCTCCAACAACTGGGCGGTGAGCGGCTCCCTCAGTGCCACCGGCTCGCCGCTGCTGGCCGGCGACCCCCACCTGCCGCCGAGCATGCCGGGCATCTGGTACCAGGTCGGCCTCAGGCTCGGCGACCGGACCGTCCGCGGCGCCTCGCTGCCGGGGATGCCCGGCGTCTACATGGGCCAGAGCGACGACGTCTGCTGGACCTTCACCAACGTGATGGCCGACGTCCAGGACCTCTTCGTCGAGCGGGTCGAGGGCGACCGCTACCTGTTCGAGGACGAGTGGCTGCCGCTGGAGATCCTCCGTGAGGAGATCGCGGTCAAGGGCCGCGACGCGCCCGAGGTGCTCGAGGTACGCGCCACCCACCACGGGCCGCTCGTCAACGCGGCGCTCGGGGCCGACGACGCCGAGCCGCTCGCCCTGCGCTGGATCGCCCTCGACCGGCCGACCGCCTTCATGGGGATGTTCGAACTGCACGGGATCCGCTCCGGCCCGGAGCTGGTCGCCAAGCTGGAGGGGCACACCTCGCCCGCATCGAACCTGGTCTGGGCCGATCGCCACGGCTCGATCGGCTACAAGCTGATCGGGCGGCTGCCGCTGCGCCGCGGGGGCTGTCCCGACCTGCCGAAGCCGGGCTGGAGCGGCGAGTTCGAGTGGGACGGGACCGTCCCCTACGACGAGCTGCCCGAGGTGACCGACCCCGAGAGCGGCTTCCTGATCACCGCCAACAACCGGATCGTCGGCGACGAGTACCCGCACCACATCACCAGTGACTGGCTCGACGGCTACCGGGCCAAGCGGATCGAGCAGCTGCTGCGGGCGAGCGAGGAGCACGACCTCGAGGGCTTCGAGGCGATGCAGTCCGACGACCTCTCGATCCCCGGCCTCGAGGCGGCGCGCCGGCTGGGGCAGCTGACGCCGGCGGGGCAGCGCGAACTGAGCGCGGTCGAGCGGCTGCGCAGCTGGGACGGCCGGCTCGACCCGGACTCGATCGCCGGCACGATCTACCAAGCCTTCCTGCTGCGCTTCGCGCGTGAGGTGGCCCGCGCGGCGATCGGCGACCGAGACCTCTGCGAGCGCTGGCTCGACCGCGCCGACAACGGCTTCATGCCCCACGTCACCTCGCCGTGGCGCTGGCACTCGCACCTGATGAAGCTCTGGGAGGAGGGCGACGAGGAGCTGATCGGGCGGCCCTGGGACGGCCTCGTCCTGGAGGCGCTGGCCGGCGCCCTCGACGACCTCGAAGAGCGCTTCGGCTCCGACCCCGAGGGCTGGCGCTGGGGCGACGTCCACGAGATGGAGTTCCCCCATCCGCTCGGCGAGGCGAACCCGCTGCTGCGCCGCCTGCTCAACCGGCGGCTGAAGGCGGGCGGTGCCCAGGAGACGGTGAGCCAGATCGCCTACGACCCGAACGACCCCTACCGGGCCGTCTGGGCGCCGAGCTGGCGGATGGTCGCCGACCCGACCGACCCCGGCCGCTCGCGCTGGCAGATGTTCACCGGCCAGTCCGGCCACCCCGCCAGCCCTCACTACGATGACCTCCAGCCCGACTGGCTGGAGGGTCGCACCCAGCCGATGGCGGGCGAGGGGCCGTGGCGCGAGCTGGAGTTGGTACCGCACGGTACCAATACTCGTATCTAGTTGTGCAATAGGGTTCCGCTGACTATTGGGAGCGCGCTGGTCCACAGCCAGTGTGCCTGTCTAGCAGGAGGCGATAGATGCGAGCAGTTCTCGGAAGGCTCACCTACGCGAACGTTGTCGCGACGATGGCGTTGTTCCTGGCTCTCGGCGGCGGCGCCGTCTGGGCCGCGGAGCAGATCGGCAAAAACGCGGTCAAGTCGAAAAACATCGCCGCGAACGCGGTCAAGTCGCAGGACATCGCGCGGAACGCGGTCAAGGGCAGGAACCTCGCGAGCAACGCCGTGAAGACGCGGAGCCTCGCGAAAAACGCGGTGAAGGCCTCGAAGCTCGCGGCCAACGCGGTGACGAATCGGAGCATCGCCAAAGAAGCGGTCGATCGGGCGAAGCTGAAAGCCGGCACCCTCGCCGGCCTGCAGATCCTCGACGTGCAGGCAACGGGCGTGCCGGGCCTGACGACGGAAAGCACGGGGGCCGGCTTCTCGATCCCGTTCAGCGGTCCTGCGGTATTCACGCCGGCCGCTGGCAAATCCTACGAGCTGCTGGCGGAACTGCGGGGCACGCCCAGTGACGCCAACGGGGGCGAACCCGGCTCCTGCTTCGCCGGCGTCCAGATCTACGTCAACGGGGAACCGTTCACCTTCCTCGAAATCAGCGCCAGCGCCAGCGCAGAACCTCCGTTCAACGTGAACAACGTGGGTTCGACCAGCACGGCCCTGGGGTTGCTGACCCCCGGGCAGGCCCAGACCATCTCGGCCGGCTCGTTCGGCGATCCGGCTTGCGGGGGTGGCACCTCGGCAAACCTGCGGATCACCGTGGTCGAACTCGGCTGAGCCAGCCTACGAGCTCGCAGGCAGCAGCCCGGCTCGGTCCGGGCTGCTGCCATTCGGGCACGTCTCCTTGCAGAGCTTCTTCTTCTCTGCGAGCGAATCGAGTGGCCTGAACAATGGTTGGGGCGGGTATGGCGTATCGAGATCGCTCCAGCTGGATTCATCGGCGGGTGGTCGGCATCGTGCTGACCACGCTCGCCCTGGTCGCGGCGTGGCTGGCTGTCGCCGCGGCTGATGCTGCCGCCGAATCCCAGCCGAGGACTGTCCGGTTCCGGGGCGAGGAGGTCCGGGTTCCGGCCGGCTGGCGGGTGATCCGGCTTGCCGAGCAGCCACGGACCTGCGTGCGGCTGGACCGCCGGGCCGTCTACCTCGGGAGTCCGAGCCCCAGCCAACGCTGCCCGGCCAGCGCCATGGGGCGTCGCAGGGCGATCCTGGTCGACCCCCGCGCCGGGGCGCGTGCGGCCCGCGCGCGGGCCGAGGCAAGCCGTGTCCCGCCCGCCCGCATCTCGGCGCTCTCGGGCTTCACCGGCCTCGGCTTCGACGCCTGCACGGCGCCCTCGCGGCGCTCGATGTCGGCCTGGCTCGACTCGCCCTACCGCGCGATCGGCGTCTACATCGGTGGCCTCAACCGCGGCTGCTCGCAGCCGAACCTGACCGCGAGCTGGGTCGCCGAACAGGTCGCGGCCGGCTGGAACCTGATCCCCACCTACGTCGGGCTGCAGGCGCCGACCAGCAGCTGCACCTCCTGCGCGACGCTGAGCACGGCCGGCGCCGGGGTGCAGGGGTCTGCCGCCGCGGACGACGCGGTCGCCCAGGCCGCGGCGATCGGGATCGGCCCCGGGAGTCCGATCTACAACGACATGGAGAGCTACTCCCGCACCGCGAGCGCCACCAATGCCACCCTCACCTTCCTCGCCGCCTGGACCGCGCGCCTGCACGCGCTCGGCTACGAGTCGGGCGTCTACAGCAGCAGCGCCTCCGGCATCGCCGACCTCGTCTCCCGGCTCGGCACCCCCACCTACCTGCAGCCCGACCACATCTGGATGGCGAACTGGAACGGGCTGAAGAGCGCCAGCGACCCCTACGTCCCCGCCGACGCCTGGGCCGATCACCAGCGGATCCACCAGTACCGCGGCGGGCATGACGAGACCTGGGGCGGGGTGACGATCAACATCGACAACAACTACGTCGAAGGGGGCACGGTCGGGACCTCGACCTCGGCCGGGGGCGATCCGAAGGGTTCTCTCGACTCGGTCACGGCGCTGGCGCCGGGACAGCTGCAGATGACCGGTTGGGCGTTCGACCCCAGCGAACCGGGCACGGTCTCGATTCGCGCCTTCGTCGGCGGCAAGCCCGGACGGCCCGGGGCGATCGCCTACGAGCTCGGGCCGGTCGCCGCGCAGCCCCGTCCCGACATCACCACGATCTTCCGAGCCGCCGGCCCCAGCCGCGGCTTCGACGTTACCTTCGCCACTGCGAAGAGCGGCCGCGAGCGGGTCTGCGCCTACGCGGTGAACCTCGGCTCCGGCTCCGACCGCGCGCTCGGCTGCCGCACGATCGGGATCCCGGTCCCGATCTCGGTCGCCGACGTCGACGTGCGCCGCAACGCGGTCCGGGTCGCGGTGCGCTGCGACTGGCCGGCTGGGACGCAGTGCCCCGGCCAGATCCTGCTGCGCGCCCGGACGCGGGTTCGGGTCGCCGCCGGGCCCCGGCGGCGCACCAGGAGCAAGGTGGTCAGGGTAGGGGTCGCGCGGCGCCCGTTCAGGCTGACCGGCGCCCGCTCGCACGTCTTCCACGTTCCGTTCAGCAGCCGCGGCCGCGAGCTGGCGGCAACCAGTGCCGAGCGCCTGCGGGCACAGCTCCTCGTCGCCTTTCCGGACGGCCGCGTCGCCCAGCCGGTCGTCCTGCGCCGCCCCAGCGGCTGAGCACCCGGTCAGTCCCAGGTGGCCTGGGGAAGGTGCTCGCGGATCGTCTGGTCGGCCGTGACCAGCGGAGCATCCGCGACGATGGCGTGTGCGGCGATCAACCGGTCGAAGGGATCGCGCGTCCAAGAGAGACCAACCGCGGCCGTTGTCAATTCGGCACTGGAAACGTCTGAGACACGCAGGCCAATGCTTCTGGCGAGCGCCGAGAGCGGCGCCTGGGCCGGCTCGCTGACCCGCCCGACTTCGAACAGATAGGTCAGCTCCAGCTCGATGATCGGGGAGACGCATGGCTCCTCGGTCTCCACCAGTTTGCGCACCGGCTCCGGGATGCGCCGATAGGCGCCCTCGTAGAGCCAGCCGACGACATGGGTGTCAAGAAGGATCAGGGTTCCACTCCGAAGACCAGTCGATATGGATCAGCTCGTCGGGGTCGCCGACGATGTAGCCCGCGCGCCGCGGCATGCGATCCCAGATCGACTCCTGCTCCTTCGGTGCGATGACCAGGGTCTTGCCGTTGCGCTCGATTTCCAGCGGTTGGCCGGTTTCGAGGACCTCGTCGAGCAGCCGGTAGACGTTGGCCCGGAGTTTCGATGCGCTGATTCCCATCTCGGTCTCCAGTGGATACGTACGTACGTTGTTAATAAATCTAGTACGTACGATACCGCTGAGGGAGGCGGGATCGCCTTTGGGGATCGGAATCTGCTCCTGCAGCGCCATGGCGGCGACCGTATCGGGCGTCGGCGCACGAGATACGCGCAGAAAGGAAAAATTCTGCAACATCTCCCGCCGCTCCATCGGGCAGTCTTCCGGTTCGCCGATGAGCCGCCGCGACCAGATCAAGCTGAACGAGGGGGAGCTGCGCGAGCTGCTCCAGGACGAGCGGGTCGCCATCGTCTCCTCGAACGGGCCGAGCGGCTGGCCGCACTCGATGCCCCTCTGGTTCGTGCCCCGCGACGGAGAGGTCTGGGCCTGGACCTACGCCAAATCGCAGAAGGTGCGCAACCTCGAGCGCGACCCGCGGGCCACGATCCTGATCGAGACCGGCCACGAGTACGGCGAACTGCGCGGGGCTATGATCGAGGCCGAGGCGGAGATCCACCGCGACTTCGAGACCGTGCTGGGGTTCGCGGAAGAGCTGACCGTCCGCTACGCCGAGGGGATATCCGCGGTCGAGGGCGACGCCAAGGCGGCGCTCGAAGCCCAGGCTCCGAAGCGGGTGGCGATCCACTTCAGGCCGCAGCGAGTCGCGACCTGGGACCACCGCAAGCTGGGCGGCACGTACTGAGACGATGAGAACGAGACTCCCGAAGAGAGCGATAGCCCTTCTGCCCGCGCTCGCGCTCGCGCTGGTCGCCGTCGGCGGCCTGGCGACGTCCTCGGCGGTATCTCCCTCCGCCTCGGCCGTCTCCCCCTCGGCGGCGCTGCCGCCCGGTTTCTTCGGGATCGCTCCGCAGACGCCGATCACCGAAGAAGACGCCGAGCGCATGCGGGCCGCCCGTATCGGCGCGGTGCGTTGGCCGCTGGCCTGGTCGGGAGTGCAGCTGACCCGCAAAGGCGGCTACGAATGGGGCGCCTTCGACGAAATCGTCGAGCAGGCGGCGCGCCAGCGCCTCCGCGTCCTTCCCTTCGTCTACGCCTCGCCCGACTGGGCGACGGGCAAATACACGCGGATGCCGGTCGCCAACGCCCGCCAGCGCAGCGCCTGGGTCGCCTTCCTCCGCGCCGCGGTCGAACGCTACGGACCGCGCGGCGAGTTCTGGCGTGAGCACTGGGCGGGCTCGGGCGATTTCGTGCCGAAGCTGCCGCTGCGCCAGTGGCAGATCTGGAACGAGGCCAACTTCTTCTACTTCGCCGAGCCCGTCTCGCCGACCCGCTACGCCCAGCTGCTGAAGCTCTCCGCCCGGACGATCAAGGGCGTCGACCCGGGAGCCGAGATCCTCCTCTCCGGCCTCTTCGGGGAACCGAACGGGCGCCCGCCCCGGGCGATGGACGCGGTCGACTTCCTGGAGCGCCTCTACCGGGTACCGGGGATCGAGCAGAGCTTCGACGCCGCCGCCCTGCACCCCTACGCCGAAGACGCGGAAACGCTGGCGGCGATGGCGGAGGGCATGCGCGCGACGATCCTCGACAACAACGACAGGCGCACTCGTCTCTACATGACCGAGATGGGATGGGGATCGCAGAACAACCCGAACCTGGTCAGCTTCGAGCAGGGGACCCGGTTCCAGATCAAGGAGATGCGCGCCGCCTACGCCTACCTGATCGACAACCGCCACCGGCTCAACCTGAAGGGGACCTACTGGTTCACCTGGAAGGACATCGAAGACTCCTGCAACTTCTGCGACTCGACCGGCTTCTTCCGCGTGGGACCGCGCCTCAAGCCGAAGTCGGCCTGGCACGCCTTCGTCGACATGACCGGCGGCCGGGCCCGGCCCTGACCGGCCGATCCCCGACCGGCGCGGGCCAATAGCATCGCCCCAATGTCCCAGCCAGCGGCACAGGGCCCGGCCTGGCTCGTCCTGCCCACCTACAACGAGGCCGGCAACGTCGAGGCCTTCGTCGAGGCGGCACAGGCGAACCTGCCCGCTGCGGCGCGGGTGCTGATCGTCGACGACAACTCGCCCGACGGGACGGGAGAGATCGCCGACCGCCTCGCCGCCGAGCGGGAGGGGATCGAGGTCCTGCACCGACCGCACAAGGAAGGCCTCGGCCCCGCATACATCGCCGGCTTCCGCCGGGCGCTCGCCGGCGGCGCCGGGCTCGTCCTCGAGATGGACTCCGATTTCTCCCACGACCCCGCTTACCTGCCGCGCCTGCTCGACGCCGCCGAGCGTGCCGACCTGGTTCTCGGCTCGCGCTACGTGCCCGGCGGCGGCGTGCGTGAATGGGGACTGCTGCGGCAGGCGATCAGCCGCGGCGGCAGCGCCTACGCCCGCCTCGTGCTCGGGGTCGAGGTGCGCGACCTGACCGGTGGCTTCAAGTGCTTCCACCGCGAGGTGCTGGAGGCGATCGACTTCGACTCGATCGAGTCGAAGGGCTACGCCTTCCAGGTCGAGATGACCTACCGCGCGATCCAGCGCGGGTTCAGCGTGGCCGAGGTCCCGATCGTCTTCCGCGACCGCCAGGTCGGCGTCTCCAAGATGGACCGCTCGATCGTCGCCGAGGCGGCCTGGCGGGTGCCGCTGCTGCGACGCCGCGACGGGAAGCGCAGCAAGTGAGCCGGGTGCTGATCACCGGCGGCTCGGGCTTCGTCGGTTCCAACCTCGCCGTCTCGCTCGCCTCCCGGCACCCCGAGTGGGAGATCGTCGTGCTCGACAACCTCTACCGGCGCGGCTCGGACCTGAACCTGCCGCGGCTGGAGGAGGCGGGGGTCGAGTTCGTCCGCGGCGACGTGCGCAGCCCCGAGGACCTGGAGCAGTTCTCCGACCTCGACGCTCTGATCGAGTGCTCGGCCGAGCCCTCGGTGATGTCGGGGACCGACGGCGACACCGGCTATCTCGTCCACACCAACCTGACCGGCGCCTACAACTGCCTCGAGCTGGCCCGGCGCGCCGGCGCCTTCATGGTCTTCCTCTCGACCAGCCGCGTCTACCCGGTCGAGCCGCAGCTGGAGCTGGTCCTGGAAGAGGCCGAGACGCGCTTCGAGCTGAGCGCCGAGCAGCCGCTGCCCGGCGCCTCCGCCGCGGGCATCGCCGAGGACTTCCCGCTGGCCGGGCCGCGCACCCTCTACGGGACGACCAAGCTGGCCGCCGAGCTGCTGATCGAGGAGTACCGCGCCGGGCTCGGCGTCCGCGCCGTCGTCGACCGCTGTGGGGTCATCGCGGGCCCCTGGCAGATGGGCAAGGTCGACCAGGGGGTATTCACCCACTGGATGCTCTCCCACCGCTTCGGCCAGCCGCTCCGCTACATCGGTTTCGGCGGCGCGGGCAAGCAGGTGCGCGACCTGCTCCACGTCGAGGACCTGGTCGACCTGGTCGAGCGCCAGCTGCTCGACCCCGAGCGCTGGGACGGCCGCACCTTCAACGTCGGCGGCGGCCGCGAGTGCTCGCTCTCGCTGCGCGAGACGACCGATATCTGCCGCGAGCTGACCGGCAACGAGGTCGCGATCGAGCCGGAGCCCGAGACGCGAGTCGGCGACGTGCCGGTCTACCTCTCGGACTGCGCCAGGCTGTTCGAGTTCGACGAGTGGCGGCCGCGGCGCAGCGCCCGGCAGGTCCTCGCCGACATCGACGCCTGGATCGCCGCCGAGGGCGAGCGGCTCGGGCAGGCCCTGAACATCGATACCCCGGTTGGGGGAAGGGAGTAGGACGCGGATGCCAGTAGCGATCGTCACCGGTTCGGGGGGCCTGATCGGGTCCGAGGCCGTCGGCCACTTCGTGCGCGAAGGGTACGACGTGGTCGGGATCGAGAACGACATGCGGGCGCAGTTCTTCGGCGCCGAGGCCTCGACCGCGCACGTCACCGCGCGGCTGGTCGAGGCCCACCCCGAGTTCCGCAGCGAGAGCGCCGACATCCGCGACCGCGACGCGGTCGAGCGGGTCTTCGCCGAGCACGGCAGGGCGATCGAGCTCGTGATCCACACCGCCGCCCAGCCCTCCCACGACTGGGCCGCGAGCGATCCGCAGACCGACTTCGGCGTCAACGCCAACGGCACGCTCAACCTGCTCGAGGCGACCCGCGCCCACTGCCCCGAGGCGACCTTCGTCTTCTGCTCGACCAACAAGGTCTACGGCGACACGCCGAACTTCCTGCCGCTGGAGGAGGGCGAGCTGCGGCTGGAGCTGCCCGAGTCCCACCGCTACTACAAGGGCATCGACACCTCGATGTCGATCGACTCCTGCACCCACTCGCTCTTCGGCGTCTCCAAGGCCGCCGCCGACCTGCTCGTCCAGGAGTACGGCCGCTACTTCGGGATGCCGACCGTCTGTTTCCGCGGCGGCTGCCTGACCGGTCCCCAGCACGCCGGCGCCAAGCTGCACGGCTTCCTCGCCTACCTGATGAAGTGCACCGCGACCGGCACCCCGTACACCGTGTTCGGCTACGACGGCAAGCAGGTCCGCGACAACATCCACAGCGCCGACCTGATCGCCGCCTTCGCCGCCTTCCACGCCGCGCCCAAGCCGGCGGCCGTCTACAACATCGGTGGCGGCCGCCACAGCAACTGCTCGATGCTGGAGGCGATCGGGATCTGCGAGCGGGTCGCTGGCCACGAGCTGAGCTGGGAGATGGGGGAGGAGCCGCGGATCGGCGACCACCGCTGGTGGATCTCCGACCTGGCGCCGTTCGAAGCCGACCACCCGGACTGGGAGCTGCGCTACGACGTCGAGGCGATCCTGCGCGAGATGTACGAGCAGAACGCCGAGCGCTGGGCGGTGGCCGCGGCGTGAAGCTCTCGGTCGTGATGCCGGCCCAGAACGAGGAGGGCTCGGT
>DATMEP010000068.1:0-17019 GCA_035556755.1 Solirubrobacterales bacterium
AGAAGATGGTCGAGTCGATGGTCCCGGAGGTCTGGGATGTGCTGGAGGAGGTCATCCACGAGCACCCGGTGCTGCTCAACCGCGCGCCGACCCTGCATCGTCTGGGGATCCAGGCCTTCGAGCCGGTCCTGGTCGAGGGCAAGGCGATCCAGGTTCACCCGCTCGTCTGCCACGCCTTCAACGCGGACTTCGACGGCGACCAGATGGCGGTCCACGTGCCGCTCTCCGCCGAGGCCCAGGCCGAGGCCCGGATCCTGATGCTCTCGGCGAACAACATCCTCTCGCCGGCTCACGGCGCGCCGCTGGCGACGCCGACCCAGGACATGGTGCTGGGGATCTACTTCCTCACCTACGGCCCCGACGCCGAGGAGCTGAACAAGATCGACGAGGAGCTGAAGGCGGGCAAGGGCGCCGCCCGGAACGGCAATCAGCCGAAGACCTTCCGCTCATCGCAGGAGGCCGAGCTCGTCTACGAGAACGGCGGCTGCAAGCTGCACGACCAGGCCGAGTACCGGCGGGCGGGGCACGAGCACTTCCTCACCACCGTGGGGCGGATCATCTTCAACGAGAAGATCGAGCGCGAGCTCTCCGACGCCCTCGGCGACGAGTTCGATCCGGAGCGCTTCGAGTTCGTCAACCATGCGCTCAAGAAGCGCGACGTCAACCAGATGGTCTCCGACCTGGTCGAGGCCTACGGCGCACCGGCGGTCTCACAGGTGCTCGACGCCTTCAAGGATCTCGGCTTCCACTACGCGACCCAGGCCGGGATCACGGTCTCCAAGAACAACGTGGTCTCGCCGCCGAACAAGGCGGAAATCCTCGAGCGCTACGAGAAGGAGACGACGGCGATCCAGGCCCAGTACGACGACGGGTACATCACCGGCGAAGAGCGCCACGAGGCGATCACCTCACGCTGGAACGCAGCGACCGACGAGGTCGCGCAGGCTATGGAGGACAACCTCGACGAGCTGAACCCGATCTTCATGATGGCCAACTCGGGCGCTCGCGGCTCCTTCAAGCAGATCCGCCAGCTGGCGGGGATGCGCGGCCTGATGGCCAATCCGAAGGGCGAAATCATCGAGCGGCCGATCAAGGCCAACTTCATGGAGGGCCTCTCGGTCCTGGAGTACTTCATCTCCACCCACGGCGCCCGAAAGGGCCTGGCCGACACGGCGCTGCGCACGGCGGACTCGGGCTACCTGACCCGCCGCCTCGTCGACGTCGCCCAGGACGTCATCGTCCGCGAAGAGGACTGCAAAACCAAGGAACACATCGAGATGGCGCTCCGCAAGGACGACAACTCGCTCAACGACAACCTCGCCGGCCGCCTGGCTGCGAAAAAGCTCGAGACCAAACGCGGTCGCGAGCTGCTCAAGCGCAACCAGGAGATCACGATGGAGGACGTCGAGGCGATCGCCGAGGCCTGCGGCGACGATGACGTCAAGATTCCGGTCCGCTCGACCCTGAAGTGCGAGGCCGAGTCGGGCGTGTGCCGCTCCTGCTACGGCGTCGCGCCGGCGACGGGCTTCACGGTCAACATCGGCGACGCGGTGGGCATCATCGCCGCCCAGTCGATCGGCGAGCCGGGCACCCAGCTCACCATGCGCACCTTCCACACCGGAGGCGTCGCCGGCCAGGACATCACCCAGGGCCTGCCCCGGATCGTCGAGCTCTTCGAGGCGCGTAAACCGAAGGGCCTGGCGCAGATGGCAGAGGCCGCGGGCAAGATCTCGGTCGAGGAAACCGACAAAGCCCTGAAAGTGAACGTCACCGAGTCGAGCGGCGAGGAGCACAGCTACAGCTTCCCGCCGCGCACCCGCCTGCACGTCGCCGACGGCGAGAAAGTCGAGGTCGGCCAGCAGCTCAACGAGGGCTCTCTCTACCCGGCTGACCTACTGGCGATCCGGGGCCGCACCGAGACGGAGCTCTACTTGGTCGCCGAGGTGCAGAAGGTCTACCGCGCGCAGGGCGTCGACATCAACGACAAGCACATCGAGCTGATCGCCCGGCAGATGCTGAAGAAGGTGCGGATCGAGTCGAAGGGCTCGACCGGCCTGCTCCCCGGCCAGCTCGAAGATCGCGGCAGCCTCAAGCGACTCAACAAGTCGGTCAAGGAAGACGGCGGCACGCCGGCCAAAGGCGAGGAGGTCATCCTCGGCATCACCAAGGCCTCGCTGGCCACGGAGTCCTTCCTCTCGGCCGCCTCCTTCCAGGAGACGACCAAGGTGCTCACCGACGCGGCGCTGGAGGGCAAACGAGACAAACTCGTTGGCCTCAAGGAGAACGTGATCATCGGCAAGCTGATCCCCGCCGCGACCGGGCTCAAGCACTACCGGACGCTGGCCGTCGAGCCGGCGATCCAGATCGCGCCGCCCGGTGACGAGGACCTGCTCGACGAAGAAGAGCTGGCGGCCGAGCTGGGCGTCGACGGTGCCGATGCGCCGGTAGAGAGCTTCGGGCCCTCGTTCGCGGAGGAGCTCGAGGAGCTCGCGAACGAGATCGAGTCGACTTCGGACGAGTCCAAATAGCTCGTAGCGGGGGGAGGGGCGGGGTGCCCCTCCTGCTTGCTGGGTTTTTCGCCGGGCGGTTAGTCGGCTCTCCTTAGTTGTCTGTGCGAAAAACGGACGCCGCTGCGCAGGAGGGGCACCCCGCCCCTCCTCGATAGCTCCTGGTGGTCCGAGGTCGGCTCGATCACGGCGACTGCTGCTGGTCGCGGTGAGTTCGCGTTTAGTCTCGCTATGCGTAACTAAACGCGAACTCACCTCCGGGGGAACGCAAAATCACCCCCGGCCGGAACGCAAAGCGGCCGGGGCGTGGGCCCCGGCCGCTTTGGTTGAGATCTGCTTGGCGCTTACGCGGCTAGGCAGTAGGCGTAGGCGGTTACGGTGCTGTCGTTGGCGGTGATGTTGCGGGCGTAGGCGCTCCAGCCGTTGCCGCTGCGGACGGTGCCGACGAGGGGGACCGTGTAGTTGCCGGTCAGGCCGCCGCCGCTGATCACCGTGGTGCCCGCGGGGCAGTCGGCGGTCACGAACCCGTTGTTGCCGGGGGTGATCGTGGTGCTTTTCGTGACCGTGGTGATCGGGCCCAGCTCGGAGGCGCGGACGGAGCTGGCCTGCAGCTCGCTCGAACCGACCGAGTTGGCGGCCAGGTCGTTCTGAGTCAGCGACTCGTCGGCTACCTCGGAGCTGCCGACCGAGTTGGCCGCCAGATCGCCTGCAGTAAGCGAGTCCGGAGCCACCTCGGGGGAGGCGACCGAGTTCTCGGCGATCTCATCCGATTTGACCGCGTCTTTGGCGATCTCCTCGGTGCCGACGGAGTCGATGCCAAGGTCGGCGGCGCCAACCGTGGCGTCGGCGATTTTCGCCGACTTGACTGCGTTGTCGCGGAGGTCGACGGTGCGGACGGTGTTGTCGACGATCTGCGCCGAGCGGACCGCGAATTTGGGGGCCGCGAAGGCGGTGCCGACGAGGGCCAGGAACAGGGCCACGCAGCTGATTGCCATTGCGGGGGACGGACGGAACTTGCGGTTGCGGGTCATCGGGGGTCTCCTTTCGTTGTGTGTAATTCCCGATGAGCCAAGCTTCGGCCGGATCGGCCGTTCCAACTACCGACCCCAGGGGTGAACCTCTTCACCCCTGAACCGCTCCGACGGGTAGATTTGGCCGCGTGGCCAGTCCGGAAAAGGTCTGCATCGTCGGTGCCGGTAGCTCCGGGATCACCGCCTGCCAGGTGCTTGGCGCCCGCGGCATCCCCTTCGACTGCTTCGAGAAGGGCTCGAAGATCGGCGGCAACTGGCGCTACGAAAACGACAACGGCATGTCGTCGGCCTACCGCTCGCTGCACATAAACAGTGCCCGCAAGCTGATGTCCTACAAGGCCTTTCCGATGCCGGAGGACTATCCGGACTACCCGAGCCATACCCAGATCGCCAAGTATTTCGACGACTACGCCGAGCGCTTCGGCCTGACCGAGAAGATCAGCTTCAGGACCGAGGTTCTCGACGTCGAGCCGGATGGAGATGGGTGGAAGGTGACCGTCGAGGATGCCGCGGGGAAGCGGGAAACCAACCGTTACCGGGCGGTCCTTGTCGCCAACGGCCACCACTGGAACCCGCGCTGGCCCGAACCGGCATTCGCTGGCGCCGAGGAGTTCGAGGGGGAGCAGGTCCACGTCCACCACTACCGCGAGCCCGACGTGCTCGAGGGCAAGCGGGTTCTGGTGCTCGGGATCGGCAACTCGGCCGTCGACGTCGCGGTCGAGTCCTCGCGGATCGCCGAGAAGACCTTCATCGCGATGCGCCGCGGCGCCTACGTGCTGCCCAAGTTCCTCGGTGGCACGCCGATCGACGAATCGGCTCCCCCTTTCATGAGCAGGCTGCCGCTGTCCGTGCAGCGCTTCTTCTTCGCGAGGCTGCTGAAGATGTCGATCGGCGAGATGACCGACTACGGCTTGCCGAAGCCCGACCACAAGCTGCTCGAGGCCCATCCCACCGTCTCCTCGGAGCTGCTGCCCCGCATCGGCCACGGCGACATCGCGGTCAAACCCAACATCGACCGCTTCAGCGGCGGCCGCACCGTCCGCTTCGCCGACGGCAGCGAGGAGGAGATCGACCTGGTCGTCTACTGCACCGGCTACAAGATCAGCTTCCCCTTCCTCACGCCAGAGGTGTTCGAGGCTCGCGACAATCGCATGCCCCTCTACCGTCGCGTCATAGCCCCGGAGCACCAGGGGCTCTACTTCATCGGCTTCATCCAGCCCCTGGGCCCGATCATGCCGATCGCGGAGGCCCAGTCCGAATGGGTCGCGGACCTCCTGCGCAGCAAGGCGAGCTTACCTTCGGTAAGTGAGATGAACGCCGAGATCGCCGAGTACGAACGCTGGCTGGGAAAGCGTTTCGTCGCTTCTAAGCGTCACACGGTCGAGGTGGATTTCCACCCCTATCTCCGTGAGATTCGCCATGAGCGTAAGCGGGTAGCGCAGACGGCCTAGCCACCCGCGGTCGCCCACCGGGCGGACAGGCCGGAAGCGGGCGAGCGGTGCCACCGTGAGGGCCGCGGCGGGGACCGCGGGGGAGGATCGGTTGCGGGCGCCAGCGGCCAGAGCCGCCATCCGAGCCTTCGGGGTTGCCCTCGGCCTCCGGCGCCTTGGCCGCCCACCAGATCAGCCAAAGAGCACCGAGAACCGGGATCTTCAGCACCACAAGCAGGAAGAAGATCGGCAAAAAGCCTTCCATCGGGTCAGTCTAGACTGCGAGCCCAGGCCGTCAACGCTTCGACCTGGACCTCCTCCAGGCCGAGCGCGGGCTCGGTCGGGACGAGCAGGGTCGGCTCCTCCCGGCCCCGCGCCCACTCGTAGCAGCTCTCGTCGAAGCTGTCGTCGATCCAGGCCGCCGGCCTCCCCTTGGTGTACTCGTCCAGCGGCCCCAGCTTCCAGTGCGCAGAGCCGAAGCGGGCGGCGCCGTCGAAGCTGAGGTAGGGCAGCTCCGGCATGCCGAGGATGTTGGGCAGGTAGTAGTTGGCTTTTTCCTCCCAGCCGGTCGCCCAGACCAGCTCGTAGTGCTCGCCGAGCCGCTTCAGCCGCTCGCCGGCCACCAGGGAGATGCAGTGCACCATCCCGTCGACCAGCTCGAACCGTGCCTCGCCCTTCGCCGGCGGGTCGTCGAAACCGAACAGGGAGATGACGCCGTCGACGTCCACGGCAAGGATCGGCCGGCCCATGGAGGGAGGCTAACTACCAGCGGTAATGCGCGAAGGCCTTGTTGGCCTGGGCCATGCGGTAGATGTCGTCCTTGCGCTTCCAGGCCGAGCCCTGCTGCTGGATCGCATCGAGGATCTCGCTGGCGAGCCGCTCCGACATCGAGTACTCGCGGCGGCTGCGGGCGAAGTCGACCAGCCAGCGCACCGCGAGGGTGCGGGCGCGGCGGGCGGGAACCTCGACCGGCACCTGGTAGGTGGCACCGCCGACCCGTCGCGAGCGAACCTCCAGCACCGGGGTCAGCTGTTTGATCGCCGCCTCCAGCGTCTCGACCGGATCCTCGTTGGAACGCTCGCCGACGATCGCAAGCGCGTCGTAGACGATCCGCTCGGCAAGAGCCTTCTTGCCGTCCTGCATGGTCTTGTTGATCACCTGCTGGACGAGCCGGTTGCGGTACTGCGCGTCGGGCTCGACCGGGCGAATCGTGGCTGCGGAGCGGCGCGGCACTAGGAAGCCTTGACCCCGTAAAGGGAGCGAGCCTGCTTGCGGTCGGCGACGCCGGACGCATCCAGCGTGCCGCGGACGACCTTGTAGCGGACGCCCGGCAGGTCCTTGACCCGTCCGCCCCTGATCAGAACCACCGAGTGCTCCTGCAGGTTGTGGCCCTCGCCGGGGATGTAGGTGGTGACCTCCATCCCGTTGGTGAGCCGCACACGGGCGATCTTGCGCAGGGCCGAGTTCGGCTTCTTCGGGGTTACCGTGGCGACGCGGGTGCAGACACCTCGCCGTTGCGGCGCCGCGACCCTCTTCTTGTTGCCCTGCCCCGACTTGAGGCCCGGCGTCGTCGTCTTCTTCTTGGGGCGCTTGCGGCCCTTCCTAATAAGTTGATTCGTGTTCGGCACGGCCCGGCATGGTACAGGCCGCTGCAAACCGGCGCCTGGCTACGTCCTCGGTCGGCCCCCTTGCTTACGCACCAGAAGTGCGTGCGCGGCGGGGGCCTCCCTGCGTCCTTGCCGGGCTTGGTTTTCGCGGCCTGGACCGCCGCTTCGATCGCGCCAGCCGTGCCCTGGGCTCTCGCGCCAGCAGAATGCCGCCCAGCATCAGTCCGAATGCCGCGGCGATCTGGGCGTAGAAGCCGTCCTCGAGCACGGCGGTGGCGCCCGAGAACTGGGCCTCCTGGGCGGCCGCGTCGAGCCCCGCCGGCCGGTCGATCAGGAGCACGACGGCGAGGCTGAGCAGCCCGAGGCCGATGACGACGCGGCCGAGGCCGCGGCGGCGCTCGTTGCGCATCGCGACCGCGGCGAGGACCGCGGCGAGCAGCGCCACCGGCAGCAGCAGGTAGGCGTGCGCCTCGCCCGCCGTCTCGACCGCGACCGTGGGCGGGGTCGCCGCCGACAGCCCCGCGTAGCCGGGCTGCCCGACCTCGACCGCGCGGTACTCGACGAACTGCGCGACCGCGAGGCAAGCGGCCGAAGCGAGTATCACCCCGCAGATCGCCCGCCGCTGAGTGAGGACGGCGCTGGCCCGCGTCGCCGCGCGGATCGCCAGGTCGCGTACCCGCAGCAGGCGCCGTTCGAGCGCCGAGAGCAGGCGGAAGAATCGGACCGCGACCGGCCGCAGGCGGCGGTCGGCCCGGCGCGCCCAGCGGGTCGCCGTTGCCCGGCAACGCTTCGCGGCTCGGGCGATCGACGGCCAGGCCCTGACCATCAGGCGGTTGACCTCGCGATCGACCCGGCGCGTCAGCGTTTTCGCCCGCACCCGGACGACCAGTGCGCGGCGACGAACCGCTGCTATCATCGCCCGTCGCTCAGGCTTCTTTTTTGCAGTTCGTTTCGCCGGGCCCGCAAGGGCCTTTTTCATGCGCCGATCCCGGCGGCTCTTGCCGGTCGGCCCCGATTTCTTTTTTGACTCTCGTTCCCGCTTCAAGACAACTACCTTAAGACCATGCCACGAACTTTTCCCCTCGAGAAAACCCGCAACATCGGGATCATGGCGCACATCGACGCCGGTAAGACGACGACGACCGAGCGCATCCTCTACTACACCGGCCGCACCCACAAGATGGGCGAGGTCCACGAGGGCGCCGCGGTGATGGACTGGATGGAGCAGGAGCAGGAACGCGGGATCACGATCACCTCCGCCGCCACCGCCTGCGATTGGGAGGGGCACCGGATCAACATCATCGACACGCCGGGCCACGTCGACTTCACGGTCGAGGTCGAGCGCAGCCTGCGCGTCCTCGACGGCGCCGTCGCCGTCTTCGACGCAGTGGCCGGGGTGGAGCCGCAGTCGGAGACCGTCTGGCGCCAGGCCGACAAGTACCGGGTTCCGCGGATCGCCTACATCAACAAGATGGACCGCACCGGCGCCGACTTCTTCAACTCGGTGCAGACGATGGTCGACCGTCTCGGGGCCAACCCGCTGCCGATCCAGCTGCCGATCGGCGCCGAGGGCGACTTCGAAGGCGTCATCGATCTCATCGAGATGGTGGCGCTGGTCTGGAAGGACGAGCTGGGCACCGAGTTCGAGACCGTCGAGATCCCTGCCGATCTGCAGGAGCAGGCCGCGCAGTACCGCACGCAGCTGATCGAGGCCTGCGCCGACTACGACGACGAGCTGATGGAGGCCTACCTGGCCGAGGAGGAGATTCCGCACGAGCGGATCGCCAAGTCCCTGCACCGGGCCTGTCTCGACACCAAGGTCACCCCGGTCCTCTGCGGCTCTTCCTTCAAGAACAAGGGCGTGCAGCCGCTGCTGGACGCGATCGTCGAGCTGCTCCCCTCGCCGCTCGAGGTGCCGCCGGTGACCGGCTTGGTTCCCGCGGGGAAGGGCGAAGACGAGCCGACCGAGGCGGAACGCCCCGCCGACGACAGCGGTCCTTTCGCCGCGCTCGCGTTCAAGATCATGACCGACCCCTACGTCGGCAAACTCACCTACTTCCGCGTCTACTCGGGCAAGCTCGAGGCCGGCGGTCGCGTCCTCAACGTGAAAACGGGCAGGACCGAGCGGATCGGCCGGCTGCTGATGATGCACGCCAACAGCCGCGAGGAGATCGAGGAGGTCTACTCAGGCGACATCTGCGCCGGCGTCGGCCTCAAGGAAACGGGCACCGGCGACACGTTGGCCGCCCCCGACGCGCCGATCGCCCTGGAGAGCATCGAATTCCCGGAGACGGTGATCGCGGTGGCGATCGAGCCGAAAACCAAAGCCGACCAGGAGAAGATGGGAACCGCCCTGCAGCGCCTCGGCGAGGAGGACCCGACTTTCAGGATCGAATCCGACGAGGAAACCGGACAGACCCTGATCCACGGGATGGGCGAGCTCCACCTCGAGGTGATCGTCGACCGGATGCTGCGCGAGTTCAAAGTCGACGCCAACGTCGGCAAGCCGCAGGTCGCCTACCGCGAGACGATCCGCAAGGAGGTCAAGAAGGTCGAGGCGCGCTTCGTCCGCCAGACCGGCGGCCGCGGCCAGTTCGGCCACGTCGTGATCAATGCCGAGCCGGCACCGGGCGAGGGCTTCGAGTTCGTCAACAAGATCAAGGGCGGCACCATTCCCGGCGAATACATCGGCCCGGCCGAACAGGGGATGAAAGAGGCTCTCGAAAACGGCGTCAAGGCCGGCTACCCGATGGTCGACGTCAAAGTCGAACTGATCGACGGGTCCTTCCACGACGTCGACTCCTCGGAGATGGCCTTCAAAATCGCCGGCTCGATGGCGATCCAGGAGGCCGCCCGCAAGGCCGACCCCGTCCTGCTGGAGCCGGTGATGGCGGTCGAGGTGGTAACCCCCGAGGACTTCCTCGGCGACGTGATCGGCGACCTCTCGCGGCGGCGCGGCAAGGTCCAGGGCCAGGACCAACGGGGCAACGCGCTTGCGGTCCAGGCCTTCGTGCCGCTCGGCGAGATGTTCGGCTACGCCACCGATCTGCGATCCTCGACCCAGGGCCGAGCCACCTACACGATGCAGTTCGAGCGTTACGAGGAGGTCCCGGCGAACATCGCCGAGGAGATCGTCGAGCACCGGTCGGGCGAGCCGGTGGGGGCGACCTCGTGATTCTGGCTATATTTCCCAGGTTCGCCCGCAGACAACCGAATAAACACGACTTCGAAAGGTAGAACGGAGAGCGATGTCAAAGGAGAAGTTCGAGCGCGACAAGCCGCACGTGAACGTCGGCACCATCGGTCACATCGACCACGGCAAGACGACGCTGACGGCCGCGATCACGAAAACGCTCTCCACCAAAGGCGGCGCCGAGGCGAAGAGCTTCGAGGAGATCGACAACGCGCCTGAGGAGAAAGAGCGCGGGATCACGATTGCGACCTCACACGTCGAGTACCAGACCGACAACCGCCATTACGCGCACGTCGACTGTCCCGGTCACGCCGACTACGTGAAGAACATGATCACCGGCGCCGCCCAGATGGACGGTGCGATCCTGGTCGTCTCGGCCGCCGACGGCGTCATGCCGCAGACCCGCGAGCACATCCTGCTCGCCCGTCAGGTCAACGTCCCGCACGTGGTCGTCTTCCTCAACAAGGTCGATCAGGTCGACGACGACGAACTGATCGAGCTGGTCGAGGAGGAGGTCAAGGAACTCCTCGACGAGTACGACTTCCCCGGCGACGAGACCCCGATCGTCAAAGGCTCGGCGCTGAAGGCGCTGGAGGGTGACGAAGACGCGCAGAAGGCGATCTTCGAACTGGCCGACGCGCTCGACTCCTACATCCCGGAGCCGGTTCGCGAGCTCGACAAGCCCTTCCTGATGCCGATCGAGGACATCTTCTCGATCACCGGCCGCGGCACCGTTGCCACCGGCCGCGTCGAGCAGGGCATCGTCAACACCAGCGACGAGGTCGAGATCGTCGGCATGAAGGACACGACCACCACGGTGGTCACCGGGGTCGAGATGTTCCGCAAGATCCTCGATCAGGGCCAGGCCGGCGACAACATCGGCGCGCTTCTGCGCGGTACCAAGCGCGAGGAGATCGAGCGCGGGCAGGTGCTCTGCAAGCCGGGCTCGATCACCCCGCACACCAAGTTCAAAGCAGAGGTCTACTGCCTGAAAAAGGAGGAGGGCGGCCGTCACACGCCGTTCTTCTCCGGCTACAGGCCTCAGTTCTACTTCCGCACCACCGACGTGACCGGGATCGCCAACCTCCCCGAGGGGACGGAGATGGTGATGCCGGGCGACAACGTCGAGATGACGATCGAGCTGATCCAGCCGATCGCCATGGATCAGGGCCTGCGCTTCGCGATTCGCGAGGGCGGCAGGACCGTGGGCTCGGGGGTCGTCTCCGAGGTCATCGAGTAACGCTGCACAGGGCGGCTGGCTAGGCTGCCCTCGCCGCTCTCGCGGCGAGAAAACTAAAAAGACATACGACCAGGGGGCGGCGCCCCACCACCAAGGGGCGGCGCCCTTTCCGCGCGGTAAGGCCGCGCAGGGAGACCGAAAGAGAAATAACCGTGGCGACGATCGCGGCACAGAAAATCCGGATCCGACTGAAGGCGTACGACCACGACGCCATAGATCGGGCTGCCCGCGAGATCGTCGAGACGGCGGAGCGGACCGGAGCGACCGTATCCGGCCCCGTCCCCCTGCCGACCGAGAAAAACGTCTACTGCGTGATCCGTTCGCCGTTCAAGGACAAGGACTCGCGCGAGCACTTCGAGATCCGCACCCACAAGCGGCTGATCGACATCCACCAGCCGTCGCCGAAAACCGTCGACTCGCTGCAGCGCCTCGACTCGCTGCCCGCCGGCGTCGACATCGAGATCCGACTCTAGGGCCCCGATGGCTGCGATCCTCGGCAAGAAGCTCGGCATGACGCAGGTCTTCGGCGAGGACGGCACGGTCACCCCGGTGACCGTGATCGAGGCCGGCCCCTGCAAGGTGACCGCGGTCCGCGATTCCGAGCGGGACGGCTACGCGGCAGTGCAGCTCGCCTTCGACGAGGTCAAGGAGGGCAAGCTGAGCAAGGCCGAGGTGGGCCACCTGAAGAAGGCCGGGGCGCCGCCGATGCGGCACCTGGTCGAGTTCCGCGACGAGGAGCTCGGTGGCGAGGAGGGTCCCAAGATCGGCGACGACGTCACCGTCGCCTCGTTCGAGGCCGGCCAGAAGGTCAAAGTCTCCGGCGTCTCGATCGGCAAGGGCTTCCAGGGTGGGATCAAGCGCCACAACTTCAGCCGCGGCCCGGTGACCCACGGTTCGCACAACGTGCGTGCCCCGGGTTCGATCGGCGCCAGCGCCTTCCCAGCCCGCGTCTTCAAAGGGATGCGGATGCCGGGGCAGATGGGCAACAAGCGGAGGACCCAGCGGGGCCTCGAGGTCGCCGAGATCGATGCCGAGCGCAACCTGCTGCTGATCAAGGGTTCGGTTCCGGGCTCACGCAACGCGGTGGTCGAGGTGCGGACCGATGGCTAAAGCGACCGTGCTCGGCAAGACGACGAAAGCGGACCTGCCGCAGGAGCTGTTCGCGGAGCCCTTCCACCAGTCGCTGGTCCACGAGACCGCGCGGGCGGACCTGGCGGCGCGGCGGCGCGGCACCGCCTCGACCCTGACCCGCGGCGAGGTCTCCTTCACCACCGCCAAGGCGTGGCGCCAGAAGGGCACCGGCCGCGCCCGTGCCGGCTCGCTTGGCGTTCCCAACCGCTTCGGTGGCGGAGTCGCCTTCGGCCCGAAGCCGCGCCACCACACGGTCAAGGTCAACCGCAAGGCCCGGCGCAAGGCGATGCGGGCGGCGCTCTCGGTCCACGCGGAGCGCGGCAGCGTTGCCCTTCTCGACCCGTCTGGCTACGACACCCCCTCGACCAAGGCGGCGGCGCAGGCGCTGGAGAAATGGGGCGCACGGCAGCCGACCCTCGTCGTCATCGCGGGCGAGGAGACCGGCGCCTTGAAGAGCTTCCGCAACATCGCCCGGGTCACGGTCGCCGAGGTCGGGGCGATCGGGGTCGCCGACGTGATCGGCGCCGCCTCGCTGATCCTCTCCGAAAGCGCTCTGGAGACTCTCAAGGGGAGGCTCGCCTGATGGACGCCCGCACCGTGCTGATCCGACCGGTCGTCTCGGAGAAGAGCTACGCGCTGATCGCCGAGGGCAAGTACACCTTCAGGGTCAACGACCGCGCCCACAAGACCCAGATCGCGGCCGCGGTCGAAGAGGTCTTCGACGTCGACGTCGCGGCCGTGCGCACCTCCCAGGTGCGGGCCAAGCCGAAGCGCCGCGGGCTCAGCAAAGGCAGAACGCGAGCCTGGAAGAAGGCCGTCGTCCAGCTCGCGCCGGGCGAGCGGATCGAGCTGTTCGAAGGCGCCGAGAGCGCGTAGGAGACACGATGCCGAACCGCAAGAGCAAACCGACCAGCCCCGGGCGCCGCTTCGCGACCTACCCGCTGCGCGAGCAGCTGACCGCCTCCGAGCCCGAGCGCAAGCTGACCGAGGGGCTGCGCAAGTCCGGCGGGCGCAATGTCAACGGCCGCGTCACCGCGCGCCATCGCGGCGGCGGCGCCAAGCGCCGTTACCGCAAGATCGACTTCAAGCGGCTCAAGGACGGCGTGCCCGCCAAGGTGGCGAGCATCGAGTACGACCCGAACCGGAGCTGCTACATCGCGCTGCTGCACTACGCCGATGGTGAGAAGAGCTACATCCTCGCCCCGGCGGGCCTCTCGGTCGGGGACTCCGTCCAGTCCGGCGACGGCGCCGACATCAAGCCCGGCCACGCCCTCGCCCTCCGCGACATGCCGACCGGCACGATCGTCCACAACGTCGAGATGGTTGCCGGCCAGGGCGGCAAGATGGGCCGCGCCGCGGGCACCTCGATCCAGCTGGTCGCGAAGGAGGGTGAGATGGTGACCCTGCGGCTGCCCTCCTCGGAGATGCGGCTGGTCCGCGCCGAGTGCCGCGCGACCGTCGGCTCGCTTTCCAACGCCGAGCACCAGAACATGAAGATCGGCAAGGCCGGGCGCAGCCGCCACAAGGGCAAGCGGCCGCAGACCAGGGGCGTGGCGATGAACCCGGTTGACCACCCGCACGGCGGCGGCGAGGCCCACCACACCCCCGGCGGCCACCCGGTGACCCCGTGGGGCAAGCCGACGCTCGGCTACCGCACCCGCAAGAAGGGCAAGCAGTCGGATCGCTACATCGTGCGCGGTCGCCGCCGCGGGAAGAAGAAGGGCGGCCGCTGATGGGACGCTCGACCAAAAAGGGGCCGTGGGTGGAAGCGGCGCTGATGAAGCGGATCGCGGCGATGAACGAGTCCGGCCAGAAGCAGATGGTGAAAACCTGGTCGCGGACCTCGACGATCTTCCCCGAGATGGTCGGTCACACGATCGCCGTCCACGACGGCCGCAAGCACGTGCCGGTCTTCATCTCCGAGTCGATGGTCGGGCACAAGCTGGGCGAGTTCGCTCCGACCAGGACCTTCCGTGCCCACTCCGGCACCGCCAAGGGCGAGTAGCGATGGCCGACGAGAAAAAAGACAAAAAAGCCGTGGCGAAAAAAGAGGCTCCGAAAAAAACGGCGGCCAAAACCACCAAAAAAGACTCGGCTCAGAAAAAAACGGCGCCGAAAAAAGCCGCTGCCAAAAAATCCGGCGCCAAAAAAGAGGGCGCCAAAAAACCCGCTGGCAAAAAAGAATCAGCTCAAAAAACTGTCAAACCGGCTCCGGTCGTGGTCCGGGCCAGCTCTCGCTACGTGCGAGTCGCTCCGCGCAAGGCGCGGCTCATCGCCGACCAGGTCCGCGGCCTGCACATCGACAAGGCGCGGGCGCTGCTCCAGTTCTCACCGCGGGGTGCGGCGCGCGACATCGGCAAGCTGATCGAGTCGGCTGCGTCCAACGCCGAGAACAACCACGACCTGGTCGCCGACGAGATGCGCGTCGCTGAGATAACCGTCGACGAAGGCCCCACCCTGCGCCGGTTCCGGCCGCGCGCGCTGGGCCGGGCGACCCCGATCAACAAGCGGACCAGCCACATCGCCGTGGCGCTGAGCCCGGAGGAGGAGTAGAGATGGGACAGAAGATCCACCCCATCGGTTTCCGGGTCGGCTACATCGTGGACTGGAAATCGAACTGGTTCGACGAGAAGGGCTTCGCCGACGTCCTCGACGAGGATCTGCGGATCCGCGACCACATCGAAGGCAAACTCGCCCACGCCGGGCTCTCCGACATCACGATCGAGCGCCGTGGAGAGGTCGCTGTCGACATCCACACCGCCCGCCCGGGCATCGTGATCGGCAAGTCGGGCTCCGAAGTGGACGCCCTGCGCAAGGAGCTGCACAAGCTCACCGGCAAGCCGGTGAAGGTGAACATCCGCGAGGTGAAACGGCCCGAGCTCGACGCGAAACTGGTCGCTCAGTCGATCGCCGAGCAGCTGCAGAACCGGGTCGCCTTCCGGCGGGCGATGAAACGGGCCCTGACTTCGGCGATGCGCTCCGGCGCCAAGGGAGTCAAGATCCAGGTCGGGGGCCGGCTCGGCGGTGCAGAGATGGCGCGGACCGAAAGCTACTCGGATGGCCGGGTCCCGCTGCACACGCTGCGGGCCAACATCGACTACGGGACCTTCGAGGCGCGCACCACGGCCGGCCGGATCGGCGTCAAATGCTGGATCAACAAGGGTGAAGTGATGCCCGAGGGCTTCCGCTCCGATCAGATTCCCGCCGACGGCGAGCCGCCACAACGCGGCGGTGGCGGACGCGGTGGTCGTGACGACCGCGGTGGACGCGGTGGACGCGGTGGAGGGGGCGGTCGCTGATGCTGATGCCGAAGCGGGTCAAGCACCGCAAACAGATGCGCGGCCGGATGCGCGGCAACACCAAGGGCAGCAGCAGCGTCGCCTTTGGCGAGTACGGGCTGAAGGCACTCGACCGTGGCTGGATCACCAACCGCCAGATCGAGGCGGCGCGTGTCGCGATGACCCGCAAGATCAAACGTGGCGGCAAGGTCTGGATCAACGTCTTCCCGGACAAGCCCTACACCAAGAAGCCCGCCGAGACGCGGATGGGCTCGGGTAAGGGCAACCCGGAGGGATGGGTCGCGGTCGTCAAGCCGGGCAAAGTGATGTTCGAGCTGGCCGGCGTGCCCGAGGATCTGGCTCGCGAGGCGCTGCGCCTCGCCGGCCACAAGCTTCCGATCAAGACCCGGTTCGTGATGCGCGAGGGTGCGGAGAGCAACCGGTGAAAGCGGGCGAGGTCCAGAATCTGAAAGACGGCGAGCTGGTCGCGAAACTGGTCGACGCCAAGAAGGAGGCGTTCAACCTGCGCTTCCGGCACGCGACCGGCGAGCTGGAGAACACGGCGCGGCTGGCCGACTCGAAGCGGGACATCGCCCGGTTGCTCACCATTGCCAAACAGCGTGGGATCGACGTAGACAGAGAGCTAAGGAAATGACGGACGACGAGCAGAAAGACGTAACTGAGGAGACGCCGCAGGACGAGGCCGCCGACGCGGCTGAGGAGGCCCCTGCCGCGGAAGCTGAGCCCGATCCTGAGGACGAGCTTCCTTGGAAGGAGAAGCGGCGGCTCGCGCGGTCGCGCAAGCCTCATAAGGCTGGGCCGGAGCTCAGCGTTGAGGAGCGGGCTGCGCAGCGGGCCGAGGCGCGCAAGCGTCAGGCCGAGCTGCGGCGCACGCAGCGGGCTGCTGCAAAAGCTGAGAAGACTGCCGGGACGGGGACCCCGCCGGCGGAGCGGGATGCCAATGCGGCCAAGATGCGGCAGGGGATCGTCGTCTCCGACAAGGGTCAGAAATCGATCACGGTGCGGGTCGACATCGTGCGGCGGCACCCGACCTACGAGAAGGTGATCCGCCGCTCGCGGACCCTGCATGCGCACGACGAGCGCAACGAGGCCGGCGAGGGCGACGTGGTTCGCGTCGTCGAGACGCGGCCGCTGTCGAAGACCAAGCGCTGGCGCCTGGTCGAGGTACTGGAGAAGGCGAAGTGATCCAGCAGGAGTCGAGACTGAAGGTCGCCGACAACTCGGGCGCTCGCGAGATCCTCTGCATCCGGGTCAGGGGCGGCTCCCACCGCCGCTACGCCGGGGTCGGCGACGTGATCACCGCCACCGTCAAACAGGCGAGCCCGCAGGGCGGCGTCCGCAAGGGCGAGGTCGTGCAGGCGGTCGTGGTCCGCATCGTCGAGACCAGGCCGCTCTCGAAAACCAAGCGCTGGCGCTTGGTCGAGGTGCTGGAGAAGGCGAAGTAGGGCGATGATCCAGCAGGAGTCCAGATTGAAGGTCGCCGACAACTCGGGCGCCCGCGAGATCCTCTGCATCCGGGTCAAGGGCGGCTCGCACCGCCGCTATGCCGGCGTCGGCGACGTGATCACGGCCACCGTGAAA
>DATMEP010000069.1:0-20004 GCA_035556755.1 Solirubrobacterales bacterium
CGAGGGCGAGTCGCTGCTGGTCTGGACGACGACGCCGTGGACGCTGCCCGGCAACGAGGCGGTGGCTGTCGCTCCCGACGTGACCTACGTCAGGGCCAGGGTCGGGGACGAGATCCTGATCCTCGCCGAGCCCTTGGTGGAGCGGGTGCTGGGGGAGGGTGCCGAGATCGTCGACCGGGTTCCCGGCTCGGAGCTCGTCGGCCGCAGGTACACCGGCCCTGTCTTCGCCCTCGCCGACCGCGAGCCCGGCGGCTTCCCGGTGATCGCCGGCGACTTCGTCACCACCGAGGACGGGACGGGCCTCGTCCACGTCGCCCCCGCCTTCGGCGAGGACGACTACTCGGTCGCCGCCGAGAACGGCATCTTCGACCCGACCGACCACGGCAGCCTCTACAACCCGGTCAGGCCGGACGGCACCTTCGACCAGCGGGTCGCCGGCTTCGTGGGCAGCTTCGTCAAGGACCCCGAGGTCACCGCCGCGCTGATCGACGACCTGCGACGGCGGGGCCTGCTCTTCCGCGAGCAGGTTTACGAGCACGCCTACCCGCACTGCTGGCGCTGCGGCACGCCGCTCCTCTACTACGCGAAGTCGAGCTGGTACGTCGCCACCTCGCAGGTGCGCGACCAGATGCTCGCCAACAACGAGCAGATCGGGTGGCACCCGGAGCACATCAAGCACGGCCGCTTCGGCAAATGGCTGGAGAACAACGTCGACTGGGCGCTCAGCCGCGACCGCTACTGGGGGACGCCGCTGCCGATCTGGGAGTGCACGGGCGAGGGCTGCGACGGCCGCTTCTGCGCCGGCTCGGTCGCCGAGCTGCGCGAGCGCGCCCACGGCGAGGTGCCCGACGACCTCCACCGCCCCCACATCGACGAGGTGACTCTCGACTGTGAGAAGTGCGGCGGCGAGATGCGCCGGGTCGAGTCGGTGATCGACACCTGGTACGACAGCGGCGCGATGCCCTTCGCGCAGTTCCACTACCCGTTCGAGAACGAGGAGCTGTTCGAGGAGCGCTTCCCGGCCGACTTCATCTGCGAGGCGCTCGACCAGACGCGCGGCTGGTTCTACACCCTGCTCGCCGAGTCGACCCTCCTCTTCGATACCTCCAGCTACCGCAACTGCGTCTGCCTCGGCCTGATCCTCGACCCCGAGGGCCAGAAGATGTCGAAGAGCAAGGGCAACGTGGTCGAGCCGGGCGACGTGATCTCCGCCCACGGCGCCGACGCCTTCCGCTGGTACTACCTGACCGCGCAGCAGCCCTGGTCGGGGTGCCGGTTCTCGGTCGACACGGTGGGCGAATCGGTCCGCCAGTTCCTGCTCACCCTCTGGAACACGTACTCGTTCTGGGTCCTCTACGCGAACGCCGAGGGTCTCGGCCCAGCCGACTTCGACTCCGCAGCCTCGCCGAGTTCGCGTTTAGTCGCGGATAGCGAGACTAAACGCGAACTCGGCCCAGAGGGGGATCTGGACCGGTGGGTGCTGTCGCGGCTTCAGGCCACGGTGACGTCGGTCCGCGAGCACATGGACGACTTCGACTGCACCACCGCCGGCCGCGAGATCGCCGAGTTCGTCGAGCAGCTCTCGAACTGGTACGTGCGCCTCTCGCGCCGCCGCTTCTGGGAAGGCGACCGGGCCGCCTTCGCGACGCTCCGCCACTGCCTGCTGGAGACCGCGGCGCTGCTCGCCCCCTTCACCCCCTTCCTCGCCGACGAGATCCACCTCAACCTGGCCGGCGGCGAGGCGGAGGAGCTGGGCGAGCTGCCCGACTCCGTCCACCTGCGCGACTTCCCCGAGCCCGAACCGGCGCTCGCCGACCCCGAGCTCGAGGCGGCGATGGAAGCGGTGCGGCTGACGGTCGAGCTGGGCCGCGCCGCCCGTGCCCAGGCGAAGGCGAAGGTGCGCCAGCCGCTGCGCCGCGCTGTGATCGTCGCCAACGACGCCGAGCGCGAGGCGATCTCGGCGCGGGCCGAGCTGGTCAGGGCCGAGCTGAACGTGAAGGAGCTCGACTTCGTCACCGAGGAGGCGGAGCTGGTCAGCTACGCGGTCAAGCCCAACTACCGCTCGCTCGGCCCCCGCTTCGGCAAGCGGATGCCGCTCGTCGCCGCCGCGGTCGAGGCGCTCGACCCGGCACACGTGGCCAGGGTGATGGAGAACGGCGGCGAGGTCGGGATCAACGTCGAAGGCGACGAGCACACGATCGGCCCGGACGAGGTCACCCTCGCACTGCAGCCCCTGGAGGGCTACGAGGTCGAGGCCGAGGCGGGTCACGCCGTCGCCCTGCAGCTGGAGCTGGACGACGAGCTGCGCCGCGAGGGCCTCGCCCGCGAGATCGTCCACGCGGTCCAGAACGCACGCAAGGAGGCCGGCCTCGAGATCACCGACCGGATCGAGCTTGCCCTGGGCGGCGACCCCGAGCTGCTCGAGGCCGCCCGCGAGCACCAGCCCTACATCGCCGGCGAGGTCCTTGCCACCGCCGTCGCCTATGACGCAGCCGACGGCGCCGAGGCCAAGATCGACGGCCGCGACCTCCGGATCGCCGTCACCCGTACGGCTGCTTGATCAGTCCTCGGCCGGCTCGCCGACGATGAAGTCGGCTTTGGACGAGTCGGAGAACTTCACCCAGCAGTGCTCGGGTGCGGCGCCGGCCACGTCGACCAGCGCCGCTTCGATCCGCTTCGCGATCTCGGCCTTCTGCACGTCGGTCCGACCCTCGAACCAGTGGACGTGGACGAAGGGCATCGAATCGCTCCGGTCGGGCCGCGGACCGGCGCTCTAGGCGAGCGCCGGCTCCAGCTCGGCCTCGAGCCGCCGCTTCGGCATCGCCCCGACGATTTTCTTCGCGATCGCCCCGTCCTTGAAGAGGAGCAGGGTCGGGATCGAGAGGACTTCGTACTGGGCCGCCGTCTGCTGGTTCTCGTCGACGTTGAGGCTGAGGATCGTCAGGTCGTCGCGCTCGGCGTCGATCTCTTCGAGGACCGGGTGGACGACGCGGCAGGGACCGCACCAGGGTGCCCAGAAGTCGACGAGCACGGGGCCGTCGGCCTCGAGGACGTCGGACTTGAAGGTGGCATCGGTGACGTCGGTGAGCTTGCCTGTCACTGGTATCGGTCTCCCGGTAGTCGAGGTTCAGCGCTCAATACTTCAGAAAGTATAGCGAGCGTCTAAGAGGCTAGCTTGAAGCCTATGACCAATGCCGAGATCGCCGCTGCCCTGGAAGAGTTGGGTGTTCTCTACGAGCTCGACGGAGCGGTCAAATACCGGGTCCTCGCCTACAGCACCGCCGCCAAGGCGATCCGCGAGACCCCCCTCTCGGTCGCCGAGCTGGCGGGTGCCGGGCGGGCGACCGAGCTCCCCGGCGTTGGCAAAACGCTGGCGGAAAAGATCGACACCCTGCTGGAGACGGGGGAGATCCCCGCGGCGGTGAAGCTGAAGGCGAAGTTCCCGCCGACGCTGATCGAGGTGACGCGGGTGCCGGGCCTCGGTGCGAAAACCGCCAAGCGCCTCTACGACGAGCTGGAGATCTCCTCGCTCGACGAGCTGAAAGAGGCGGCGGAGTCGGAACGGATCCGTGACGTGAAAGGGCTCGGAGCCAAGGTCGAGGAGAACGTGCTGGCGGCGCTGGAGCGGCTCGGCGAGCCTGGCGAGGGGCCGGGCCGGTTGCTGCTCTCCGCGGTCCGGCCGATCGCCGCCGAGCTGGCGACGGCGCTGCGCGAGCACGCCTCCTCCGACCGGGTCGAGGTCGCCGGTTCGGTGCGGCGCTGGGCCGAGACCTGCAAGGACATCGACCTGATCGCGACCGCCGAGGAGCCGGCGGCGCTGGCCGGGTACCTGGCCGGCCACCCGCTGATCGCCTCCGCGGGCACGCCGGGCCCCAACGGCGTTCGAGCCCAGACCCATAACGGCATCTCGGTCGACCTGCGGATCGTCGCGCCGGAGGCCTTCGGCAACCTGCTCCAGCACTTCACCGGTTCGCAGGCCCATAACGTGCAGTTGCGCGAGGACGCGGTGGGGCGCGGCCTCTCCGTCTCCGAGCACGGGATCACCGAGGTCGAGAGCGGCGAGGTGACCCTCTGCACCAGCGAGGAGGAGGTCTACGACCGGCTGGGCTACGCCTACGTCGAGCCCGAGCTGCGCGAGGGGCGCGGCGAGCTGAAGGCGGCCAGGGACGGGAAGCTGCCCGGCCTGGTCTCGGTCGAAGACGTCCGCGGCGACCTGCACTGTCACACCACCCTCTCCGACGGCCGCAACACGCTCGAGGAGATGGCCGAGGCGGCACGCGAGCGCGGCTACGCCTACCTGGCGATCACCGACCACTCCGCCACCCACGGCTTCGGCGACCACGTCACCGACGAACAGCTCTGGGAGCGGATCGAGGAGATCCGCGCCTGGAACAAGGGCAAACGCGGCTTCCGCCTGCTCGCCGGGACCGAGGCCAACATCGGCCTCGACGGCGCGCTCGACTACCCCCACGACCTGCTCGGGGCGCTCGACTGGGTGATCGGCAGCGTCCACACTTCCTTCGCGATCTCCGAAAAGGAGATGACCGCCCGCGTTCTGGCCGCGATCGAGAACCCGTTGGTGAACTGCATCGGTCACCTCACCGGACGGCTGATCGGGCGCCGCGAGCCCTACGGGATCGACGTCGAGGCGGTGGTCGAGGCGGCCGCCCGGACCGGCACGATGCTGGAGATCAATGGCAACCCCAACCGCCGCGACCTCTCCGAGCACCACGCCCGCCTTGCGGTCGAAGCAGGCGCCAAGATCGTCATCAACACCGACGCCCATGGTGTCGACACCCTCGACAACATCCACTACGGGGTGGCGACGGCCCGCCGCGCCTGGCTCACCCCCGCCGATATAGCCAACACCCGCCCCTGGCCCGAGTTCAGGCGGTTGCTCGAGGGCGCCGCCTAAAGCCGCGAGAGGGAGAAGGCCAGCAGGGCGATCGCGAGGAGCAGAAGGGCGGAGGCGTGCAGGAGCGCGCCCAGCGCGTGGGCGCCGGCAAAGGTGATCTCCGAGTTCTCGCGGTACTCGTGAAGGGTGCGAAAGAACTCCGAGATCCGCCGTGCCGGTCGCAACGCAAGGAAGGAGAACGACCTGCGGGCGGTTCGATCGGCGGCGTGGACGACAACCGCGTACAAGAGGCGCGGCAGAACCAGTTTGCCGCGCAGGTCGCGTAGGCCGAGGGCCTTGACCATGGCCGTGGGCGACCTCACTGAGGTTCCCACTTGACCACGATCCGCCCGGTGACTTCCGCCTCCCGCAGTCTGCTGAGGGAGAGGACGACCGGCTGGACGAGATTCAGGCCGGTGAATCGCTTGTTCACCGTCGCGCTCGGGGGGAATTCGACCACGTCGACCTCGGCGCTCTCGTACTCGCGAAGGCGGGCAAGCTGAACAGGCTCGTGGGGGAGCTCGTCGTTTTCCCAAAGGAGCACGTCCTCGAGCAGACGAGCGTGGCCGCCGAAGAACGCGGGCTCGAGGCGACCGTCTCCCACTCTCAGGCCTCCCTGCACGCAGGCCGTGCGTGTGCGCCGATTGACGTCGCGCCAGGCGCCGAAGAAGCCGTGGTCGATCGATCCCGAGACCTGGCCGAGGACTCGCTCCAGTTTCACCGCCAGCGCGGATCTCGCGTAGGTCGCGATCGCGAAGCCTTCGCCGACGGGCGTCAGGGCCGAGAGGAGATCGAGGATGGGAGCGTTGTCCACGGCGACGATCGCCATCTGCGGGCAGTCGCGAACGGACGCGGGAGAGTCGCCGTTCTGAACCAGCTTCCAGTTGATTGACACCCATCCCCTCCCTGGGAACGAACTCAATTCCCAAAGGGAACGAGCCAGATCGCGGCGCGAGCATAAACGAACAATGGATGAATGTCAATTGAGTGTTTTAATGGACAAGTATCAACTGGCATATCAAACAAAATTGTGCAGTTAAGCCTTAATTGTGCTACCTTGATCCGCATTGGGAGGCAAGGAATCACGAGCGGAATAGGGACTTATTCTGCGCTCATCTGGAGGTCATTTTGCTACGCATCATGTGCTCGAAAAGCGCATGCACTGAACCCTTGACTGGGCTGGCACCCGGGCCCGACCAGGGGCGATGAGCCCCGAGGAGGCCCGCGCCATCCTGGGAGCGGTCGGTCGATCTCCGGTTCTCGTTCTCCAGGCGCTGCGGGCCTATGTCGGGTTGAGCGACTTCACGCTGAGCAGCGTGGTCGGCCGGAGCGCGCAGTCCGTGCGTCGCTGGCGCAACAGCGACGTCGCGGCGGACATTCCCGATGCCGCGGCCGTGGCGATCGAGGATCTCCGCGCGATCGTGGCGATGCTGGTCGAGGCCGACTACAGCGGCGACTCGATCAAGAGCTTCTTGCGCTCGCGCAACACTGGCCTGGGCCGGGACCGCCCGCTTGACGGCGTCAGGGTCGGCGTCGGAGCTTTCCGGAAGGTCGAGCACGTGACCGAGTGCTTCATCGCGGGAATCGCGCCGGAGGCCGGCCCCGCCCTCACGACCCGGGGCGGCGCGCGGCTCGAGGCCGCGGCCGAGCCCCCTGTGCAGAAGGAACCGGATCTACCACGCAGATCTGCGGGGGGGCGACGATAGCCCCGCCCCCTCACCTCTTAGGCGCGTAGGCGATCGCTGCGCAGGCCCGGCGTCCGCATCAGCTCGATCGGTCGCAGGGCTGAGTTGGGGATGACGTAGAACTTGACCCCGTCCCGCTGCTCGATGCCGAGGACGGCCGCCTCGCGGGTGCGCATCGCGAGGGCGACCAGGAGGGCGTAGCCGGCGCCGATTGCGGCGACCCCGGGGAAGAGGAACCCGAGGGCGCCGGCGACGATCGCCGTGACGCCGATCGGCCAGAGGCGGCCCAGTGCGATCCTGGCGGGGGTCTCGTCGGGGAGGGAGGTGGCGGTGCGGGCCTGGGCAAGGACGTCGCGGACACCGTCGGCGGCGCGGGAAGGACGTCCCAGGCGGAGCCCGACGATAAGCGCGATCGTCCACCAGGCGGCGGCGACCAGGACCGTCGTCGCGTCGTCGTCGCGCCCCGCCGCGATCGCGGCGATCGCCCCGAGCGCGGTGGCCTCGGCGCCGGTGAGGAAGACGGTGAGGCGGAGCAGGTCGGTGTAGGGCACCGCTACTCCGCCAGGTCTTTGAGGACGTCGAGCCACCCGGCGGGCCCGTCGATCCTGAAGTCGCACTCTTCGCCCAGCTCTGGCGGTGCCTCCGGTGAGATGACGCCGACGCAGACTGCGGTCTGCAACTCGCCGCGCTCGCGCAGCTCGCGCAGGCGCCGAAAGGCGTCGAGGTCGGTGCGGTCGTCACCGGCGTAGACGGCGGCGCTCATCCCGTCGGCGGCGAGCAGCGCCGACACCGCGGCGTCCTTGCCGCCGCCGCCCGGCGGCCGCAGCTCCAGCACCTTGCGGCCCCAGCGCGGTTCGAGCCCGGCCCGGCCCGCCAGCGCCGCGATCTCGTGCGCCGCCGCTTCCGCGGCGCGCTCGTCGACGGCACCGCGCCAGTGCAACGCCTGGATCGGGCCCTTGTCCTCCAGCCGCAGCCCGACCTCGGCCAGCTTTCCGTCACCCAGCCCGGCAATGAACTCCGCCGCGTCGCGCTCGCGGCCCTGCAGCGAGGGATCGAGGCGCGGCGCGTCGTCATCCGGCAGGAGCAGCTCCAGCCCGTGGTTGCCGGCGTAGGCGAGCCCCTCGACGCCGACCAGCGTCCGCGCCTCCTCGGCCTGGCGGCCGGAGACGCAGCCGACCAGGCCGTAGCGCTCGCTCAGCATCCTCAGCACCGCGGCCGCCTCGGCCGGGACCGCGGCCTGCTCCGGTCGCGCCGCGATCGGCGCCAGCGTCCCGTCGATGTCGGTGAGGATCGCCGCCCGCGACGGGTCGGCTCGCAACGGGTCGAGCAGCACGGCGATGGCGCCGCCGTCCCTTGCCTCGAGTCCGGGAGACACGCGACTAGTATCGCGCGATGCCCACCGAGCGCACTCTGAAGCTCGCCGCGATAGGCACCGTCGCCGGCATCTTCAGCGGGCTCTTCGGGGTCGGCGGCGGGACCGTGATCGTGCCGCTGCTGATCCTCTGGTTCGGCTACGGGGAGCGGCTCGCCACCGGCACCAGCCTCGCGGCGATCGTCATCATCGGCACCCTCGGCGCGATCGCGCAGGGGGGCATCTACGGCAACGTCCACGTCGAGACCGGCCTGCTGCTCTCGATCCCGGCGATCGGCGGCGTCGTCCTCGGCACCGCGATCCAGCAGCGCATCTCCCAGCGCGCCGTCTCCTTCATCTTCGCGGCGCTGCTGATCGCGATCGCGATCGAGCTGGTCATCCCATGAGCGGGCGGGTTGGCCATGGATGAGCTGCTCGCCGTCCTGCTCGCCGCTGCCGGCGGCGTCGCCGGTGGCCTCGTCGGCGTCGGCGGCGGCGTTCTCTTCGTCCCGGCGCTGTCGATCTTCCTCGGCCTCACCCAGGTCGAGGCGGAGTCGACCTCGCTGCTGATGATCGTCCTCGTCGCCCTGGTCGGCGCCTACCGGCAGAACTCCTACGGCAACCTCAACCTTCGCGACGCCCTCACGATCGGGATCCTCTCGCCGCTTGGCGTCCTGATCGGCGTCGTGATCGCCAACAACGTCTCCGAACAGGTCTTGAGGACCTGCTTCGCCGCCCTGGCGTTGTTCTTCGCCTACCAATTGCTACGCCGTGCCTGGCGGTCGCCGGACCAAGCGGGGCAAGGACGCAGGGAGGCCGAATAGCAGCGCTATTCGGCCGACTGAGGACGCCGCACCGCGCAGTGTCCGCCGCCGCCAGGCAGGCGCTACGCTCAAAGCGTGGATTCGCTCACTTGGAAAGGCGACGTGCCTCAGCTTCGCTCGCCGATGCTCGTCTGCGCCTTCAGGGGGTGGAACGACGCGGCCAGCGTCGCCTCCGGCGCGCTGAGCACCCTCGCCGACTCATTCGACCCCGAGCCGATCGCCGAGGTCGACCCGGAGGACTACTTCGATTTCCAGGCGACGCGGCCGACGATCGTGCTCTCAGAAGGCCAGACCCGCCAGATCGACTGGCCGCGCAACGACCTGATCGCCATCCGCGTCCCCGGCGCCGACCGCGACCTCGTCCTCTTCGACGGCACCGAGCCGAACCTGCGCTGGCGGACCTTCTCCGAGACCGTGGCGACCGCGGCCGACGCGCTCGGGGTCGAGATGGTCGTCACCCTGGGGGCGCTGGTGGCCGAGGTCTCCCACACGCTGCCGGTCCCGATCACCGGCCTCGCCTCGGACGAGCAGCTGATCGAAGAGCTGGAACTGCAGCGCTCCAACTACGAGGGGCCGACCGGGATCGTCGGCGTCCTTCACGACTGCTGCCGCCAGGTCGGGATGACCTCGGCATCGCTGTGGGCGGCGGTGCCGCACTACGTCGCCGCCGTGCCCAACCCGAAGGCGACCCTGGCCCTGCTGCGCCGGCTCGAGGGACTGACCGGGATCGCGGTGGACGCGGGCGAGCTGGAGGAGGAAACGGCCAGCTACGAAGAGCAGATCGGCCGCGCCGTCGCCGCCAACCCGGAGATCGCCGAACTGGTGGAGCGGATCGAGGCGGTGCAGGTGGAGCAGTTCGGCGAGGGCGGCGCCGACCTGCCTTCGGCCGACTCGATCGCCCGCGAGTTCCAGCGTTTTCTGCAGCAGCGCGGCGGCGACCAGAGCTAGCGGTCAGCTCTCCGCCGCCGGGCAGACGAGGCGGTAGTCGCACCAGCTGCAGACGCGCGGCGAGGGGCGCGGCTCGAAGTCCTGGCCGAGGACCCCCTCGCCGACCTGCAGCACGGTGCGCTCGACCCGCTCCGCGTCGTCGGGCCTGACCGGCGCGGCGACCTTGTCGCCGTCGAGCACGTAGTAGTAGCTGCCGGTCCCGGCCTCCAGGCCCCAGGCCTCGCGGGCGGCGAGCCGGTAGAGCGCCAGCTGCAGGTCGCTCTCCAGGTCGGCTTCGCTCTTGCGCTCGCCGGTCTTGTAGTCGATCAGCTCGTGGTCGCCGTCCGGCAGGCGATCGACCCGGTCGACCCGGCCGCGCACGTGGTGCTCGCCGATCTTGATGTCGAATTTGCGCTCGAGCCAGACCGGCTCGCCCTCCGCTTCGCACTCGTGCTCCCAGTAGAGGCGCATCGCCTCGCGCGCGCGGTCGCGGAACTGCAGCTCGTCGTCGCTGGAGCCGAACCCGGTGCGGCGCCAGCCGGACTCGAAGAGGTCCATCAGGCGGGGGAGCCCTTCCTCCTCGCCCTCCTTGTGGAAGCGCTCGAGGACGTTGTGGATGAGGATGCCGAAGCGCTGGTTGATCGTCGGCTCCTGGGGGATGCCGAAGACTCGCGCGAACTTGTACTTCAGCGGGCAGGTCAGGTAGAGGTCGAGGTCGGATGCCGAGAGGCTCAGCGACCCGTCGCCGCGGCGCGGCAGGAAGGCCTCCAGCGACGGCTCCTGCCGGGCGGCGATCAGGCGGCGGCGCCCCTCGTGCTCGCGCTCGGTGTCGAGCAGGTAGGCGTCGAGCGCCGAGGCGTCCAGCTCCGCCTGCTGCTCGGGGGTGGCGACCTGGCGCAGCAGGCCGTTGACCGCCTCGACCGCCTCCGCCGTGGCCTCGTCGCCGGGCCTCTGGGCGAGCGCGGCCAGCTTCAACAGCTCCAGGTAGCGGACGATCGCCCGGTTGACGTCGACGGCGGTGTCGAGCCGCGGCTCGGAGAGCTGTCCCCCCGCTTTCCACGAAGCTTCCAGCACCTCCTCGCGCAGCATCCGGTAGGTGGCGTGCAGGCCCTCGGCCGGTCCGAACAGCTCCTCCTCGTGGACCTCCTCGGTGGCTCCGGCACGGACCAGCGCCTGCTCGTAGAAGGGGGAGGCGGGGAGCTCCCTGTCGTCGGCGCGCTCGACCCGGGAGAGGACGAGGCCCGAGCGCGCCGGTCGGCCGATCCGCTCGCTTCCGTCCCCGCGCTCCATCCCGAGCACAAAAACCTGCTCGAACTCGGTCCCCTTGGCCGCGTCGCGCGCCAGTCCCTGCACGGCCCCGGGGGTCGGCGGCTCGGCGACGCCGGCCGGCTCGACCCCCGCCTCCGCCACCGCGCTCAGGTGGCGGACGAAGTCGCGCGTCGACCCGTGCGGCTCGCGGCGCGCCCAGGCGGTCGCCAGCTCGGCCAGGCGCGAGAGGCCGAGCAGCCGCTCCGCCACCTCCGGCTGGGCGGCGAACAGACGCTGGCGGCGCAACCCGACCGCCTCGATCAGGCGGCGCACGAAGACGTCGGCGCGGCGCTCCTCCAGTGCCGCCGAGGCGGCTCCGTAGAGCTTCAGGAAGGACTGGATCCGCTCGCGGGCCTCGGGCGGGATCTGGGGACTCTCGAGCGCGGCCTCGCAGCCGGAGACCATGTCCAGCTTGCGGCGGCGGGCGATCGTCGTCAGCCGCGCCAGGTCGGCGGGGCGAAGCTCGACCGGCGGCCGGGTCAGCGCCCGCGCGGCGGCCGCCGAGTCGGCCGGGTCGGCAAGCACCCGCAGCCAGGCGATCGCGTCGCGGACCTCGGGCCGCTGAAAGAGGGCGGCGGGGCCGGAGAGGTGGAAGGGGATGCCGCGCTCCTCCATCGCGGCGGCCACGGCACCGCCGCGGGCGGCGGGCTCGTCGACCAGCACGCAGATTGCCTTTGGGGGGACGCCCCCGGCAAGCAGGTGCTCGGCTTCGCGTGCCACGGCCTGGGCCTGCGCTCGCTCATTTGCACAACGCCAGAGCTTCACGGCTGGGTTTCGGAACTGCTGCTCCAACTCGATGGTGGGAAGGGAGGAGGGGGTGTCCGGCCGAGCGCTGGGTTTTTCGCCGGACGCGCCCTTCTCTCTCGTTGAGTGGGCTGTGCGAAAAACATGACGCCGCGCCCAGCCGGACACCCCCTCCTCCCCTGATTCATCGAGCGCATAGAGGTGGTTGGGGTTTGCCTCGAACAGGGAGGCGAGGATCGCTCTCTGAGCTGGGGTGGTCTCCTCCAGCTCGTCGACCATGAGGTGGGTGAAGCGGGTGGCGATCTCCTGGCGGATGTCGGGGTGCTCGGTGAGGAGCTTGTTCAGGGTGAGGAAGACGTCGGCGCGGTCGAGGCTGCCGGCGTCGGCGAGGATGCGGTCGTGGGCGGCTGTCAGCTCGGCCAGCTCCTCGTCGGGCTGGTCCGTGCCGGCCTTGAGGTTGTCGATCCGTTCCAGCAGGCGGGCGAGCAGGCCGGCGGGGTTGCCGCGGATCTCCTGGCTGCGCAGCGGCAGCTCGTCGACCCGGTCGAGCAGCATCGCCAGGCGCTCCGCCGGGCCGAGCACGTCGAAGAAGGGATCGAGCCCGGCGCTCTCCGCGTGGTCTCTCAGCAGCCGCTCGCCGAGCGTCTCCCAGGTGCCGACCCACAGTTCCTCGTGGGGGCGGTCGAGCAGGGCTTCGATCCGTGCCAGCAGCCGCTGCGCTGCGGGTCGGGTCGAGGAGAGGACCAGCACCCGCTCCGGTTCGACCCCCTCGTCGGTCAGCCGCGCCAAGCGGCGGGCCAGCGCCTCGCTCTTGCCCGTCCCCGCCTCGCCGATGAGGAGGAGCGGCCCCGCGCCGTGCCCGATAGCGCGCTCCTGTGCCGCCGCCAAGTCCATGGCCCAACGCTAGCGCCCCCCGACACCTAGCATCCTGCGAATGGACGCTCTCGGCGCAGACTGGCTGGAGATCTGCCGCCGCGTCGTGGCGGCGCAGCGCGACGTCTTCGTGCGCACGGCGGGGATCGCCGAGCGAACCGCCTACGACGGGGTGGGCGAGGGCGGCGACCACACCCTGGTGATCGACCGCGAATGCGAGGACATGGTCTTCGCCGAGCTGGAGGCCCTGGCCTCCGCCGGGGCCTCGTTCGTCGCCGTCTCCGAGGAGCGGGGGGAAGTGGAGTTCGGCGGCGGTGGGCCGGTGCGGGTCGTGATCGACCCGATCGACGGCTCGCTCAACGCCCGCCGTACCGTGCCCTCCCACAGCCTCAGCATCGCCGTCGCCTCGGGGCCGGCGATGGCCGACGTCGAGTTCGGCTACGTCTACGACTTCGGCGCCGACGAGGAGTTCGCGGCAAGCTGTGGCGCGGGGGCGACCCGCGACGGAGGCCCGATCGAGGTCGGCACCGATTCCGAGGAGCTGGAGCTGCTCGGGATCGAGTCGGCCAGGCCCGAGCACGCGCTGCCGGCGCTGGAAGCGCTGGCCGGGCGGGTGTACCGGATGCGGGTCGTCGGGTCGATCGCGATCACCGCCGTCTACGTGGCCGCCGGCCGCTTCGACGGGATGCTCAGCCTCCGCCCCTGCCGTTCGGTCGACGCGGCGGCGGCCCAGCTGATCGTGCGGGAGGCAGGCGGTGCGGTTGCCTTCGGCGACCTGCCGCTCGAGCGGGCGGACCTCGGCCTGGAGGCGCGCTACCCGATCGCCGCTGCCGCGGGAGGGAGCGGCCTGGAGACGATCCGCGCCGCCCAAAGCTGACTTCGCCGTTGCCGTAACCGCTTGGAGGTAGGGGTTTAGAACGTGTGTTCGCTGAGAACGTATGTTCGTTACACTCGCGAACTCCCCCGCCAGAACAAGACTACGAAGGGATTCATCTCCGCATGGCAACTCAGACCAAGAAAGCCAGTAGCAGCACCAAAACCAGTAGCAGGACCAAAACGAAAGCAACCCCGAAACAGTCCAGCACCCCCTCCAGTGTCGATCAGGCCCGCTCCTTCGCCGAGACCGCCCTCGACCTCCCGGTCGGTGCCGTGCTCGAGGTCAGCGACCGCGTCGCCGACCTGGTCGAGCCGTTCGCCGGTCGCTCCGGCGCCGAGAAGCAGCTCAAGTCCTACGGGACCCGCCTGCGCCGCACCGTGAAGCGGACCGAGCGCCGCGGCACCACCGCCCGCCGCAAGGCGACCACCGAAGCGCGGAAGACCCGCAACCGCGTCGAGCGCGAGGCCCGCAAGCGCCGGCGCACGGTCGAGACCACGCTGAAGCGCAACCGCAGCGAGGTCGAGCAGCGCGTTCGCCAGGTCAGCGAGCAGATCGCCGCTCTGCGGTAGATCGAGCCTGTCTCAGCCCCCGCGCACGACGACCGGCAGTGAGCCGGCTGGCTCGTAGGGCCAGCCGGCTTGCGCGGGTGCGTAGGCGCGGAACTGGAAGCGGGCGCCGCGGCTGTCGTCGTCGCTGAAGCGGTAGGCGTAGCGGAAGCGACCGCGAGCGTCGGTCTGAACCGTCCTGAACTCGCTCCAGCGCAGGCCCGGGAGCCGGAACTGGAGCTGCACCGCCTTGCCCCCCACCGGGATCGTCCCGGGGTCCGCGGCGACCTGGCCGCGGAAGACCAAGGGCGGTCCGCCGATCCGGGCCCTTGCCGAAGAGACCCGTAGCCGCACACCGCTGCGGACGCCGAGGCGCACCGGTCGACTGGTGGAGCGACTCAGCGTCGGCGTGCCATCGAAGATCGCCGTGATCTCACGGCTTGGCCCGGGCGCGAGCCGGATCGCGTAGGCACCGTCGGGGCCTGTGGTCACGGTCGAGACGCGGACGGGCGCCGCGGCCGCGGCCGCGAAGCGCTCGACGATCCGCACCTGCATCCGGCTCAGCGGTGCACCCGCGACGCTGGTCAGATGGCCCCCGAGTAGAAGGCCGCGCCCGTGGGGGACGGTGCGGCGCAGCACCTCGTCGCGGAAGGTGGTTCGCAGGGCCGTGGTCGCCTTCAGTGGGTTTGAAAGCACCATCGCCGCACCGCTTGCGCGCAGGGTCGTGCCCGCCGAGTTGCCGGCGGTGTCGTATCCAACCGCTCGGAACTCGTACTCGCCCGGCGCGTAGGCGTCAGAGTCCCAGCGGGCGCTCAGTTCTCCATCGCCCGTCCGCCCCGCCGGCAGCGGTTCGAAGCGATCGCCGGAGCCGACCCTGCGCACGCCGATCCCGCCCTTCCCGAGGTCGGGTCCCGACGTCGAGTCGCCGATCCGCGCCCGGATCAGCTCGGGGTCCGACGGGTCCTGCGAGTTGACGAAGGAGACGTGCGGCGGCTCGCGATCGATCCGGACCAGGGCGATCGCGGGAGCCGGGTTCGACCTTCCGTCGTCGACGTTGCCGGCCAGGTCGCGCGCGTAGTGGGCAACCCGGTGGACGCCTTCGCCGATCACGACCGCGGAGACGGAGGCTCCCGGCGAGGTCGCCGGCGGCCGACCGTCGATCGCGATCGCGGTGAAGGGGGGAGGACCGCCGCCGCCCGCCGCCATCCCCGAGCCGTCGTCGGCTGCGGTGACGGTCAGCCTGACGGGATGGTTGGTCCAGCCGGCGGGCGCTCCGTCGAGTCTCGTGACCGGGCTGGTCTTGTCGACCCGCAGGACCGTGCGTCCCGGCGCGGCGGACGCCATTCCCGACCCAGAGACGGCAACTGCGTGCAGGTAGCTGATCCCCTCCGGCAGAGCGGCGATCGCGTAGGAGTCGCCGCCGATGCCGCCTCGCAGGTCGGTCTCGACGTCGGTGCAGCGGTCGATCGCTGCGCAAGGATCCGTGCCCGGCGGAGGCGCAACCGAGACGGCGTAGCCGCGGATGCCGGAGGCCGGCGGGGCGCCATTCGGATGGCCGATGTGGACGGAGAGCGGGAAGGCGGCGCGGCCTATCCATGCGGGCGCGGTGACCGGCTCGACCTGGCCTGGGCGCCGGTCGTCAAAGCGCAGCTTCGCGCTTACGGGCGCTCCCTCCTCTCCGGTTGCGTCCTCCAGCCACACCTCGACGGTGTAGGTGCCGGGCACGTCGGGAACCTCGAGCCACTCGATCGTCGTCGCGGGCCAGCCGAGCCGAGTCGCCCCGATCGCCACTGCACCGGCCGGGTCCCGGACCCGGTAGTGGACCGCGACGATCGGCCAGCCGCCACTGGGTGGGGGGTTCCTCCAGGCGATGCGAAATGCTCGCTTCGGGTGCCACGCCGCCTCGCCCCCCTGGACCTCCAGGTCCAGGGGCGGGGGTGGCACGGCGCTCGCGGTGCCGCCGAGGAGCACGAACAGCGCCAGCGTCGCCAAGACAGCCGCTCGCCCGCTCACGGCCCGAACTCCCCGGCGGCGCTGCCGCTCGATTCGCTTTGCTCTTCGCTGCTCGGGGCGTTCGCGGGGGCCGATGGAGCCGGCTCCGGTTCCGCGAATTCGACCGCGCCCGTTTCCACCACTTCCTCTTGGACCTCGCTCGAAGCGGGCTCGGCCGCTTCCCGCGGCTCTCGTTCCACCGCTCCTCTAGTCGCCTGCGAATCCCCTGGCGGGTCGGGCGCTGGCTCGTACTCGACGGCCGGCGCCGGTTGCTCCAGCACCCGCTCGGAGACGCGCGCGACCGTCGGCGCCGCGACCCTGTCCGGAGTCAGGTCGACCGGGGCCGGCGCGACGCCGGTCGCCACGCAGGCAGCCGCGCCGCCGGCCGTCCCCGCGCAAACGGCGAGCAGCTTGGCGAGAGCGGCCATCCCGGCGCCCTTCGTCCCGCCCGCAGCCGCCACCTGTGCCACCGAAGCGTCCGCTGCACCTCCCGCTCCGGGCAGGCGGGACTGGATCCCGAGGAACAGCTCCTGCGCCTTCTCCAGCAGCGAGCGCGAGGCGGGCAGCGCCGGCGCCAGCGCAGCCACGGTGGCCGGAGCCGTCCTGTAGGTGCGCATCGCGGCGCGGCAACTCGCGCAGGCCCGCAGGTGCTCGCGAACCTCGGCCGTCTGCTCGGCGTTCGTCTCCGCGTCGCAGAACGCCGAGAGGAGCGGGCCCATCTCGGCGCAGCGGGTGCCGTCCTCGCTGCGGGACACCAGCTCGCGGAACCGCTCCCTGCCCTCGGCCAGACAACGATTCACTTTCGTTTGGCTGAACCCGGTGATCTCGCCGATCTCCGCGTAGGAATATCCCTCGGCGAGCAGCGTCAGAGCGCGCAGCTCGGCTGGTTTCAGCGCTCGCAGAGCCTCGCGGCCGCGGGCGACCCGCTCGCGTCGCTCCACCTGCTCCCCGGGGCCGTCGGCGCCTGTGGGGATCAGCTCGGTCCAGTCGCTCCCCTCGCTCTCGGGGCCCGGCGGGGGTGTTCCCAGCAACCGCTCCCGGTTGCGCCGGATGGCCAGCGCCTCGTGCTTGATCACGGTCTTGCTCCAGCCGAACAGCTCACGCGCCCGATCGCTGGGCGCTTTCTCGATCAGGATCTCCAGCGTTCGCTGGTAGGCGTCCTCGGCGTCCTCCTCGCAGAGCGAGTAACGGCGCGCCGTCTTGCGCAGGGCGGCACCGTGGCGGGCGATCAGCTCGACCGCGGCCCGCTTGCGAGCGGCGGCGCCGGTCGGCGCCCCTCCGCCGTCCAGCCGCACCGCACCGATCGTGTTCGCCCCGTCGCTTGTCAGACCCATCGGCTGCCGCCCCCCACCGTCGACTCCCTCGTCCGAACTTCTCAGGGAAAGCTCGGGACGGGGGCGATCTCTCCCCCCTCCTGGACGGGTGGACGGCCTAAAAGGCCGGAAATTGCATGAACCGGCGTGTCCGGCAGGCCGTGCGAACCCCTGTAGCATCGGCTCGATGAGTACCTGCGTGGTTACCGGCGGGGCCGGGTTCCTGGGTTCGCACCTCTGCGAGCGGCTGCTCGGCCTCGGGCACCGGGTGATCTGCATCGACAACCTCGAGACGGGGTCGCTGCAGAACATCGCCCACATCCGCGACGAGGCGTTCGACTTCCGCCACATCGACATCACCGAGCAGGTCGACGTCCCCGAGGACGTCGACTTCGTCTACCACCTTGCTTCGCCGGCGAGCCCGATCGACTACCTGCGGCTGCCCCTGCACACGCTGAAGGTCGGCTCCCACGGCACCCACCACATGCTCGGCGTCGCCAAGTTCAAGCGGGCTCGGTTCCTGCTCGCCTCGACCAGCGAGGTCTACGGCGATCCCCAGGTCCACCCGCAGCGCGAGGACTACTGGGGCCACGTCAACCCGATCGGGCCGCGCGGCGTCTACGACGAGGCGAAGCGCTACGCCGAGGCGATGACGATGGCCTACCACCGCCAGCAGGGCGTCGACACCTCGATCGTCCGCATCTTCAACACCTACGGGCCGCGGATGCGCGCCAACGACGGCCGCGCGATCCCGACCTTCCTGCGCCAGGCGCTGCAGGACCAGCCGCTGACCGTGTTCGGAGACGGCAGCCAGACGCGCAGCTTCTGCTACGTCGACGACCTTGTCCGCGGCATCGTCTCGCTGGCCGAGTCCGACGCCCACCTGCCGGTCAACATCGGCAACCCGCACGAGTTCACGCTGCTGGACCTGGCGAAGGCCGTGATCGAGGTGACCGAGTCGCGCTCGGAGATCGTCTACGAGCCGCTGCCGGTCGACGACCCGCAGCAGCGCCAGCCCGACATCGGCCGCGCCCGCGACCTGCTCGACTGGGAGCCTGAGGTCGAGCTGCGCGAAGGCCTGCGCCGCACGATCGACCAAGCCGGAGTCGAGCGCCTCGTCGGCGCCACGGACTAACCGGCCGACTCAGCTACTCACTGCGCCTGCACGTTGAGCGAGACCGTGCCGAGCGGTTCGCCGGCGCTGAACAGCGGCGATTTGCCTTTCGGCTGGGCGAAGGTCTCGTTCAGCTTCTCGGCCAGGAACTGGTTGATCGTCGCCCGCATGTTGATCGTCGAGAGCGTCCTGCTCGGGGGGTCCGTCAGCAGGGTTGAGGCCGAGAGGTCGAGGGTCGCGATCGGCGTGGTGCCGTAGAGGCCGGGATTGCCCTCGCTGAAGTGGACGCTCACGCCGGCAGAGAGGGTCCTCGATTCCGGGCTCACCGAGAGGGCCACCAGCGACATCACGGGGGACATGATCGGCAGTTCCGGCGTGCCGCCTTTCTGGATCAGCCGCAAGCCCGTTTCCGATCCCGGTCCGTCGTCGGATAGGTCCATGGGGACGGTGCCGGGCAGCAGCGGGAAGCTGAAAGCCGGCGGGGTCGTGCCGAGCACGGTCGCGGCTTCGAACGGGACGACTTCGACATCGAGCGATTTCAGCTTTTCGAAGATCCCCTGGCTGCCCTCGAGGAGGATGCTGCCGCTCTGGATCGTCACCGACTCCGGATCGGCGAAACCGACGGTTTCGCCGAGCGAGCGGCCGCCCTTGAAGACCCGAGTGAGGCCGAGTTGCGCGTTGAGGACCTTCGCCGCACGGCCGGTCAGCTTCAGGCGCTTGACGATCAGGTCCCTGCCGAAGCCGTTGCGGTAGTTGACGACGCCGCGCGCCGTGGCGAGCTTGAGGCCCCGGCCGGCGATCTTGCCGCGCAGGGCCCGCCTCGTAAAGTCGAGCGTGAGCCCACTGAGAGCGACCTGCGCATCGCCCGTCCTGAACCTGATCCCTCCCTCGTAACGGACGCTGCCGGCGCCGGTGAGGAGATCGAGCGCGCCTTCTTCGACCGGCAGGGTGGCGACCCGTCCCCGCACTTTGCCCGCCTGCGAGCGCAGCACGTCGACGCCGTTGCGCTTCAGCTGTTTGTAGAGGCCTCCGCTCAGCCGCAGCTCGGTCTTGCCCTCGCCGATCGGGCTTGGAACGGCCGGCGCGGCGGGCGCGAAGACGAGCAGCACGACGAGAAGGGCCGCCAGAAGGGCCGGTGCGAATATCCTGCGGCAGGTGACGAGCAAGACCGAGAAAAGCCTAGCCGAGGAAGCAGCGCGCACGATCGCGCCGCTGGTCGGCCCCGACGACGAGCGGGTCTTCACCGACTCCGGGATCGAGATCGATCCCCTCTACACCGAGGACGACGTCGCCCCCGGGCTGGAGGAGCGCCTCGGCGAGCCGGGCGAGCCGCCCTTCACCCGCGGCATCCACGAGCGGATGTACCGCGACCGGCTCTGGACGATGCGCCAGTACGCCGGCTTCGCCACCCCCGAAGACACCAACGAGCGCTACCGCTACCTGATCGAGCACGGCTCGACCGGGCTCTCGATGGCCTTCGACCTGCCGACCCAGCTCGGCCGCGACTCCGACGACCCGCTCTGCAACGGCGAGGTCGGCCGCACCGGGGTCCCGATC
>DATMEP010000070.1:0-20755 GCA_035556755.1 Solirubrobacterales bacterium
AAGGAGATGGGCGGTGCCGACGTCGTCACCAAGTCGGGCCTGATGGTCGGTCTCGGCGAGACCTTCGAGGAGATGGTCGAGACCTTCGGCCTGCTCCGCGAGCACCGCGTCCAGGTGCTGACCGTCGGCCAGTACCTGCGCCCGACCGAGAACCACCTGCCGGTCGAGCGCTACTGGCACCCCGACGAGTTCGAGGCGCTGGAGAAGGCCGCCTACGAGCTCGGCTTCGAGTCGGTCGCCTCCGGCCCCCTGGTCCGCTCCAGCTACCACGCGGACCAGAACCTGCCCGAGCGCGCGCTGGCCGGGTAGAGACACAAACGCTCAGGCTTACCCGCCTACAATTGGGCATAGAGGGGCCATAGCTCAGCTGGAAGAGCGCGGCGTTTGCAACGCCGAGGTCGCGGGTTCGAGCCCCGCTGGCTCCATTCGCGGATTCCTGTCGAAATCCGGGTCCAGGTAACTGCGAGCGTCGCGAATGCCGATGCGCTGGCCGTTACGAGCCGGGGTCAATCGAAGGCGAAGGTCGCTGCGTCCTAAGCCTAGCTCGCTTGCAGGGCAGTAGTAGCAACGATCCGACGTTCGGTCATAGAGAGCGATCCAATCCACAGTCTTAGCTGTGTAGTGCTTTGTTTGACGAACCCTTGCCTTTTGTGAGGGAGTGTGATCGACAGCGGACCGTGATGGTATGTCCGTTTGATTCGGTGTACTTGACTTGAACGCGATGAAGTAGGCCTCGTCTGTCTGCAATTAAGTAATAGTCACAGTTTTCACCGCGAGGCCATCCCACTTACGCCACCTGGACAAATGTCACTCGTGGCGCACGTAAGTGTGACTTCTTGAGGCGTCTGGTCGAAGCGGCGAAGCGTGCCGCTCAGCGGCTGATGGCGCGTTTGTAGCGGGCCACCGAGAGGACGCCGAAGACGGCGGCGATGCCGATCGACCAGAGGACGGCGCCCCAGATCGAGTTGCCGGCGGGGGCGCCGAGGAAGAGCGCGCGCATCGCGTCGACCGTGACCGTGAACGGGTTGGCTTCGGCGAAGGTCTGCAGGGCGGCCGGCATCGAGTCGACCGGGACGAAGGCCGAGGAGACGAAGGTGAGCGGGAAGATCAGGATGAAGCCGATCGCCTGGCTGGACTCGGGCGAGGACGAGGAGAGGCCGACGAAGGCGAAGACCCAGGAGAAGGCGTAGCCGAAGAGCAGCGCCAGGCCGATGCCGGCGACGATGTGCAGGAGGGGAGCGTCGAAGGAGAAGCCGGCGATCAGGCCGACGACGATCATCACCACCAGCGAGATCATGTTGGTGGCGACGTCGGCGAGGGTGCGGCCGGCGAGCACCGCGGCGCGCGACATCGGCAGCGAGCGGAAGCGGTCGACCAGGCCCTTCTTCAGGTCCTCGGAGAGGCCCAACGCGGTGACGAAGCCGCCGAAGGACATCGTCTGGATGATGATCCCGGGGATCAGGAAGTCGACGTAGTCGTAGCCGGGGGTGCTGATCGCGCCGCCGAAGACGTAGACGAAGAGCAGCACGAACATGATCGGCTGCACGGTGAAGGAGAGCAGCAGGTCGGGGGCGCGGGGGATGCGCAGCAGGCTGCGTTTCGCCAGCACCAGCGTGTCGGCGATGCTGTTGCGCAGGCCGCTCACCGCTCCTCCTCCCCGTCGCCCTCGTCGTCCGTCCGCTCCGCTGCCCGCCCGGTGAGGGTGAGGAAGACGTCGTCGAGGGTCGGCCGGTGCATCGCCACGTCCTCGATCCCGACCCCGGCGTGGTCGAGCCGCCGCACCGCCTCGGCGATCGCGCCGCGGCGCTGGCGCACCGGCACCCGCAGGGCGCCGTCGGCCATCCCCGGTCGCTCCGAGGCGATCGTCTCCAGCGCCGCGATCGCGGCCTCGGCGTCGGCCCCCGGCTCCAGGGTCACGTCGAGCCGTTCGCCGCCGACCTGGGCCTTCAGCTCGTCCGAGCTGCCGTCGGCGATCACCCGGCCGCGGTCGATCACCGCGATCCGGTCGGCGAGGCGGTCGGCCTCGTCGAGGTACTGGGTGGTGAGGAGCACGGTGGTTCCCGCCGCGACCCGGCCTTCGATCGTCTCCCAGAGGTCGAGACGGCTGCGCGGGTCAAGGCCGGTGGTCGGCTCGTCGAGGAAGAGGACGGGTGGGTGGGCGACCAGCGCCGCGGCGAGGTCGAGGCGGCGGCGCATCCCGCCCGAGTAGGTGCGGACGAGGCGGTCGGCGGCCTCCTGCAGGCCGAAGCGCTCCAGCAGCTCTGTGGCGCGGGTGCGCGGCTCGCCCTTCGGCAGGTGGTAGAGGCGGCCGACCATCTCCAGGTTCTCGGCGCCGGTCAGGTTTTCGTCGACCGCCGCGTACTGGCCGGCGAGGCCGATCTGCGTCCGCAGGGCGGCCGCGTCGCGCCGCACGTCGAGCCCGGCGACGCGGGCCTCGCCGGCGTCGGGCTGGAGCAGCGTGGTGAGGATGCGAACCGCGGTCGTCTTGCCGGCGCCGTTCGGGCCGAGCAGGCCGAGCACGGTCCCGACCGGTGCCTGCAGGTCGACCCCGCAGAGCGCCTCCACGTCGCCGTAGGACTTGCGGAGGCCGCTGGCTTCTATGGCGACGTCGGAAGCGATCGGCGGAATCTACTCGGCCGAATGCCCGGATTCAGTCGTCGAAGTCGAAATCCTTCGGCGGCTTCTGCTCGAACCAGAGCTGATCGTCCTCGGGCGCCTCCTCGAGGAAGTCCGGAGTCTCCTCGAGCACGTCCTCGTCGCGGGACGGGGAAGGCTGCTCCGAAGTCGGCTCGTCCCCGGACTCGGCTTCCTCCGGCTCTGCCTCGCCGTCGGGAGCCTCGGGCTCCTCCGGCTCGCTGTCCCGCGGCGCCTCCAGCGCCTGGTCCAGCTCGTCGGAGAGCCGCTTCTCGTCCCAGAATTCGTCGTCCAGCTCGTCGGCGTCCTCCGCCACTTCTTCGACCTGGATCTCGGCGGACTCGTCGACGGGCTCCTCGATGTCCGCGAGCGGGTCGACCGGGGCAAGGCGGGGCTCCGCTGTCGCCTCCTCGACCAGCTCCTCCTCCGAAGGCGCCGCCGGGTCGGAGGCGGCCAGCTCCTCCTCGACGTCGAACATTTCGGTCGGCTGTTCGGCGATCGCGTGACGCTCTTCGGTGGAGGGACCGGCGGGAGGCTCGGGCTCAGCTGCGGGCTCGGGGACCGCCTCGTGTTCCATCGCAGGCGCTTCCTCCTCGGCCGGCGGCTCGGGCTCGAGCGGCGGCGCCTCCTGGAGATCGGCGACCTGCGGGGCCGGACGGCGCTGCCCGGAGCCCTCCCCGGCATCCGCCTCGGGGACCTCGGGCTGCGTCATGAATTCGGTCGGCGCCTCGGCATGCGCGTCGGACTGGGGCTCCTCGTCGCCGGGCCGCTCCGCGGCGCCGAAGGCCTCGTCCTCGAGCTGTTGCAGCTCGGACTCGCCGGCGCCGTGCTGGCGCTTCAGCTCCAGATGCTCTTTGATCGCCTCGTCGAGAATGCCCATTGCTGCTCCGGGGGGAACCTAAAGACTATGCGGTTATCCTTGCGGTTGCGAGGGCTCTGGGACGATCCTCCCACCCACGCCGCGGGGCTATAGCTCAGTTGGAAGAGCGCCTGGATCGCACCCAGGAGGTCGGCGGTTCGAGTCCGCCTAGCTCCATCACCAGAAGCTCCTGCACAGCGGGGGCTTCTGTTTTTTGGGGGCACTCCAACTGGCCCTGAAATCGCGCTCCATTTCAGCCACTAGTTGACCCGCCCACACACGTTGTGAACGCCTGAGAGGCATCCGGGCCCTCCAAGAGGCTTGTGGTTCTGACGCCCAAGCCAAGGAGGACCCGGATGAAGGTTCACGCTAACGCTGCTCTCGGACCAGCGGGAAGGCTCGCGCTGGTGCAAGCGATCGAGTCGGGGATGACGCCGGCCACGGCCCACCGCTGGTGGCATCGCTGGCGATCGGCCGACGAGGAGCAGCGGAGCTCTGGGAAGTGGTTGCTCGACCGCTCCTCGCGGCCTCATCGCCAGCCGCGCCGACTCTCGGTTGCCGAAGAGGCTCCGATCCTGCGAGCACGCCGCCAGACCAACCTTGGTCCCGGTCGCCTGGCCGGCATCTGCCGCCGTTCGCGCTCGACGATCTGGAAGGTGCTCTACCGCCACGGACTCTCACGGCAGCGCAAGGGCGCCAGGGAGACCTACCGTCGCTATGAGTGGTCTCGGCCGGGAGCTCTGCTGCACGTCGACGTCGCCCGCTTGGCGCGCTTCAATCGCCCCGGGCACGCGGTCACCGGCGTCCGCGACCTCACCGGCGCTGAGAAGCGGGCCGGAGTCGGCTACGTCTACCTGCACTGTGATCGACGACCACTCCCGCTACGCCTACGTCGAGCAGCACCGTGACCAGGGCGGGGACACCGCGGCGGCCGTGTTGGGCCGGGCTATCGAGCACTTCGCAGCGCTTGGCATGGAGGCACCCGAGGCCGTGATGAGCGACAACGCATTTGCCTACCGAAGGTCCAATGCCTTCCGGGCTGTTCTAACTGCCCATGGCGCTCGCCACATACTGATCCCGCCTTACACACCGCGCTGGAACGGCAAGGTGGAGCGCTTTATCCAGACCCTGAAGAGGGAGTGGGCCTATGCCCATTCCTGGCCCAACTCCGCCGAGCGCACCAGGGCCATGGCATCCTTCCTTCGCTACTACAACCGGCGTCGCCCGCACAGCTCATTGGGAGACCGGCCGCCGATCAATCGCGTTCACAACGTCCGTGGGTAGGACAACTAGTGGGTGAAATCGCCTAGATGCGAACGGATTAGCAGCGATTACCCCCTTTTTCGCCTCGCTTTTCGGCGGCGGCGGAGCTACGTTCGCCAGCGCCAAGACATAAGTGGCCCCGGCGGCGGTGGAACGCCCCGGGGCCTGGCACCGAAGCCTTGACTTCGATGCAACCAGAAACGGTACTGCCGTTGCCCCCATAGGGGCAGCATCGGGACCGGCTTCGGTGCCCTACCGAGAGGAGGGCGCCAGTGCCCGGCACGACCACCACCACGATCAGCAGCGAGCAGCGCCTCGGCATCTACACCGTCGTCGCCAACCACCTCGGTGGTCTGAGTGACGTCTGGGTCGAAATGATGCGAGAGAACTACGCGAAGGCCGAGGAGCTGAGCGAGGAGTTCGTTGACGACGTGCTGATGCTGCGGGACATCGGCTGGCGCCCCGACGACCCCCGCGAGTCCTTCGACCTGACGATGCCTCGCGAGGACCTGATGGAACTTCTCAACCGCCTGCGCGGGGAAGCCGAAATCCTCCTCAACGAATCGCCGAGCGAACGAAAGTCGCGGGAGGAAAACGAGGACACCAACCGGCGCATCCGGCTCGGCGCGAAGGCCTGCGAAGCCAAGCTCGATGAGCTCGACCCGCGCCCGGAGGGCGACCGGCCATGACGTCGGCCACCCTCACGATCAGCCGCGAGGAGCGCGATGTCCTGCACGGGCTCATGTGCCGACGGCTCTTCATCCTGGGGATGGAGCCGTTCGAGTTGGCACGCAAGGAGGACGCCAGTGTCGAGGAGGTCGCCGAGGGGTTCGGCGACGACCTGCGACTGATGAACGACATCGGCTGGGAGTTCGAGGGAACCAGTAGCTCCGTCGAGCTGACGATGCCGGCCGACAGTCTTGCCCGCACGCTGAAGCGCCTTCGCCGTGACGCTCGACGCGCGCCTAGCGAAGATCGACACGAGCGCGAGCCGGCGGACGAGTCGGATGAGGAGCGCTGGCAGCGATTCGGACGCGGAGCGACGGTCTGCTCAGAACTGCTGGAGCGACTCGACCTCTCGAAGGCAGATGAAAGCACGCAGCCGGCCAAGGTTGCGGGCGCGGTCGGTGCGGCCGGCGACGAACTTGGGCCGTACACCGCTGTCTCCGATGCATTCATTCTCGCCGCGACCGAGCGCGCGGAGCGCCACGAGCAGGCCGACGACGTCTGGGTTGTCTACCTCACCGAACACCTTGGATTCGAGGCGTGCCCCGATACGAACCGTTCGCTACTTCCCCGGCTCGAAGCTCTGCATCGCGCCGGTCTGTTGACCAGCCGGGAGAGACGCGGCGAGCCCTACTTCGGCCTCACCACGGTGGGGCGAGAGCGGTTGGCTACTCACCGCGAGGCCGGAGACATCGGGGAGCTACCCGAGTCGCCGCAGCATCGCGCCTGGCGACTTGCCCGGGTGAAGGCCGCACTGAGAATCGAGGAGTTCCAGCGGGAGCTAGTCGCGGCACTCGAAGACGCCGACCGACTCATCAACAAGTACCGCCCGACGACGCTCTCGAAGGACTGGTTTGAGCTGAGCGAGCGGCTCCGCTGCACGACCTGGCGAGTCGGCTCGGCTCTCTACTGCCTCGCCGAGTGGGTCGAGCCCGACGACAACATTCCGGATGTGGACGAAACCCCCGGCCCCAGGCCGGGGCGGCGCAGAACTGCGGCATGGGACCAGTGCTGCACGAACGGCAAGGAGGGACGAGCATGAATGGGACGAAGGCAATCGACCAGCAGATCATCGACTTCCTGAAAGCGAAGGGAACCGGGACCGTCGATGAGATTTGCGCCGGGCTGAAGATCGGCCGGACCAGCGCTCGTAAATACCTGGCCGGTCTCACGGTGGACAAAAAGGTCCATCGCGAGCCGGGTGGGCGAGACGGACGCCGGAGACTGCCGGACATCTTCTCGCTGCCGGGAAGGAAACAGCGCGGCAAGTCAGCCAAAGCGAGACCACGGCAGTCCAGCAACGGACGCCTCAGCCCAGGCGAGCTCGACAAGCACGTACTCGCCTACATGCGGCGACACAGGAAGTCGGCTCCGCACACGCCGAGCGTCGTCGCGAAGGGGATCGAACGCTCAGCAGGTGCCGTGGCCAACTGCCTCGGCCGCATGGAGCAGGCCAAGAAAGTGCGCCTGGTCAAACCCAAACCGCGCCAGTACGAGCTGGTGGAGACAGCCAAGCGATGAAGAGTCGCGCCGGTAGCAGTCGAGGCGCCAAGCGCCTGCCTGACAACGGGAGTAGCGAATCCTCGGGGGCCGGGGCTCTCGCAGGGAGTAGGTGGGGAGGCTCAGAGCTGGGAATCCCCGCTTGCTGCCCTGGCCCCCGAGGACTCGCGCCCGTGGGGGCGTGGGCGCGATGAGCGGGTGGAGTTGTCGGCCGGGGCGAGACCTCACCGCAGGAGTTCCTTTCCCCGAGCCGACGCCACCCGGCCTCAACTACTCGGTCGTCACAGGGACCGTGCTCGGTGAGCCGCGGCCTGCCGGTAGTCCCTGCGGCGACCGGGTGTTGCTCGTCCCGCTGGAGTTCCCTGTCCGGCACCCGGACAAGCCGAAGGAGCTGTTGGCCTTGGCACGCTGCGAGGTCGAAGTCTCCGAGGCGCTAGCCGAGCGGAGCCTGTCGAAGCTGGAAGTCGGCGGGCAGGCACTTGCCGGCGGCCAGCTCAGCGCGAGGATGGATTCCCCGCGCGGCGTGATCGTCGCGACCATCATCCACCCCGGCGAGGCTGACGACCCGCAGTCCGACCTCTTCATCCCAGGTGGCTAGGCGTATGCCGGATACGCGCGAGATACACAGGCGATTCGGAGCCGCGATTAGGCGGCGCCGGGAGGACACCGGAACCTCGGTGGCCTCCGACCAGACTCAGCGCTGCCGGATGCCGAGCCAGGCTGCGATCAGACCGAGCACGATCAGGCAGGCAATGATCGAGGCGACAAAGGGAGTCCTCGGTGGCGACCGGCGTCGCGCGCACCCTACTTCTCTCCTCCAAGGACGCCAGGCCCTTGAATACGATGCGCCGGTTTTAGTAAAGGCCCACCCACTGTGGGTGGGCCTTTCTTTTACTTGCCCTTGCAGCCCGGTACTGGATCGTTCGAGCCAGGGCCGGTGCCATGACCGGGCGCATGGCACTTGGCACCACCGTCGTTGGGTCCCTTGCTGCTGTTGCCGGGACCGAAGTCCGGATCGGCCAATACAGGCGACGCCGGAATCGTCAAAGCGCCCGCGGTGAGCGCCAGTGCCAACATCCTTCTACGCATGGGAACCTCCTTAACGCACGCTAATTGCGTTTCCGGGGCTCCCAGCTAAGTCTCACAGCGAACCGCCCCTCCTCGCTGAATCAGGAAAAGTAGCACTGGCGCACGCTCCAGTGTCAAGGCCAGAACGGTGCGAGTTCTTCGGGCGCCACCTATTTCAGAAGCTCGACGTCGGACGACGCACCGAGCTGCCAAACGCGCTCGAGCCCGCCTAAGAGCCAGATGCCGCTCCCCGAATGCGAAAACCGCCCAGAAGTCTGCAAGGCGCCGGCCTGGATGAGCCCTGACGGACGGCCCTGGTCCAGCGTTTCAGTCGAGAGAGGGAGGGTAAAGAAGCCCCGTACGAGGAGAGGAGATTCTCATGCAGCGCCCGGACTTGGACTCTGTGCGCACTAAGAGATGGGCACGTCGTTTCGCATGGCTTCTCGCGATCGTCCCGGTCGGCGCTCTCGCCTTTTCCGGCGTAGGCGCGGCGGCACCATCCGGCTCGACCGACTTGAGCATCACCAAGAGCGATAGCCCCGATCCGGTCAGCGTCGGATCGACCCTCATCTACACCATCCAGGTGCAAAACCTCGGGCCGGAGGCGGCGACCGGCGTAACCGTCACCGATCAGCTCCCGAAGGGCGTGGACTTCGCCTCCGCTACCGCGACCGCAGGGCAGTGCACGCGCAAAGGGAAGAAAGTCACCTGCAATCTCGGCAGCCTCAGTGCGCCGACGATCGACTACGGCGGCCCGCCGACCGTGACCATCTCCGTCATCCCTCGCAAAGTCGGGACGATCAGCAATACCGCCTCTGTGAAGGGCGATGGGAAAGATCCGGTCGCATCCAACAACAAAGCCACGGCGACGACCAGCGTCGTCGGCCCTACGGCGACCTGCCGTGGCGTTCCCGCCACGAAGGTCGGAACGGCGGGCCACGACACCATCACCGGCACCGGCGGTCGTGATGTCATTGCCACTTTCGGCGGCAACGACGTGATCGCCTCGCTGGCAGGCCGGGATCTGGTCTGTGCGGGACGCGGCAACGACTATGTCGGCGCCGGCTCTGCGGCCGACCGCGTATTCGGCGGCGCAGGCAAGGACCGCCTCCTCGGCCGCGGCGGCCCAGACGTGCTGAGGGGAAACGCCGGCAACGACGTGCTCAAGGGCAACCGTGGTGCTGACCGCCTGCGCGGCGGCTCCGGCTCCGACCGCTGTCGTGGCGGTGCCGGCGCGGACTCGATCCGAGGGTGCGAGCAGTAGACGTCAACCGCAATGTGCGAGTCGAATCGTAATGAGGAACGCCTAAAAGTGGAAGGCGGCTGATCGATCAGGATTAAGATAACCGCGGTCAGTCGGTGAGCCCTTCGGACGCAGACACCAGTGGAACGGGAGCGGAGACAGATCCGCCCGAAGCTGTGCGGGGGTCGCTTGAGGTTGGCGGCTATGTCCTAGACGTCGGCGCTTCAGCCGGAACCGTGGTTCAGCGGAAAATTGGGGCCGCGGGGGAGCGTGCCGAGCTACTGGAGGCTTTTGAGGAACCGGAGCCAGAGGGTGATAGCGAGGCGGCCATCGCAGCCGGGGTTGTTGACGATGCCTCGGAGGTAACGGCGAAGATCGAGCGCGCCTTTGCGCTGGGCAAAGGGATAGCGGAGGGGAAAGCGCTCAGCCCGGACCAGCTGGTGCTGGAGGGAGGCACCCTGCTCGATCTGCTCGAACGGCTCGATCGGGAAGGGAGGTTCAAAGAAGCTCTGCGACTGGCCCGCGCCCTGGTGAATCTGCTCACGTTGCTGAGGCGATGGGCGGAGCTGCTGCGAGTGCTGCGCGCCGCTCTGCGTGCCGGCGAGAAGCTCGGTGACCTGGGCGCCGTCGGCTGGGCAAAGCACGAGCTGGGGACCCTTCGCCTCGTGGCCGACGACGTCAGGGGCGCGGAGCGAAGTCTCCGCGGGGCGCAGGAGATCAGGGAAAGGATCGGCGACCGCCGCGGGCTTGCTGCGACCACCCGCAACCTGCAGGTGCTCTGCGAGCGACTGCGAGAAATGCTGCGAGAGGAAGAACTCGTGCGGGCCGGCACCCATGGGTCGTCTGCGCTGCGGCTGCTCATCTTGGCGGCGCTGTTCGTCCTCCTCTTCGGTGGAGGGGTGGCGGCAGGGGTAATCGCCGGCGACTCGAATGACGCGGCCGACTCCGCTTCTAGCAAGGACGGCAGCGGTAAACAGAACCCGCTCCCGGGCGAAAACGGGGATGGGCCGAACGGACAGAGCGATGAGGAGTCCTTCACGTTGGAAGTAACCGTTGAAGGCGAGGGCGCTGGGACGGTAGAAGGCGGAGGGATCGTGTGCTCGGAGGGACCCTGTGTGGTTCGACCGTCAGAAGGCGACACAGTGACCTTGGAAGCCATAGAGGGCCCCGAATCGGTCTTTGAAGGATTTTCCTCCGCGGACTGTACGGGCACCGAGCCCTGCCACTTGACGATGAACGAAGACAAGGCGATCACCGCGAATTTCGCCTTGCACGAAAAGGAATCCCCCGACAGCGACGGCGGAGAAGAAACCGATGTGCCCTCGGCTCCCCCGGAAACCATCGAATAGCGAGCAACCAACAACAAGGGCACCAAAGGCGGATGGCATCAACGAAGGCAGGGATCTTTGGGAGGACCCCGCAACCCGGCAGACCTACGTGGTCGCGACGCTGAAGAACCGTGGCAAAGAGACGCGCCGAGTTCCCAACGGACCTCCTGTTGACCTAGACCCAGCGGTGGCGCTACTTTCCCCCGACCGCAACGCCTTGGCGCCGAAGGCGGTAGAAAGCCTCGTCGAACCGGAAGAGCCGGGCAATCGGATCGGGTTCGGTGTCCGCCGTCTCAATGTCGGTGATCTCCCACCCGGGGAATGCCTCTTCCACATCTGCCTTGCTCGCACCTCGGGGCAGCGGACCCCTGCGCCGGGGAGCGAAGCAATCGAGGATTAGCGTGGCGTCTGGAGCGGCGACCGCGCTCACCTCCCTTCCCATCGCCTGCCGCTGAGGCTCGGTCAGGCCGTGGAAAGTGCCGGTGTCCACCAGCAAGCGGAAACTGGTGCCGATGTCCGCCTCCCGCAATGCCGTCACGTCGCCTCGGAGCAGGCGCATATCGACGCCCGCCTCCTCCGCTCGCTCGCGAGCCCGGCTCAGCGCCTTCTCGACGGTGTCGATGCCGGTCACCTGCCAGCCTCGTTCGGCGAGTCGAATACCCCAGACAGCGCTACCGGTCCCAATGTCGAGCGCAGGGCCGAAAGGGGGGTTGCGCCCGTCCTCGTCGCGAGCCACCAGCTCCATGAGCTTGTCGGCGTAGGGCGGATGCTCGGCGAGGTCCTCCCAGGGGTGGAAACCAAGCCTATAAGCGAGCCTGTAGTTCAACGTCGTACCTGACAGACAGCTTGGGCCTGTGCGCGGCGAACTCGTCAGCCTCGCTTGGCGTAGTCGCCGATCTCGCCGAAGTCGACCATCACACATGCCTCGTCGCCCGGCACTTCGGCGTCGTGGCCCGGCGGGATCGCGACCACGTCGCCGGCGACGACCTCGACCTCGGAGCCATCGTCCATGAAGATCTTCATCTTGCCGGACAGCACGTAGCCGAAGTGCGCGGCCTGGCAGGAGTCCGTGCCCGCGATCGGCTTCACGTTCTCCGACCATTTCCACCCGGGCTCGAACGTCCCCTTGCCGACAGCGTGACCGGCAAGCTGCACCATCTTCGCCTGGCCCTTCCCCTCAAACGGCCGGACCTCGTCGGGAGAGTCGAAATTCTTGACTTCAGCGGTTGCCATGGGTCTCCTTCGATCGGGTTTGGAGTCGATCCGACCGTACACCCATGAAGAGGCACTGGGGCTCTCCCCTTAGCAGGTCCCTCCGCGTCGCTACTCGGAGATCGCACCCAGGAGGTCGCGGTTCGAGTCCGGCCAGCTCCATGAGCAGAACCCCCTGCACGACCATCGCTGGTGAAGGGCGCCGTAGCTTGATTTTCATCACTTCCTCCTTTGTTATGCACCCTGACGACGGTCCGTATACGGCGCGAAGGCGAAACGCTGGACAACGGCAGTCCCTCTGGCGGGCCGGGCCAATGCTCGTCGACCAGCTCTCGGCCGCTGCCGTGCAGGACAAACCGAAGAGTCAGGGCGACCAGGATCGCGTCGTCAAGCTGGCCCGCAACCGGGATGAAGTCAGGGATCAAGTCGATCGGCAGCGCCAGATAGCCGAGCATCAAGACGAGCGCGAGCTTGCGGACTCTCGGCACGCGACCGTCGGCAAGGAGTCGCCGGAAGAGGACGAGGCAATCGGGAATGAAGCGCGCCAGCGCTCGCGCCTCGCCGCGACGGCCCAGGACGAACAGGGCCAAGACGACGCTCGCGTAGAGAGCGAGGAATGCAGCAAGGGAGACGATGGCTAGCTCTGCGGCAGACACACCTACAACGTAGCCTCATGCGCACCCATCTAAGCGGCGGCCTGAGATCCGTCGCCATCACGAACAGCCTGTCCCTCGGGGCCGGGGCGAAAGCCTCAGCCTCGCTGTTCGAGGAGTGTGCTGCCGCAGTTAGACGCTCGAGGACCGCGTGGGCATTCGTCCCGAAGGCGACAGCGATCATCAGGCCAAGCACCGTCGCCACCCCGATCAGGATGCCGCGTGAGGAGAAGCGCGCGCTCAGCGTCACGACCGGGATCGCCAACATGGCGAGCATCGACACCGCCGAGCGGCCAGTCAGCGCCACGCTCAAGGCGATGATCGCATCTGAGCCGACCCACGCCGCGAACATCCAATACTCGGGTCGCGCGGTTCCTTCGATTCGAGTGTCTGCCAGCCAGAAGAGCCCGGCGGCAACCAGCAGCGGAGCGATCGTCCACCAGCCGACCCAGGGCCCCGAGGCGAGCAGCGCGAGCGCCAGCACCCCGCGACCGGACCGAACATGAGGATGAGGTGAAGAGGCCCGCCGCCGTCGCCGCCGCCGCGTTCTCGAGCAGCTGCAGCGACACGGCTGGCTTTCGGGCCGCCGTGTCGTGGCGCCAGGTCACGCTCTCAAGCCCGCGACCTCTTAGCTTGTTGACGAACATCCGGTGCATTGGTGGTCTTCCTCCGCTCTTTGGGAAGGCCGCGCTGCGCCGCGACCCGCTCGAAGGCCGCAACGACCTCAGGGTCAAACTGCGAGCCGGCGCTGCGGCCTAGCTCTTCGAGCGCTCGCGAGGGAAGCATCGCGACGCTGTAGGGGCGCTCTGAGATCATCGCCGCGTAGGCTTCGCAAACGGCAATCACCCGCGCGCCGAGTGGGATCTGCTCGTTGCGCAGGGAGTCCGGGTAGCCACTGCCATCCCAACGCTCGCCGCTTGAGCGAACCAGACGCGCGACCGGCACGAGCGCCGCCGCCGAGGCGATGATTCGCTCGCCGATCAGGGTGTGCTGGCGGACGAACTCCCACTCGGAATCCTCGAGCGGGCCTGGCTTGTTCAGGATCGCGTCGGGGATCGCCATCTTCCCCGTCCCCTGCAGCTGCGCGGCGCGGTAGGTCTCATCGCGTTGCTCGGCCTCCATTCCCAGCTCCTCGGCGACCCCCAGCGCTAGCTCGGCGACGTCGACTGCTTGCTCGGCCAGCTGCGGCTGGCGCTCGCGGAGCGCCGTCAGCAGTACGTCACGCGACTGCGAGCCGGCCGATGTCCGCTCGCTGACCTTGTTCGCATACATCCGCCGGTCGGCGAGCTGCAATGCCTCCTTGACCGAGCCGGCCTCGCTCGGCAACAGCACGTTGCCCTGCGAGGCCGTGACAGTGAATCCCTCGCCTCGCTCAGAGAGCGCAGCGCCCGCGCCGGCGACGATCGCGTCGACCTCCGCCGCCGTGCACTCGGCTAGAAGGCAGAACTCATCGCCACCCAGTCGGTAGGCGCTGCCCTTTGCGGCCGCAAAGCGTTCCAGTCGCCCGCCGAGTCGCTCCAGCAGGGCGTCTCCAGCCGGATGGCCGAAGGTGTCGTTGTAGAGCTTGAAGCCGTCAAGGTCGAACATCGCCAGGAGCCGAAGGGACCCGGCCGCCGCCGGACGCGTGATGGCACGCTCCAGGTCCAGCATCAGCGCCCTGCGGTTGGGCAGCCCGGTCAGCTCGTCGGTACGCGACTCTCGCGCCTTCGTGCGGGCTTCCCCCTGGCTCTCACGCAACGAGAGGACGAGCCGCACGACGACCGCGACCAGCGTAAGCAGGGAGATGACCGCTGCTGCCGATGGGGCCGTGGCGAATCGTTCGGCCGCCTGAATGCCGATCGCAACCAGGGCTGCGGCGGCCGGTATCGCGATGATCCGCACTGCCCGCGATCCCCTTGGCTCCATGGTGCCTGGCTTGATCCACGCCGCGCAGGCGACCAGCAGGACACCGCATAGCCAGCCGGCGTCGAGAATCGTGCCTTCGACGTAGGTCCCCTTTGCAGCCTGCAGCAAATAGACCCCATCGGAGACGGCGAGCACCAAGAGACCGGCGCCAAGGACCGCCCAGCTGCGTCCCGGGCGCCAGCCCGTGAACGAGGCGGCGGTTGCCACCATCGTCAACAAGGTCAGGTCGGCGATCGGGTAGGCCAAGTTGGTGGCGACGGCGAGCGTCTGGCCTTCGCTGGAGGCGTCGGCGATCGGCCCGAGCGCGAACGCCGCCGCCAGCGCTGCGACCGCAGAGCCGACAATCGCGCCGTCCAGCCACCGCGCGACCGGAAAGGTCCCGATCCTCGCCCGCAGAAGGGCGACCAGCGCCGCGTAGGCGAGTGGATAGAAGGCGAGGTAGCCGCCGTCGGCGGGAGAGGGGATCGGCACCGACGCCTGCCCGGCCAGCACGGCCGCGTAATAAATTTCTCCGCCGCTGTAGAGCAGCAAGCCGACGCCAAGGAGTGCCCAGGCCAACCGCTCGCGGGGGACCAGTGCGGACCGCAGCAGGCAGGCGGCCGCGCTTGTCAGTATCAGGGCGTTGTAGATCCAGATGTTGAAGAGCGCATTGGTGCCAGGACCGCCAAACCCGACCGCGACGTGCGCGACGAAGGCAGCGAGCAGGCAGAGGGCTAGGAGGCCGCCGAAAAGGACGGTCCTTCGCGCGCGCTCGCTCAGTTCAGCCACCACCTCCCAACAATCGGAACATGAAGCCTCAACCTTGACCGCTGAGATCTGTTCGCCGTGCTGGAAAGGCGGGGAGAGCGGCTAGCCCAGATCTAGGCAAGCCAGATTCGCAGCAGTGCTACGCGACAGCGCGGGCAATCGCACGCGCGTCGAACCGCATCAGGCGAAGCTGGCCGGAAAGCTCGGCGCGAAAGCCGGTGAAGAAGAGATTCGGCGCGGCCGGGTGCTGGCGTCGGCCGTGCACGAGCGGCATCCCCCGCTCATCTAGCACGTCCAAGTGGCCGACGAGCGGCTCAAGCCCGCGCCGGTAGCCGGTCGCAGCGATGACGACATCGGGGTCGGCGCGCGAGCCGTCGGCGAGCAGCACATCGCCGCCATCGAACCCCTCGACGGCGGCGACGATCTCAATGCGTCCTGCCTTGACCGAGGCCACAAAGCCGGCGTCATAGGCCGGCGCCTGCTGCGTCTTGGCCGACTGCGATGCGAGGCCAACCGGCGGCCGCGGCAAGCCGTAGCGCGAGAGGTTCCCACGGATGGTTCGCTCCACCCCCCAAGCGATCTCGTCAGCAACGCGCAGCGGCAAGTGATGGAGGACAACACCAGGGACGTTGACCGAAACACCCAGCCACTTACGGCGGATGATGTGGGGCGGGGTACGGCAAGCGACCCGGACGCGGGCCGCCCCGCCCACGGCAAGCAAGTGGGCCACCTCCGACCCGGTTACGCCCGGGCCGACTACCAACACGTCCTTGCCCCGGAAGGGATCGGGGTTGCTGTACGCGGAGGCGTGGATCAGCTCCCCGCTGAAGCTCTCGCGCCCGGGCCAGTCGGGCATGTAGGGATCGTGGTCGAAGCCGGTGGCGACCACGACGGCCCGCGCCTCTAGCGAGCCGCCGGTCGTCTGGATTTGCCAGCCGCCGTCGAGGCGATCAATTCGCTCGATCTCCGTACCGAAGCGCACATCGAGGCGGTGGTGAGCGGTGTAGTCCTCCATGTACTGAATCCATTTGTCGCGGGAGGGGTACTCGCCATAGCGTCGGCGCGTCGCGCGATAGCCCGGCTGCGTGGACATCCAACCCGGCGTGTTGAGACGCAAGGCCGCATAGCGAGATCGCCAACTCGCCGCGACCCGATCCGAGCGCTCGATGACGAGCGTGTCGACGCCTGCCCGGCCCAACATCGCGCCCGCAGCGAGCCCGGCCACCCCTGCCCCGCAAACAATCGCACCCCGCATGCCCTGACCCTACAGAGGGTTGATTTCACAGCCTCAATACCGACGAAGCGAAGGGGGATTCGACCCACGAGCCGCCTTACAACGGCTTGTGGTCTTCGAGACCGCCCGTCGAGGATCAGCGATCGAGCAGCTTGACGAGCTAGGCACGGGATGCTTAGATAGCCGCCTTAGTCAAATGACTAACCAAGTTACTCCAAGAGAGAGTGGAGCTACTGGCGACCGCTCGATCAGGCAGGTCAACGTCGCGGCGTTCCTCGACGCCGCGGAGCGGCTCCTGATCAGAAAGGGGGCAGCGGGGATCTCGACCCGACAGCTGGCTCGGGAGGCGGGGCAAAACCATGGCCTCGTCCACTACTACTTCGGCTCGGTCGACGAGCTGATGCTCCAAGCCCTGGAGCGATTCACCGCCCGCGTCCTCGATCGCCAGCGGTCGATGTACGAATCGGATTTGCCCTTCCTTGAGAAGTGGCGGGCCGCGATGGGGTTCATCGAGGACGACCTCGCATCCGGCTACCCCAAGGTGTGGGCTGAGATGGAGGCACTCGGCCGGAACAAGCCGGAGCTGCGCGAGCGCCTGAATGAGGTCGATGACCGTTGGCGCACGCTGCTACGGAACGCGTGCGCCCAGGCGATCGAGGAGTACGGGCTCGATCGCTCGGGCTTCTCGGCCGAAGCCTGGGCGACGCTCGTCATCCAGTTCAACAAGGGACTTCTGACCGAGCGGTTGCTCGGCTTCGATCGCGGTCATGCGGAGATGCTCGCCTCGATCGACACCTGGCTTGCCTCGCTCGAGAAGGGGAAGACGTGAAGGCGAGCGCCCCAATCGCGACGAGCGCGGAGTCGGCCGGCCGTGAGGGCGAGCAGAGCCGGGCCCGCTATCCGGACCGCGAAGGGTTCGTAGAGCGCGACGGGATGAACCTCTTCTACGAGGTGTACGGCGAGGGAGAGGAGACCCTTTTCCTGCTTCCGACCTGGTCGCTCGTCCATTCTCGCTACTGGAAGATGCAGATCCCCTACTTCGCCCGTCACTTCCGCGTGCTGACCATGGACGGGCTGGGCAACGGCCGTTCCGCGCGGTGCCGCGACCCACGCCGCTACGGACCGGTTGAGTTCGCGCTCGACTGCCTGGCTGTGATGGACGCGACCGAGACCGAGCGCGCGGTCATGGCGAGCTGGTCGCGCGGCGCCCAATGGCAGCTGGAGATGGCAAGGCTCGCCCCCGAACGCGTGGTGGGGGCCGCCTTCATCGGCCCGATGTTCCCCTACACGCCGTCCCACTGGTCAATCCTGGCCAGCCCAAGGACCCTGCCCATGTTCCGCAGGCCGGCGCCGGCCTATCGCTGGTGGGCCCGTATGAACGCCAACCACTGGCGCCAGGACTACCCGGCATTCGCCGAGTGGTTCATTTCGCGGTTCTTGCCAGAGCCACACTCGACCAAGGGCATCGAGGACGGGGTCGGGTGGGCGCTCGACACCGATCCCGAGACGTTGATCGCCACCGCGGAAGGAGGAGTGCATCATCGTCGTCGCGTGCTGCGCGGCCTGGCCAAGGACATCGGCTGCCCGGTCCTCGTCATCCATGGCAGTCGGGACAAGATCACCCCGCCGCGCGACGGCCGCGCGCTTGCCCGCCTCACCGGCGGCCGGCTCGAGGTCGTGAAGGGCGCCGGCCACTTCCCTCACGGTCGCAAGCCGGTCCGGGTCAACCTGGCGCTGCGTGACTTCTCCGAAAAGGCATTCGGGCGCAAGCGCCGCGACGCCAACGTCTACCGCCGGGACGACCGTCCCCGCGCCCTCTACATCTCATCGCCGATCGGGCTCGGCCACGCTCAGCGCGACATCGCGATCGCCCGTGAGATGCGGCGCCTCAATCCCGACCTGCAGATCGACTGGCTCGCTCAGGACCCGGTCACCAGGGTGCTGGAGGCGGAGGGGGAGCACATCCATCCCGCCAGCGCCCATCTGGCCAACGAGTCCCGGCACATCGAGTCGGAGTCCGCCGAGCACGACCTGCACTGCTTCCACGCGCTGCGCCGCATGGACGAGATCCTCGCCGCCAACTTCATGCTCTTCCACGACGTCGTGCGGGACGAGCGTTACGACCTTTGGATCGGAGACGAGGCCTGGGAGCTCGATTACTACCTGCATGAGAACCCAGGTGAGAAGCGGGTCCCGTTCGCGTGGCTGACCGACTTCGTCGGCTTTCTGCCGATGGACGAGAGGAATGAGCGCGAAGGCTTCCTGACCGCTGACTACAACGCCGACATGGTCGACCACGTCGCCGAGCACCCCGAGGTTCGGGACATGGCGTTGTTCGTGGGCAACCCCGACGACATCGTCCCGGAGCGACTCGGACCGCAGCTGCCGGCGATCCGCGACTGGACCGAGCGCCACTTCGACTTCACCGGCTATGTGACCGGGTTCGACCCTGCTGACCTCGGCGATCGCACCAGGCTGCGCTCCGAGCTGGGCTACGGCGACGACGAGCGGGTCTGCATCGTCACCGTCGGCGGCTCGGGCGTCGGGGCGGACCTGCTGCGACGAGTGATCGCCTCCTTTCCCGCGGCCAAGGAGAGGATCCCCGACCTGCGCATGATCGTCGTCGCGGGGCCGCGAATCGACCCCGCCTCACTTCCCTCGCATGCCGGTCTCGAGGTCGTCCCTTATGTGCATAACCTCTACCGCCACCTGGCCGCCTGTGACCTGGCAGTCGTCCAGGGCGGTCTCACGACGGCGATGGAGCTAACCGCGCAGAAGCGGCCGTTCCTCTACTTCCCGCTGCGCCACCACTTCGAGCAGAACTTCCACGTCCGCCACCGGCTCGAACGCTACGGGGCCGGTCGTCGCATGGACTTCGACGACTCTCCGCCGGAGCGGATCGCGGCGGCGATCGCCGAGGAGATCGGCCGTGACGTCGAATACCGAGATGTCGAGGTCGACGGCGCCGCCCGCGCCGCACGACGCCTCATAGAGCTGCTCTAGCTTCAAATCCTCGTGTTCGGCCATGTCTTCTTCGAGGTCGCACCCAAAACCAATCAGGCACGAGTAAACCGCGATCAACAGCCGCGCCGCAACAAATTGGTACCCCGGTTGGTACCCACACCGATCCCCCGCCTTGACGAAGAGGGCTTCGGGTGTGGCGTCCTGCCAGAGCGCGGCAGAAAGGCATTCCCCCTTGGAAGCAACGCTCGCCGTCTTAACCCCAGAGCGACCCCCTCAGCTCAATGCCTCGCCGGCCGACCGCCGGTGCAGCAACCCGAAGATGAGCGAGGGAAGGCACCAGTTGGTGATGGTGTTCGCCGTCGCCACCACGAGGAGAGGCACGGCGAGGACCCACGCAACCGTCGGCGCGCCGACCCAGAAGGCGACGGCGATCGCCGCGACCCAGGGCGTCGCCATCTGGCAGGCGAAGCGGCGTGGCGCTGGGCTGGGCGGCACGCTTGGCCCACCGAGCAGAGGGCGCAGGACGGTGTCGTAGACGTAGTCGAACGGGTGCTTGGCGGTGATGAAGCCGCCGACCCCTGCCGTGAGCGCCATCGCCAGCAGCAAGGCGGGCGAGGCGAGGACGACGCCGAACGTGATCCCGATTAGGCAGAGCATGGGCGAGAAGCGCAGGCCGAGCCAGAGGCTTCGCCGCTCGCCATCGCTGAGGCTGTCGTAACCCTGCATGGTCAGGCAGCCGCGGGACCAGCTCGCGAAGCGTTCGATCATCTCGCTTCCTCCTGGCGGCGGTGGGCGAGCAAGGAGATGCTGGTGACGCCTCCGCCACCACCTGCGCGACCTTGATGAACAGGCCCTGGCCCATCTCGGTGCCGCCGTGGTTGAGCACGACGCTGCCGTCAGTATAGACGTGGACCAGCGCGCCCGCCTGGTTGAGCGCGGGGCGGTTGAACGAGATGCCGAATTTTACCGGCATCACGGCGAGGCCTTTCTTGAGCACCGGGCTTTCGCGGTTAAAGGCATCGACCTTGGCACGCCAGGTGTCGATATCGACCGCGCGCTCGAGTTCGCCGACGACGCGTTCGATGATGTTGTCCTCGACCGTCATGCCGTAGGGCGTCACGTCGTTGCGGCCGACGCCGTAGTAGTTGCGCTGCCGCACGACGGTCACGGAAATCCCGAGGTTGCGTGCGATGGAATCGATGATTGTCTCGATTGCAAACATGCCCTGCGGCCCGCCATAGCCGCGGAAGGCCGTGTTGGACACGGTGTTGGTCTTGCACGGCAGGCCGCGGAAGCGGACGTTGGGCAGCCAGTAGCAGTTGTCGGCGTGGCACAGGGCCCGCGTGACCACGGCCGGCGTGTGGTCGGCGACGTTGCCGCCGTTCGCCGCTAGGGTGAGATCGAGCGCCAGGATGCGGC
>DATMEP010000071.1:0-5332 GCA_035556755.1 Solirubrobacterales bacterium
CCGGAAGTAGGCCTGCAGCGGCATCTCGACCTTGACCCCGGCCGGCACGTAGACGAAGGACCCGCCCGACCAGACGGCCGAGTTGAGCGCCGCCAGTTTGTTGTCGTTGGCCGGGATGATCGTCGCCCAGTACTCGCGGACCAGGTCCTCGTGCTCGCGCAGCGCGGTGTCCATGTCGGTGAAGATCACGCCCTGGGCCTCGAGCTTCTCGTTGACCTGGTGGTAGACGACCTCCGACTCGTACTGGGCGCCGACCCCGGAGAGGAATTTGCGCTCCGCCTCGGGGATGCCGAGCCGGTCGAAGGTGTTTTTGATGTCCTCCGGGACCTCGCTCCAGTCGCGGCTGTTCTTGTCCGAGGCGCGGACGAAGTAGTGGATGTCTTCGAAGTCGATCTGGCCGAGGTTGCCGCCCCAGTTCGGGGTCGGGCGGTTTTCGAAGTGTTCGAGCGACTTCAGGCGGAAGTCCCGCATCCACTTCGGCTCGTCCTTGTACTCGGAGATCGATTCGACCACTTCGCGGGAGAGTCCCTTCGGGGCCTTGTAGGCGTAGCCGCCCTCGGGATCGTGGAAGCCGAACTTCTCCTTGTAGTCGGCGTTGATGCCGGCGAGCTCTTTTTTCTCTGCGACTGCCTCTGGCGTGGCCATGGCGAATCAGACCTCCAAGACGATGTTGTCGTCCACGACGGCCGCCGTGAACGTCTGCACCGGAGCATAGGCGGGGAGCGTCTTCGGCCTGCCGGTGGTCAGGTCGAAGAGGGAGCCGTGACGGGGGCACTCGACCGTGCAGGTCGAGGCGTCGAACTCGCCCTCGGCGAGCGGCCCGTCGTCGTGCGAGCAGCGGTCCTCGATCGCGTAGAGCGTGCCGTCGCAGTTGAAGACGCCGATCTTCAGCTCTCCGTGCTCGACCAGGCGCATAGCGCCGGGCGGCAGCTCGGCGAGCGGGCAGACTTGTATGGACGTTCCTGCGGTGTCTGGCATGAGGGTGGTTGCTCCTGGACGGCGGGCTCTGCTTCCGCCGCCGTTAGTGCGAGTTGAGACTTAATCCTACTGCTCCAGTCGGATTTTAACGACCCGGGGCGGCGGACCGATTAGATTCGAAGGGAGCGCCAGTCTTGGTTGGAAAGCCTTCTACGAAAGGACCGGAAATGAGCGAGAGGACCAGTTACGAGCCCGGCACCCCCTGCTGGATCGACCTCGGCACCCCCGACCAGGACGCCGCCGCGGAGTTCTACGGCGCCCTCTTCGGCTGGAGCGTCGAGGCGGACGAGAACGCGGAGGAGACCGGCGGCTACAGGGTGGCGACGCTGCGCGACAAAGCGATCGGCGGCGTGATGAAGCTGATGGAAGAGGGCCAGCCTCCCTCTTGGTCGACCTACATCGCCGTCGAGGACGCTGACGCCACCGCGGCCAAGGCCAAGGAGGCCGGCGGCAGCGTGATGTTCGAGCCGATGGACGTCCTCGACTACGGTCGGATGGCCTTCATCGTCGATCCGACCGGAGCCGTCCTCGGCCTCTGGCAGCCCGGCAAGAACATCGGCGCGGGCCTGGTCAACGAGCCGGGAGCGCTGAGCTGGGACGAGCTCAACACGCGCGACGTCGACGCGGCCAAGTCCTTCTACGGCAGCGTCTTCGGCTGGACCTTCGACGAGCAGGGCACCTACACGATGATCCTGCTGGGCGGCAACCCGGTTGGCGGCATCCTGAACATGGCCGAGCAGGAAGTACCAGCCGAGGTCCCAGCCCACTGGCAGGTCTACTTCGCGGTGGAGGACACCGACGCGACGGTGGAGACGGCCAAGGGAGTCGGCGGCAACGTCATGCTCGAGCCCTTCGACACCCCCGTCGGGCGCATTGCGATCCTCACCGACCCGTGGGGAGCGAGCTTCGCGGTGATCGCGCTCAGCGAGGAAGCGCGGGAAAACGCGCCTTAGGCGCGGGCAGCACGCTGACGCCGAGTTGACGGCGCGGGAGCCGAATAGTCTCCCGCGCCGTGAACCGCACGATCGAGCGCCTTGCCGCGGCAGTCACCGGTCCGCGCGGGCGTTGGCTGGCGATCGCTGTCTGGCTTCCGCTGGGGATCGCGGGGTTTTTCGCGCACGCCCACATCGGCGAGGTGACCGCTGCCGGGCAGAGCAGCTTCCTGCCCTCCAACTCGGAATCGACGCGGGTCGTCGACGCCCTCCAGCGCAACTACGGAGGAGGAGGCGACGACATCCCGGTCCTGATCGTCTTCGACCGCAAGGGTGGCCTCACCCAGGGGGACCTGAACGCGATCGGCAGCCTCGGCGACGGCCTCGAACGGCTCGGGCTCGCCGGGGCGACTCCCGTCTTCGCCCCCTACTCGGGTCAGACCGACCGGCCGCTGGGGGAGGTGGCGACGATCGCCCAGGGAGTCGGCCCGATCTCCCGCGACGGCGAAGCGGCGCTGGTCGGGCTGGCGATCGACGCCGCCGACCGCGGCGCCCTCGCCGCCGGGGTCGCCAAGATCCGCCGCTATCTCGACCGGAATCGCCCGGCGGGGCTGCGCTCCTACGTCACCGGCCCCGGTGGCATCGCGGCAGATCTCGAGCGGGTGGTCGAAGACGCCGGTCAGACGCTGCTCGTCGCCACCCTTGGCCTTGTCCTCGTCCTCCTCCTGATCGTCTACCGGGCGCCGGGCCTCGCTCTGCTGCCACTGGTCGTCGTCGGCACCGCCTACCTGGTCGCGACCGGGATCGTCTACCTGCTGATCGAGGCGGGGGTGATCGTGGTCAACGCCGAGGGCACGATGCTGCTGCTGGTGTTGATCTTCGGCGCCGGCACCGACTACTCGCTGCTGCTGGTGCACCGTTATCGCGAGGAGCTCGGCGGGGGGAAGGAGCGGGCGGTCGCGCTGCCGCTGGCCCTTCGCGAGACCGCGCCGGCGATCGCCGCCTCCGCCGGCACGGTGATCGCGGCGATGCTGGTCCTGCTGCTGGCCGACCTGCAGTCGACCCACTGGCTCGGCCCGGTGCTGGCGATCGGGATCGCGACGATGCTCGTCGCCTCCTTCGTCCTGCTGCCGGCGCTGCTCGCGCTGCTGGGCGAGCGGGCCTTCTGGCCGGCTCAGCCTCGTCCCTCCGACGGCTCGGATCGTCGCTGGCACCAGGTTGCAAGCCTGGTCCGGCGGCGGCCTCGGACGATCGTCGCGACCGTCTGTGCCGCGCTGGTGCTGCTCTCGCTCGGCAACCTGGCCGACTACGGCACGATCGGGTTCGGACAGGGGGAGATCGGCTCGACCGAATCCAGTCGCGGCACCGAAGTCCTCGACGAGCACTTCCCGCCCGGCCTGGGGTCTCCGCTGACGATCGTGGTCGACGACGGGCAGGCGGCGCCGGCGCTGAAGGGCCTGCGGGAACTCGACGTGGTCAAGCTGGCGTTGCCGGGACCGCCCTCGCCTGGCTCCGACGAGGTGGTCCTGACCGTGGTCATGCGCGGCAACCCCTACTCCGGCGACGCCGCCGACGCGGTCGAGGGGATCCGCGACGAGCTGCAGAAGGTCGCGCCGAGTGCCCTCGTCGGCGGGCTCCCGGCCGAGAACTTCGACGTCGAGCAGACCAATGCGCGAGACACCAAGCTGATCGTGCCGCTCGTCCTCCTGGTCGTTGCCCTGATCCTCGCCGCTCTCCTGCGCGCCCTGGTCGCGCCGGCCTACCTGATCGCCACCGTGGTCGCCTCGTTCGCCGCAACCCTCGGTCTCGTCACCTTCGCCTTCACCGAGCTGCTCGGTGCCGACGGGATCGCCTTCAACCTGGTCCTGATGTCGTTCATCTTCCTCGTCGCCCTCGGGGTCGACTACAACATCTTCCTGATGACCCGGGCGCGCGAGGAGGCGGCGAAGCTGGGAACGCGCGACGGGGTTCTCGCCGCCCTCGAGAACACCGGCGGCGTCGTCACCGGTGCCGGCCTGATCCTCGCCGGGACCTTCGCGACGCTGACCCTGTTGCCGCTCGAGGAGCTGGTCCAGGTCGGGGCGACGGTCGCGATCGGCGTCCTGCTCGACACCTTCGTCGTCCGCGCTCTGTTGATCCCCGCGATCACCTACCTGCTCGGCGAGCGCGCCTGGTGGCCTAGCCGGGGTCGGCTTGTGCTTCCGCCGGATCGCCGGTAACGCCCTCGTCCTCCCAGTCGGCGGGCTTGCCGAGGCCGGCGCTCTTGACGACCTTGAGGCCGAGCATCGCGCACTTCATCCGGGTCGCGGAGATCTCGATCCCGAGCAGGTCCAGGACCTCCTCCTTCGGCAGCGTCAGCAGCTCCTCGCGTGTCTTGCCGACCAGCTCGTCGGTCAGCAGCGAGGTCGCCGCGGTCGAGATCGCGCAGCCCTGGCCCTCGAAGGCGACCTCGGCCACCCGGCCCTCCTCGTCGAGCCGCATCGTCACGTGCTGCTCGTCGCCGCAGAACGGGTTCGTGTCCTCGAACTCGAGGTCCGGCTCCTCCAGCCGCCCGAAATTGTGCGGCCGCTTGTAGTGCTCGAGGATCTGCTCGCGGTAGAGCTCGTCCATCAGAGACCGAAGACCTTGCGGGCGTCGTGGAGGCCCTCGACCAGGCGGTCGATCTCCTCGGGGACGGTGTGGACGGCGAAGCTGGCGCGGGCCGTGGCTGCCACGCCGAGCCGGTCCATCAGTGGCTGCGCGCAGTGGTGGCCGGCGCGGACGGCGACGCCGTGGCGGTCGAGGATCTCGGAAACGTCATGGGCGTGGACTCCCTCCAGCTCGAAGGAGACCGGCCCGATCCGGCCAGGGCCGCGCGGGGGGCCGAAGATGCGCAGGCCGGGGACGTCGACGAGTCGCTCCAGCGCGTAGTCGGCGGTCTCGCGCTCGTGCTCCAGCACCGCGTCCATCCCGAGCCCGTCGAGCCAGCGCAGCGCCGAGGCCATCCCGACCGCCTGCGCGATCGCCGGCGTTCCTGCCTCGAAGCGGGCGGGGGGGTCGGCGTAGGTCGTCCCGTCCACGGTCACCTTGCGGATCATCGAGCCGCCGCCGAGGAAGGGCGGCATCCCGCGCAGCAGGTCGAGCTTGCCCCAGAGCGCCCCGATCCCGGTCGGCGCGTAGAGCTTGTGGCCGGTCACGGCGTAGAAATCGACGCCGAGCGCGGCGACGTCCAGGAGCAGCTTCGGCGCCGCCTGGGCGCCGTCGGCGAGGACCAGGGCACCGGCGTCGTGTGCCAGCCGCGAGATCTCGGCGAGCGGGTTCTCGGTGCCGAGCACGTTGGAGACGTGGGTGACCGCGACCAGCTTCGGCCCGCGCTCGAGCAGCTCCGTGAGCGTGTCCAAATCGAGCAGCCCCTCCTCGGTGACCGGGACCCACTCGATCTC
>DATMEP010000072.1:0-46806 GCA_035556755.1 Solirubrobacterales bacterium
ACTTAACAGTTCCAGTTGGCATTCAATTGCCTCCACTTCATGTGCTGCGAACGCGGAGGCTTCATGAAGCAACGACGCGAGCGCTAGACACAACTTTTACCGGATCGAATCCGGTCTAACGCCCGGGACCGTAGCAGGGTCGGTGGGCGCTCGGGCCGCTGGGGGGAAGCGATCGGCCGGGGCTTGTGTTCAGGGAGGAGGTGGCCGATACCGTTGACGACGATGCGAGCGGGGAAGCACCTCAGTCGCAGGCTGGGCTTTGTCCTGGCGCTGGCGCTCGCATGCGTCTGCGCCGCGGCGCCGGCTGTGGCGGGTGCGCCTGCTGAGCCTCGCGCTGCAGCGCTGTCCGAGATCGGTCGGGTCGGAGACGTCTATGTCGCCGGCGAAGCGCTGGTGCGCTTCGAGCCGGGAACCTCCTCCGCCGAGCGTCGCAGCGCCCGCCGGGCGGCAGGTGTCGAGCTCGACGACGCGCTTGCCCTGCCGCGAGCTGAGGTCCTGGAGGTGGACGGCTCTGTCGTGGCGGCCATCCAGCAACTCGAACGGCAGCCCAGCGTCGCCTACGCCCAGCCGAACTACCGCTACGAGGCGCTCGGGGTTCCCCCGCCGAACGACACCTTCTTCGAACCGGAGCTGTGGGGGCTCTCGGACCCCGCCAAACCAGACCCGGGAGTGAGCGCGCTGGAGGCCTGGGAAAGCAACAAAGGAGCCGGCGAGGTGATCGCCGTCCTCGACACCGGGATCGACCTGACCCATCCCGACCTCGAAGGAAACCTCTGGACCAACGAACTGGAGGACTTGGGCCTCGAAGGAGTCGACGAGGACCTCAACGGTCAGACGGACGACGTCCATGGCTACGACTTCGTCGACGACGACGGCGATCCCGACGACTACCAGTTCCACGGAACTCACGTGGCCGGTACCGCGGCGGCGATCGACGAAAACAACCTGGGGGTGGCCGGCGTCGCTCCGGAGGCGGAGCTGATGGCCGTGCGGGTGCTGGACGGCGATGGAAGCGGTACCACCAAAGAGATCACCGAAGGCATCGTCTACGCAGCCGAGAACGGCGCCGACGTGATCAACATGAGCCTCGGCGGTTCGGCCGGCAACGATCAGGCGACCGAAGATGCGATCGACCTCGCCGGGATCGAAAACGCGGTGGTCGTTGCGGCGGCCGGCAACCAGGGCGTCGACAACGACGTCTCACCCCACGTGCCCTGCAGTCTGCCGCAGCCGAACCTGATCTGCGTCGCCGCACTCAACCAGAGCGGCGCCCTCGCCGGCTTCTCCAACCACGGGGTCGAATCGGTCGACGTCGCGGCGCCCGGCACCAGCATCCTCAGCGCCAAGACCGACTACGGGCCGCCGCTTTTCGAAGACGGCTTCGAGTTCGAATTCGCGACCGTCTGGGACACCGAAGCGTTCGACGGTGGGATCCCGTGGGACCTCAGCCCCGTGGCGGCCAGCGGCACCCAATCGGCGACCGACAGCCCGGGCGGCGACTACGGGCAGTCCCCGGACTCGTCTACCACGGCAGAATCGAACCTCTTCACCGCCACCGCCACCGATCTGACCGGGGAGCGTGGCTGCCGCGTTCACTTCAGGGCGATTTACGAGATCGAGAAATCCTTCGACACGTTCTTCGCGGGAGCGTTTTCCGAAGAGCCGTCCGTCGACGGCATCTCGCTGGACGGAACTTCGCCGGGATTTCCGTCCAGCTTCGCGAGGGAAGAGGCCTCGATCTCCGATCTGGACGACCGCAACGACGTGCGACCGCTGTTCTCGATCCTCTCCGACGAAGAAGTGCAGCGCGACGGCGCCTACGTCGACGACGTGCGGCTGATCTGTCGCGACGAGACCTATGTCGACGCCGAAGTGCCGGTGAGCCTGTACGACCAACCGGCCGTCGGCAACTACGTGCGGTTCCAGGGCACCTCGATGGCCACCCCACACGTCTCGGGAGTGGCTGCGCTGGTGCGGGCGGCCGCGCCCAGCCTGAACGCGGTCCAGGTCGTCGACGCGATCCGCACCGGGGCCTCGAAAATCCCGAATCCAAGCGCCACGCGACACATCGCAACCGAAGGGATTGCCGATGCCTGCCAGGCGATCGCCGTCGCCACCGGCACCGATTTCGCAGTCGAGTGCCCGGGGAGCAGCGAAAACGTCCCGTTTCAGCCGCCTACCGAAAATCCGCCGCCCCCGCCTGGCCCGTCCCCCCCGCTTCCGCAACCGCCGGTCGTCGACCGAGACCCACCGAGCACGTTCTTCGAACAGCGTCCGCCCAAGGCGGTTCGGACCGCGACGAACAGGGCCAGGGTGGTTTTCCGTTTCGGATCTGACGAGGCTGGCGCGACGTTCGTCTGCAGCATCGACGGCAAGCCCTACCGCAGTTGCGGCCGCAGGCTCGTGCGCCGCTTCGCGCTCGGTGCCCACGTCCTCCGTGTGGTCGCCCGCGACGCCGCCGGCAATGTCGACCGCAGCCCCGCCGTGTACCGCTTCAGGGTCGAACGACGCCGCTAAAGGAGCGCGGCGCCTAGCGCTGCATCGCCCGCATGTAAGTGTGCTCGTCGATCGCGAGCCGCCATGGTCCCGTGGCCGATTCGGTGGCACGGAAGTCGGTGAAGTCGAAGGTGAGAATCGGCATCTCATGTCGCTCGGCGATCGCCATCACGCAGGTGTCCGCCAGGCCGAGGTTCAGGTCGGCGTACTGGTTGTCCAGCTCGACGGCACGACGGAGAAGCCCAGGTGAGAGATACGCGACATCGTGTACGCCCCCTCCCACGGCATGCAAGAAGCGCCGTGCAGCGGCGGCGCCGACTCGACTGGCCACGATGTGATCAACCTCGACCAGCACCGGAATTGGGATGACCGCTCGGCGTCGCAGGTGCGCGAGCAGTGGTGCCGCGAAGTCGTGTGCCGAATCGCCGCCGTCAATCGTGGCGACCAGCGGGCTGCTGTCAACCAGAATTTTGATCGCGCGGCCCCTCTCCCGGTCCCCAGGGCTTGATGCCGAGGTATTTCTCGAGGTTGATGCTGAGATCTCCAGGGCCTTCGCCGGAGCCGATGTAGTCGGGCCAGTCCTCTTTGTCTCCGCCAGTCAGTGCCCCTTGCTCGATCAGGCGAACCAGCGTTGCCGAGAACGACTCGTCCTTCCGAGCGTGCTCGCGCACCAGTGTCTCGATGCTGTCCGGCAGATAGATCGTTCGGCGGGCCAAGGTTTGAGCCATCCTCCGAGTATGAAGGCTTCGATCATACCAGTGTGTTGCAGAAGTAAATTGTCTGCAACATCAACCGCTTGAAAGCCGCTCGGCCAGCGCCGAGTGGCGGTTGCCGCCGTCGTCGCGGCGCACCGCCGTCGCCAGCGCCGCCGGATCGCCGACGAGGACGCAGACGCTGCGGGCACGGGTGATCGCGGTGTAGAGGAGGGGCCGGGTCAGCATCCGGGCGTGGGAGCGGTGGCAGACGCAGACGACCACCGGGACCTCGCAGCCCTGCGCCTTGTGGACCGAGATCGCGTAGGCGAGGCGCAGGGTCGCCGTCTCGCCGTAGGGGATGGTCAGCGGGCCGTCTTCGCTGTCGACCACGATCTCTTCCTTCTCGGGATCGTCGGAGCGCAGGAAGACGATCGAGCCGTTCATCAGGCCCAGCTCGTGCGAGTTGCGGGTCTGGATCAGGCGGTCGCCGATCCGGAAGCGCTCGCTCAGCGCCGGCTTCCCACGCGGGTTGAGCCGCGCCTGGAGGCGCTCGTTGAGGACGTCGATGCCGACCGCGCCTTTGTACATCGGCGCCAGCACCTGCACGTCGCGGATCGGGTCGACCTCGTAGCGGCCCGGCGCCCGCTCGGCGACGACCTCGACCACGGTCTCCAGCGCCCGCTCCGGGTTGGGACGGTCGATCAGGAAGAAGTCGCGTTCCTGCCCCTCCTCCGGGTTCAGGTGCGGCGGCCGGCCATGGTTGATCTCGTGCGCCGCGGTGGTGATCATCGAACGAGCCGCCTGGCGGAAGATGAGGCTGAGCCGCACCACAGGAACCGTTCCCGAGTCGATCAGGTCGTCGAACGGGCGGCCGGCGCCTATCGGCGGCAGCTGGTCGGCGTCGCCGACGAAGACGATGTGCGTCGACTCGGCGAGCCCGCCCAGCAGCACCTCCATCGTCCGCAGGTTCAGCATCGAGGACTCGTCGACGATGACCAGATCCACAGGCAGCGGGTGCCCCGGCTTGAAGGCCGGTTCGGCGCCGGGCCTCCACTCCAGCATCCGGTGGATCGTCCCCGCCTCGTGGCCCGTCGCCTCCTCGAGCCGCCTCGCGGCGCGGCCGGTCGGTGCGCAGAGGGCGATCGAGGCCGAGGCCCGCTTCGCCTCGGCGACGATCGCCCGCGTGCAGACGGTCTTGCCGACGCCGGGGCCGCCGGTCAGCACCGAGATGCGCGAGGCAAAGGCGCCGCGGACCGCCGCCCACTGCTCCGGGGTGAGTCCCTTCATCTCCTCGTCGTCGGCGGGAGCCGACTCCGGCGGTTCGTGGCCGAGATGGGGCTCGGCGGCAGCTCGCGCCCGCAGGGTCTCGGCGACGGCGACCTCCGAGGCGTGGGTCCGCTCGCGGTAGGCGCGTTCGCGGTCGAGCAGCAACCCGGGGGCGACGACGAGCACGTCCGGGTCGGGGGCCAGGCCGATCAGCCTCGCGGTGCGGCGCACCAGCTCGTCGACCGGGAGGAAGGTATGGCCCTCCTGCTCGGCCTCGGCAAGGGCGAAGACCGCGGCGGCCTGCGCCCGCCTGTCGGACTCCGGCGGCACGTCGCCGGCGAGGGCGATCTTGTCGGCGCGGGCGAAGCCGACCCCGTCGACCTCCGTGAGTCGGTAGGGGTCCTCGTGGAGGACCGCCATCGAGCGCTCGCCGAAGCGCTTGTGGATCGGCGCCGCCAGGTGCGCGAGCCCGTGGGGAGCGAGCTGGACGTGGAGGTCGCGGACCGCTCGCGACGCATGCCATGACTCGGCGGCGTCGGCGGCCTGGTTGACGCTGACGCCCCGCAGCGCCCCGAAGACGCTCACCGGATCGGCCGCGATCGCTCCCAGCACACCCTCGCCGTGCTCGTCGACGAGGCGCTCGGCGCGAGCCGGGCCGATGTGGCGCAGCGTGGTCAGGTAGGCGATCCGCCCCTTGCGGTCCTCGGGGTCGAGCGGCAGCGCGCCACGCGCCTTCAGCTGCCGGCCGTACTTCGAGTGCGTCTGCCAGTCGCCGCTCACTTCGGCCCGGTCGCCGGCGTTCAGGTGGGCGACCGGGCCGACCAGCGCGAAGCCCTCACCCGACTCGGCGTCCTGGACCTCGAGCACCGCGTAGCCGTCGTCCTCGGCGCTGAAGATGACGCCGAGCACTTCGATCGTGCCGGTGAACGCGGCCGCGTCGGCGTCGAAGAGAGTCGCTGCCCCGTTCATGCGTCAAAGCTAGCGGCCACAATGGCGGCATGGGGGAAGCGATCCTCTTCGCCGTGATCGCTTCGAGCGCTTTGCCGCTCGGTGCGTTGATCGGCGCCTGGAGGCCGCCGCCCCGGGCGGCAACCGCTGCGCTGCTCGGCTTCGCCTCGGGAGCGCTGATCACGGCAGTCGCCTTCGAGCTCTTCGAGAAGGCCTTCGAGCATGGCGGTGCCTGGCGCGCCGGGCTGGCCTTTTTCGCGGGGGCGACCGCGTTCGTCGCCGTCGATGGCTGGCTGGAGCGGCGCAAGACTCGCCAGCAGGCGCGGGGCGGCGCCGTCGGCTTGGCGCTGCTGGCCGGGGTGACTCTGGACGGCGTGCCCGAGAACCTGGCCATGGGCGTCGCCCTGCTCGAGGGCAGCGCCGTGACCCTGCTGGTAGCGATCTTCGCCTCCAACCTGCCGGAGGCGATCGTCGGCGCCCAGAAGATGCGCGAGGAGTACGGCCGCGAGGACGTGGTCCTGATCTGGACCGCCACCGCGGTGCTGCTGGCGATCGCCGTAGTGGTCGGTTACGCCGCGCTCGAGGGAGTGTCGGACAGCACCCTCTCCTGGCCACTCGGCTTTGCCGCCGGGGCTGTGCTGGCCTCGCTGGCCGACACCCTGATGCCGGAGGCCTTCAGCGAAGGCGGGCCGCCCGTCGCCTACGCGACGGCGCTCGGCTTCCTTCTCTCCTTCATGGTCTCCGCCGCCTAGTCTTCGGGCGAGTGGTCATGTCTCCCGCTTCCCGCAACGGGCTCTGCGACAGCTGCGTGCACCAGAAGCTGGTCCCCAACACGAGGGGGTCGGTCTTCTCGCTGTGCCTGCGCTCCCGTGCGGAGCCCGAGTATCCGCGCTACCCGCGTTTACCGGTGCTCAGCTGCCCGGGGCACGAGCCGGCTCCCGGGCCGCGGCGATAGCGGCGCCGAGCAGGCCGAGGCCGACGATCGTCGCGCCGAGCCAGGCGAGGAGGCCGAGGATCGGGATCAGGGCGACGGCGCGGAGGATCGCCAGTCCCGCGAGGAAGGCGAGGATCCGGCCCCGCGGAGGCTTGACGATCGCCCGACCGAGCGCCCAGGCGGCGGTCACGTAGGCGACCGCGGTCAGGGGAAGGAGTGCCAGGCCGAGCCCGATCGCAAGCGGCAGCCCGATCAGGGTGATCGCCGCGACGAAGATTGCGAGCGGGAGCAGGATGAAGATCGCGGCCCCGATCCCGACCGCGGTCCAGAACCGTGACTGCGCCTGGGCGAAGACGGCGTCGGCGGCGCGCGGCGCGATCGCCAGCAGCAGCAGGCCGAGCACGAGGGAGGAGACCGTCACCGCCAGCCAGAGGACGAGGGCGCCGATCACCTGGAAGAGGCCGATCGAGTCGGTCCAGTCCTCCTCTTCGATCTCGCCCCCGACCCTCGCGGTCGGGGCGATCCGCGGCCGCTCGTCGCCGTAGATCAGGTCGCCGCCGACGCTGGCTTTAGGCAGCAGGCGAGCCCGCCCGGCGATCGTCACCAGGTTGCCGTCGACCCGGCCGGCGATCATGGCGTCGCCGCTGATCAGTACGACGTCGCCTTCGACCCGTCCCGCGACGTGGGCGTCGCCGCTGACTATGTAGATGCCCTGGACCTCCTCGTCGATCCCGACGTTGACGTCGCCGTTGATCACGACCACCGCGTCGTCGTCGCGGATCGGCGCCGCGCCGGCGGCCGGGGCGAGGAGCAGCAGCGCGAAGAGCGCGGCAATCGGGACCGAGCGGAGTCTCACCGCTCCCCAGACTAGCTCGCCATGGGGTCGGGTTCGCCGAGCTTCGAGAGGTCGGTGGCCTCGTACACGTGGCCGGGTTTGCCGCTGAGCACGAGCAGTCGAACGCCGTCGGGGCCCGGCCAGACCTTGCGCTTGGTCTCCGGCGAGACCCGCGCGACGTGGTCGGGATCGAGCGGGAAGCGCTCGCCGGCGATCTCGATCTCACCGCCGCCGCGCAGCGCCATGAAGACCTCCTCCTGGCCATCGTGTTCGTGGTCGTGTTCGGGGTAGTTCTCGTAGCTGGCGGGCATGTCGATGATCGCCATCCCAAACGATTCGACGCCCAGCTCGGCGCGGGCCCGTTTGAAGGCGCCGCGGAAGACGGCCTCCATCTCGTCGATTCTCTTCACCGCGTACTCGCTCATCGCTCTCTCCTCGCTGTCCCTGGGCCCCCGGTCGGGGCCGGTTTCGGCGATCCTAGCGATTTGCACGAACGTTCGTGCTTTTCCTGTAGCCTGAGAGCAGTGAGCATCGCTGCCGAAACGCGGGTCGCAGATGGCCACGGGGCTGGCAAGGGCGCGGCAACGCGGGCGGCGATCCTCGATCGCGCCGTCGACCTGGCCTCCGCCGAGGGCTTGGAGGGATTGACGATCGGGCGCCTGGCGGGTGAGCTGGAGATGAGCAAGAGCGGCCTCTTCGCCCACTTCGGCTCCAAGCAGGAGCTGCAGCTGGCGACGGTCGACGCCGCCGCCACACGCTTCCGTCGCGCCGTGATCGACCCCGCCGCAGGCGCCGCCGACGGCACACCCCGCCTGCGGGCGCTGGTGGACGCGTACCTGGCGCACCTCGATGCCGACGCTTACTCCGGTGGCTGCTTCTGGGCCTCGACCACCGCCGAGTACGACGACCGGCCCGGCCCGGTGCGTGACGCGATCGCCGCCGCGATGGACGCCTGGCTCGGCGAGCTCGAGCGCCAGGCTGGGATCGCCGGGCTGGAGGGGCCCGGTCTTGTCGCCTTCGAGCTCTACGCGGTGGTGATGGGGGCCAACTCGCGCCACCGGCTCTCGGGCGACCGCCGGGTCTTCGCCTACGCTCGCGACGCGGTCGAGCGGTTGCTTGCTCAGTCGAGCAGGCCGACCTGGCGCAGGATCGAGACCGAGTCCGAGTAGACGTCCTTGCGCTTGACCAGGCCGTTCTCGAACGGGATCGAGTCGATCCCGTTCCAGCTGATCTCCCTGCCGGTCGGTTGCGCCTCGATCTCGCCGCGCCGCATCGTGTTGACATGGGTGGCGGTTGCCGTCCACTCCTGCACGACGAACCCCTCGCGCACGTAGAGCCGCCGCGTCTCGAACTTCAGGTCGGGCCAGCTCTCGAAGATCGAAGCGACGTGCGCCCGCACCTCCTCGCCGGTCGCCGACTCTCCGGCGGTGTGGTTGGCGAAGACCATGTCGGGTGCGTGCATGGCCACGATCGCCTCGACGTCGTGCGCGTTCCAAGCCTCGTTGTAGCGCTCGATCGCCTCGCTCAGAGCATCGATGCCGTCGGTATCCGTCACGGCATGAATCTAACCCAAGCGGAGAACGATTCGAGATGCTCCCCGAATTATTCGAGCAACTGCCCCGGTTTCACCTCGACCGCCTTCGCGAGCCGTTCCACCGTCGAGACCTGCGGATCGCGCTTCCCCGCCTCGATCCGGCTGACCTCCGTGGAGTGGACCCCGCTTCGCTGCCCGACCTGTTCCTGCGTCAACCCAAGCCGTTCGCGCGCCTCGCGCAGATTGGTGCCGAGGGCGCCCATGGCCGCAATCCTCTGTCCTGTGGCCTGGAACCTCCATAGGAAACTTCACAAGTCCTTGCGTAAACTCTCGCCTCCCCATGTCGCCTGGCAAGCCAAGGCAAGAATGGGGCCAATCCCAGCCCCAAGGCAAGCGGGCCGAGATCGGCCCCTTACATGTGCGCGCTCTAGCCGTGCTTTGCGATACGCAGGATCGGGCTGACCTGCGCGGTTTGTGCGATCCGCATCTTTGCTCACCCCCTTTGTCTGGGATTCCTGGCCCATCGCCAGGAGGGTGAGTCATGCTAAGGAAATTCTGATTATCAGGGAAAAGCGTGGTGTAAGGGAGAAACCCGCCGTGGCTTCTGCATATGCTCTACGTTGCTTGAGCGCTGAAGACAGACAGAGCAAGGAGGTTGGCCGGTGGTGGCCAAGGTAAAAGAGGCAGCCAAAAAGTTGCGCAAGAGGAAGATTGAGGACGCCGTCTCTTACGCCGTAGGGCACGGCGTGCGGATCGACATCTTGTGCTATCTCAACGAAGCAGCCAGCAGCCCCAGTGAACTCGCCGACCTAATGAGTCTCCCACTCAGCAAAGTCGAACACCACATCAAGGCGATGCTGGCCTCCGGCTCCATCGAACTGGCGAAGGTGGGAAAAGCTCGCAACACCAACGTGCATTTCTACCGGGCGGTTGAAATCCCATTCTTCACCGATGAAGAAATGTGGAACATGTCGTTTGAGGCGCGACAGGAGATCTACGGTCTAATCCTGCAGTCGAGTGTGGCCGAGGCCATGGCTGCGTTCCGGGCCGGAAAAGTGAGCAACGACCCCCGCGTATGCATGGCGTGGCGATGGTTCAACCTCGATGCTCGGGGACGCAGAGACCTCGCGGATGAGAATGCTCGCTCGTGGGACCGCATGATGCAGATAGAGACTGAATCAGCCGACCGCCGAGCCGCAACGGGAGAGGAGGGGATGTCGGTAATTGTGTCCCTGCTCGCGCACGAGCGGTGCCGCAATCTGAACAAACGCCCTGCTCGGGGTCAGGTGAGACTCACCAGCAAGGAAAAACCTGACATCACGCAAAAACTTGACACCACGGAGAATCCTGGCGCCGGGTAATCTCAGTTCGAGAAGTTGGTACAGACTCGCCCGTTCCTATCTGTAACTATGTATTACTCAGAATAGAACTTACTGCTGAGCGTAGCAGTCGGATCGGGGTAGTTTCCGTGGGGTGGTGCTCGGTCGCTCCTCTCACGTCCTCGGTGAACTGGGAAGGGGCAGGAATGTCAAAAGCACACAAAGGGAACGCGGGGAACAGGGGGGCTCACCTGCCGACTCTCGTGGACCCCAGATTCATCAAGGCGCTGGATCACCCTGTGCGACAGCACATCCTGCTCGCCGCCGTGCAGGGTGAAGTCAGCCCGAACGAACTCTCAAAGGCGCTCGATGAAGGATTGAGCCAAGTCTCCTATCACTTCAAAGTCCTGCGGAAATGCGGTGTGATCGTGGAGACTCGCACCGAGCGTCGCCGGGGGGCGCTCGAGCACTATCACCGCGCCACCGTCAAGACCCTGTTTCCGGCGAAAGCATGGCGGCGCGCCAGGAAAGGGATGCGAGCAATGATCGGTGCGGGCCAGGCAAGCGATCTGTTCAACGACCTCACGGCAGCGTTGAATGCAGGCAAGCTGCAAGGGACGCACGATCACATCACCCGCACTGCGCTCGTCCTCGACACCGAAGGGCAGCGCAACGTGAAGGCAATTGCGGAACAGGCGACCCAGGAAGTCGAAGAGGAGCAGTGCGCGAGCGCCGAGCGCATGGAGGAGGCCACCGGCAACCGCGGCAAGGCGGCCGGCTACACCTTCGCGCTGGTGGGGTTTGAGGCTGCCTGGGAGCCCGCCGACCTGTCCGCCCCCGTGGCGCAGGTCGAGGGCACGGCGAGCGCGTCGGCAAACGGGGCGAGGGGTGCCGGTCGAAGTGGCGGCGGGAGCAGGAGGGGCAGGCGGAATGCGGGGGCGGCCCGGAAGTAGGTCGGCGCCACGGGTGACGTAGCGGGTGGGCAGGCCCGCTACGTCACCCCACGCCCTGCACCCACAAACGCGCCGATCGAGAGCACATGACCGACAGCGAAACCCCACCTAAATACAACGTCTCGATAGTCGAAGCGGTGATTCTCGAAGTGGTCGCCGAACTGCATCCAAAACTCATTTCGGCGGGTGCGCTGTTGCGGAGGATCGTCAACGACCTCGCCGACGCGAGAGAGGTAGCGACGGGAAGTCGCGCGATCCACAATCTTCGCGAGTCAGGCTTGTTCACCCACCGCGACGACGGAAAGGTGGAGCCGACACCGGCTGGCCTTCATGCCGTTCGCCTTCTCGCCAAGAAATCGATTCCATGACTTGCTTCGGTCACGGATCGCCTACCCCCTCGTTGTAGCGCTCGATCGCCTCGCTAAGGGCGTCGATCCCATTGGGGTCGGACATGGGATGAATCTAACGGGACACGAAGCCGCGCGTGGATTTTTACCTTTGGCGCGCCACCCGTGCGTTTGCGCCGGGTAGCGTCGCCGAAGCGATCCCACACACCAACTTGACATCAGATGACGACAACTCTAACATCACGCATCATGCCCCGCACGACCTTGGATCTCGATCGCACCGTGCTCGAGGAGCTGCGGCAGCGTGCCGCCTCCGAGGGGAAGAGCATGGGCCGCGTCGCCTCCGAGGTACTCGCCGCCGGCCTGCACGAGGCGGTCGATCGGAAGCCGCAGCCGCTCGAACTGCCGCGCAGGCCGATGGGTCGCTTCAAAGTCGACCTGGAGGACAAGGAGGCTCTCCGGGGTCTGCTGGACCGGGAGGAACTCGAACGGGGGGGCGGATGAGCGCTGCGATCGACACGAACGTCCTCCTCTATGCCGTCAACCCCAGCGATCCGGTGTCCGAGGCCGCCTACGAGCTGGTCGAGCGTCTGGCGCGCGGCCCGGCGCTCCTCTTCCTCTTCTGGCCGGTCGCGATGGGCTTCCTGCGATTGTCGACCAACCCCGTTCTCAGCGATGACCCTCTTTCGCCGACCGAGGCGGTCGCGGTCGTCGCCGCCCTGGTCGAACGCCCGAACGTGCGGAACCCCGGCGAGGAGTCGGGGTTCCTCGCCGTCTATCGCGAAACCGCATCGGTCGGGACTCGGGGCGGGGACGTCACCGACGCCCACATCGCCGCCCTGATGCGCCAGCACGGCGTGGACACGATCTACACCCGCGATCGCGACTTCCGCCGCTTTGACGGGATCAGGGTCGAGGATCCGTTCGCCTAGTCGCCCCGCTCGAACTCTTCCGCCAGCAGGTCCATCAGCAGCCCGTCGCGCCAGCCGTCGCCCGCCGGGTCGCGCTCGTACTGGCGCATCACGCCGACCGGGCGGAAGCCGACCGCTTCGTAGGCGCGGATCGCCCGCCCGTTGGCGTGGGCGGGGTCGATGGTGACGCGGTGATGGCCGCGCTCGTCGATCAACCAGACGACTGCCGCGCGCAGCGCCTCCGGGCCGATCCCCCTGCCCTGGAAGGGCGGGGCCAGCATGATGTCGAGCCCCCCGTGGCGGAACCCGGGCTCGTTCTCCTCCCACACCCCCAGCCAACCGGCGATCGCTCCCCCGATTTCGATCGTGAGGGCACCGCTGTCGTCTTCGTCGTCGCACTTCAGATCCTCGCGCAGCTTCTCCCGGTCGCTGACGTCGCCCCACCAGTCGCGGACGCCGGGGGTCGAGACGATCTCCATCAGCTCATCCAGGTCGTCCTCGCCGAGCGGCCTCAAGGTCGTCCGCGCGGTCCGCAGGGTCGGCAGCTCCATGCGCCGGGTCGCCCCCGTCGCCTCTCTTGCCCCGTCAGCTCTCAAGCGTCGCCTCGACCGCGATCTCCAGGTTGCCCTTCAGCGCCTGGGATATCGGGCAGTTCTCACCCGCTCCCCTGGCCGCCGCCTCGAAGCCGGCCTGGTCGATGCCGGGGACGCGACCGCGAACGGTGAATCGGGAGGACTTGACTCCCTCGCCCGGCACGAAGGTGACCGTCGCGCTCGCCTCGAGCCGCTCGGGTGGGTTGCCGGCCTCGGTCAGCTCGTGGGAGAGGGCCATGCAGAAGCAGGAGGTGTGGGCGGCGGCGAGCAGCTCCTCCGGGCTCGTCGTCCCCTCCGTGCGCTCGGTTCGTGCCGGCCAGGTCACCTCGACCTCGGGCAGCGCGCCGCTCGCGACGCTGGTCGTTCCCCGTCCCTCCGCGAGGTTGCCCTCCCACACCGTCGTCGCCCTGCTCTCCGCAGCCATATCGCGCTCCTTTGGTCCGTGGCGTTCTTCCAGGGCGAGGTTAGCGGCGGCGTGAGAAGCTGATTCGAGTGGGGGGAACGGACCGAGCGAGCGGAACGAAGCTGAGCGCCGACGTGGTTGTCGCCGGCGCCGGCCTCTCGGGGTTGGGGGCGGCGAAGCTGCTGGCCGGGCGGGGCCATGAGGTAGTCGTGCTCGAGGCCCGCGACCGGGTCGGGGGGCGGCTGCTCAACGCGACCCTGGCCGGTGGCGTCACCGTCGACGTCGGCGGTCAGTGGGTCGGCTTCGACCACGGGCGGGTGCAGCGGCTCGCCGGCGAGCTGGGGATCGAGATCTTCCCCCAGCACGGGGAGGGGAAGAATCTGCTCGACCTCGGCGGACGACGACGGCTCTACCGGGGCACGATTCCACGCCTCGGGCCGCGCGTTCTCTGGGACGTCTTCCTCGCCCGGCGCAAGCTCGACCGGCTCGCGAAGGGGGTGTCCGCCGAGCGGCCGTGGGCTGCCGAGCGGGCCGCGGAACTGGACCGCCAGACCCTAGCCGGGTGGTGCGCGGAGAACCTGCGCACCGAGAGTGCCCGCGAGCTGATCGGGCTCGCCGGCCGCACCGTTTGGGGGGCGGGGCCCGACGAGCTCTCGATGCTCCACGTCCTCTTCTACGTCGACTCGGCCGGCAGCTTTGACGCGCTGATCGACACCGAGGGCGGCGCCCAGCAGGATCGCCTCGACGGCGGTGCCCAGCTGCTCCCGCTCGGGCTCGCCAACCAGCTCGGCGACCGGGTTCGCCTCGGTGCGCCGGTTCGCAGGATCGTGCAGGGAGACGACACCGTGACCGTCGTGGCCGACGGGGTCGAGGTCGAGGCGCGGCGGGCGATCGTCGCGCTGCCGCCGGCGCTCACGGCTGGGATCGAGTTCGACCCGCCGCTGCGCGAGGGCCGCCGCTTGCTCGCCGAGCGACTGTGGCCGGGACGGCTGTCCAAGTGCATGGCGCTCTACGAGACGCCGTTCTGGCGCGAAGACGGCCTCAGCGGCGAGGCGGTCACCGACGCCGGGCCGGTGACGCTCACCTTCGACAGCTCGCCGCGCGACGGATCGGCCGGCGTCCTGCTCGGCTTCGTCGGCGGTCCCGAGGCCGCCGACCTGGAGGGCAGGGGAGAGGCGGAGCGCCGCGCCGCCGTGCTCGCCTGCTTCGCCCGCCTCTACGGCCCGCGGGCCGAGCAGCCGCTGGAGTACGCCGAACAGGTTTGGTCGGCGGAGGAGTGGTCCGGCGGCGGGCCGACCTCTAACTTCGGCCCCGGCGGCTGGACCGAGTGCGGGCCGGCCCTGCGCGAGCCGTTCGACCGCGTCCACTGGGCGGGCACCGAGACCGCGACCGTGTGGAGCGGCTACATGGAGGGCGCCCTGCAGGCCGGCGAGCGGGTCGCCGCCGAGATCCTCGCTGCGTAAATCCCATCACGTTTTACATGTCATGGATGGAAAACGTGATGGGATTCGAGATGGGTCGGTTAGGGTCGTCTCGTTCCCTTCTTCCCCGCGAGAGGAGCTTCGATGGCTTACGAGATGAACATCCGCGGCACGCAGGACCAGGTGAAGATCCGCAACCCGTGGGCCGTGGCGCTGCTGCCGATCATCACCCTCGGCATCTACCACCTCGTCTGGTGGTACCGGATCAACCGCGAGCTGCGCGACTACGGGCAGGCCAAGGGCTACGACCTGGGCCAGAACCCGACCAACTCCGTGCTGGCGCTGTTCCCCGGTGGCTTGATCCTCGTGCCGGCGCTGGTCACCTACTGGCGCGGGACCAAGCGGGTCATGGGCGCCTCGCGCATCGCCGGCAAGGAGCCGCTCAACGGCTGGATCGCGATCATCCTCTACCTGCTGCTCTCGCCCGCCTTCTGGGCCTACATCCAGGTCTCGCTGAACGACGTCTGGCGCGAGGAGGCCGAGGCGCTGCCGGGGCAGGAGCCGCCGGCCCGCTCCGAGGAGATGCCGCCGCCGCTGCAGGAGCAGCCGACCGAGGAGCCGCCGGGCTCTCCCGGTCAGCAGCCGCCCTCGCCCTGACCGGCGCCCGGCGGGGCCTACACTCGCCGGGAGATGGATCGCGCGCTCCTGCAGCAGACCCTCGCCACGGCCGGTGAGCCGTCCTACCGCGCCTCCCAGGTCTGGGAGTGGGTGGCGCGTGGGGCGGGCTCTTTCGAGGAGATGACCAACCTGCCGGCGGCGCTGCGCGAGCGGCTCGCCGCCCAGGTCCCGTTCTCGACCCTCTCGCTGAGAACGGAGGCGAAGTCCGACGACGGCACCGTCAAGACGCTCTTCGACACCGCCGACGGCCGCCCGCTCGAGGCGGTGCTGATGCGCTACCGCGACGGGCGCCGCTCGGTCTGCCTCTCCTCGCAGTCGGGCTGCCCCCTCACCTGCACCTTCTGCGCCACGGGGCAGATGAAGTTCGGCCGCAACCTCAGCGCCGACGAGATCCTCGACCAGGCGCTCCACTTCCGCCGCGTCGAGCAGATCGACCACGTCGTCTTCATGGGGATGGGGGAGCCGACGATGAACCTCGACGAGGTGCTCGCGGCCTGCGAGCGACTGCCCGACCTCGGCGTCAGTCACCGCCGCACCGCGATCTCGACGGTCGGCTGGGTGCCCGGCATCGACCGCCTCGCCGAGTGCGAGATGCCGGTCGCCCTCGCCCTCTCGCTGCACGCGCCCAACGACGGACTGCGTTCGCAGCTGATGCCGGTCAACGATCGCTACCCCCTGGCTGAAGTGCTCGCCGCCTGCGATCGCTACCTCTCGCGCCGCCGGCGCAAGGTCTTCGTCGAGTACGTGATGCTGGACGGGGTCAACGACCTTCCCGAGCACGCCCGCCAGCTGGCCGAGCTGCTCGACCCGCGCGCGTACAAGGTCAACCTGATCCCCTACAACCCGACCGGCGCCTACGACGGCTCCTCGCCGGAGCGGATCGAGCGCTTTCGCGCGATCCTCGCCGAGCACCGCCTCACCGCCACGGTCCGGCTCACGCGCGGCCGCGACATCGACGCCGCCTGCGGTCAACTGGCGGCGACTGGCCGGTCAGCCAGCTAGGATCGGTCCGATGCCCGCCGAGACGGCCGTGCCCGCCGCCAAACCACCCCAGATGTCAGACAACCCGCTGCGGCGGATAGTCGACGACGTGCGTTCGGAGTGGAACGGGCGGGGCAAATTCCCGCCCGGCCGCAACGACTTCAGCCTCACCCGCACGCACCGCATCGCGCGCGATCCGCTGCCCATCCTCCTCTCCGCCTACGAAGAGTTCGGGCCGATCTTCAGCCTTCGCCTCTTCTACGTCCGCTCGGTCTTCATGCTCGGGCCGGAAGCGAACCATTTCGTCACCGTCGCCCACCCCGAGAACTTCCACTGGCGCGAGTCGAGCTTCGGCGACCTGATCCCCCTGCTCGGCGACGGCCTGCTGACGATCGACGACGAGTACCACGACCGCGCCCGGGCGATCATGCTGCCCGCCTTCCACCGCAGGCAGCTGACCGCGATGGTCGAGGCGATGGCAGTTGAGGCCGGGGCGGCGATCGAGGCCCTGCGGCCCAGTGAGGTCGTCGACGTCTACGAGTGGATGCGCAACCTGGCGATGCGGATCGCGATGCGGGCACTGCTCGGCCTCGACCCCGACGAGGCGGGCAAGGGCGCAGCCGCCGCGGAGCACTTCGAGCGTGCTCTCGCCTTCTACGGCACCGACTACCCGTTGCGCTTCGTGCGCGGGCCGCGTTCGCCCTGGAGCAAGCTGATCGCCTCGCGCACGGTCCTCGACGAGATCGTCTTCGGCGAGATCGCGCAGCGCCGGGAGAAGCCTGACGCCGATCGCATCGACATCCTCAGCCTGCTGCTTGCCGCGCGAGGCGAGAACGGCGAGTCCTTCACCGACCGCGAGGTCCGCGATCAGGTGATGACCCTGATGTTCGCCGGCCACGACACCTCGACCTCGACCCTGACCTTCATGATGTACGAGCTGGCGCGCCACCCCGAGGTCATCGAGCGTCTCTGCGAGGAGCAGGAGCGCGTCCTCGGCGGGGGAGTGCCCAGCGCCGAGCAGCTCGAGAAGGAGATGCCCTACCTCGACATGGTGCTCGACGAGGTGCTGCGGCTCTACCCGCCCGCTTGGATCGGCCCGCGCCGCGCGGTGCGCGAGTTCGAGTTCGGCGGTTACACGGTCCCCCGTGGCGCCTACGTCAACTACTGCTCATGGGCGAGCCACCGCCTGCCCGAGGTCTTCCCCGACCCCGAGGCGTTCGTCCCGGAGCGCTTCACGCCGGAGCGCAAGGCGACGCTGCCGCGTGGCGCCTACGTGCCGTTCGGCGGCGGTAGCCGCATCTGCATCGGCAAGCGCTTCGGCCAGACCGAGGTGAAGTTGGTCGCGACGATGCTGCTGCAGCGGCTGCGCCTCGACGCGCTGCCGGGCCGCACGATGACGGTGCGCCAGATGCCGACGCTTTCGCCGCGAGGCGGTCTGGAGATGCGGGTACTGTCCCGCGGGTGACGGACCCTCCGGGGCAGGGACTCAGCCGCTGGACGCTCTGGTTCGGCGGCCTTGCCTTCTTCACCTGCTACCTCGGGCAGACCGTGCTGGGGGTGATCCAGCCGACGATCGCCGCCGAACTGGACCTCTCGCCCTCCGGGGCGCAGTGGGTCGTCAACGCCTTCTTCCTCACCCTGGCCCTGTTCGCGGCGCCGGGCGGCCGCCTCGGCGACTACTACGGCCACCGACAGGTGCTGCTGGTGGCGCTCTCGATCTTCGCCCTCGGCTCGGTTTCCGCGGCGGCCTCCCAGGGGTTCGTCTGGCTGGTGCTCAGCATCGCAGTCGCCGGCATGGGCGCCTCGACGCTCTACCCCTCGAGCGCCGCGATGATCGCCAACCGGGTGCCGCTGGAGCGCCGCGGCGACGCCCTCGGCAAGTACTCGGCGATCGGCGTCACCGTCTTCGTGATCGGGCCGATCCTGGCGGGGCTGCTCACCGAGGCGGTCAGCTGGCGGGCCCTGTTCGGGTTGCAGGCCGCGGTCGGCGTCGGCCTCGTCGTCCTCGGTGCGCTGCGGGTCGACAACCGCGCGGTGGGAGAGGCCAAGCCTTTCGACACCACCGGCCTCGTCATTCTGATGGCGGGCCTTTCCGCCCTGCTCGTCTCGCTGATGCAGGCGCTCGCCTGGGGCTGGGACTCGGCCGCGACGATCTCTCTCTTCGCCGTCGGCCTCGCGGTCCTCGGCACCTTCGTCTCCTTCGAGCTGCGGCGCGAGCATCCCCTGCTCGACGTCGCGCTGGTGCGGCGCCGCGTCATGCGCGGCATCGTGATCGCGATGTTCACCGCCCAGTTCGTCCTCAACGGCTTCGTCATCTACATCGCCACCTACTTCCAGCACGTGCTCGACTACGGCCCGCTGCTCGCCTCAGTTGCGATGGCGCCGTCGATGCTGCTCGGCCCGATCTTCAACATCCTCGTCGGCCGGCTCACCGACCGGGTCGGGCCGCGCCGGCCGGCGGTCGCCGGCTACCTGCTCGCGGCGCTCTCCTTCACCTGGGTCGCGCTCTTCATCGACCGCGACTCCTACTGGCTGCTGCTGCCGGGCCTGGTGCTGCTGAGCATCTCCGTCGCGCCGATGTTCACCTCGCTGCTGACCGGGCTCAGCAACGCGGTCGGTGCCGAGGAGCGCGGCGACGCCAACGCCCTCGTCCTCACCGTGCGCTGGATCGGCGCCGCCACCGGCACCATGGTCCTCGGCGCGATCGTCTACGGCGGCTCGGCGGCGGGCGCGACGCCCACGGCCTCTCCCTACGAGACGGCCTTCACCGTCCTCGCCTGCGTCGCGCTGGCGGGTGCGCTGGCCTGTGCCGTGCTGCTCCGCGATCCCTCCCCCGGGCAGCGACCGAAGCACCACCACTTCCGTCCTCACTTCTGAATCGGCGATATCCGGCCGCATGAACGCGCCTGGCTACGCAGCGTACCTCTGGCGCGACACGATGCGGCCGATCGCCCGCTCCAACCGCGAGATCGGCGAGCTGCTCGCGGAGTTCTTCGCCCGCTGAGCCGAACTACTTGATGAACAGCATCTCCTCGTACTTGGGGAGTGGCCAGAGGTCGTCGGCGACGACCTTCTCCAGCTTGTCGGCCGCCTCGCGGACCGCCGCCATCGCCGCGATCTGCTTGTCGCGGGCGTGGATCGCCATCTCCATTCCCTCGAGGCCCGGGGCGGCGTTCGCCGCCTCGAGCTCTCCCAGGGCGGCAACGAGCTCGTCGACCAGGCCGCGTACCTCGGCCTCGATCGCGGATACCCCGGACTCGCCGATCAGCGCCAGGTGGCGCATGGCCGCCGGCAGGATCATCGTCTTGGCGATCGAGAAGGTCGTCTCCGCCTCGATGTTGGCGCGGATCCAGTACTGCTCGACCCAGACCTCGTAGCGTGACTCCAGCTCCCGCTTGGAGAGCACGTCGTAGTTCTCGAAGGCGGCGACCGTCTGCTCCGTGAGCACCTCGGGCAGCGCATCGGGCGTCGTGCGGAGGTTCTTCAGCCCCCGCTGCTCGGCTTCGGCGTGCCACTCCTCGGAGTAGTTGTCACCGTCGAAGCAGATCTGCTTGTTGTCGCCGTAGGCATCTTTGACGACCTCGATTACGGCCTCCGCGGTGTCCATGCCGCCGCTCGTCTTCGCCTCCAGCTTTCCGGCCAGCTCGTCGATCGCCTCGGCGGCGATCGTGTTGAGCACCGTGTTGGGGAAGGCGAGCGACATGCTCGAGCCGAGCGCCCGGAACTCGAATTTGTTGCCGGTGAAGGCGAACGGGGAGGTCCGGTTGCGGTCGCCGCCGTGCATCGGCAGTGCTGGTAGTACCGTGGCGCCCAGCTCGAGGAAGGAGGCTGGGGTGTGCGGGTCCCCCGAACCGGCCGAGATCGCCTCGAACACTTTCTCCAGCTCGGCGCCGAGGAAGATCGAGATGATCGCCGGGGGCGCCTCGTTGGCGCCGAGGCGATGGTCCTGGCCGATGTTGGCGACCGAGGCGCGCAGGAGCCCCTGGTGCTTGTTGACCGCCTGGATCACCGCGGCGCAGAAGAAGAGGAAGTGGATGTTGTCGGCCGGGGTGTCGCCCGGGTCGAGCAGGTTCGAACCGGTGTCGGTCCCCATCGACCAGTTGTTGTGCTTGCCCGAGCCGTTGACGCCGGCGAACGGCTTCTCGTGCAGGAGGCAGACCAGCCCATAGCGGCGTGCGACGCTTTCCAGCACCTGCATCATCAGCTGCTGGTGGTCGGAGCCGACGTTCGAGTTCTCGAACACGGGCGCGATCTCGTACTGGTTCGGGGCGACCTCGTTGTGGCGGGTCTTGACCGGGATGCCGAGCTTGCGCATCTCCAGCTCGGCCTCCAGCATGCAGGCGAGGATCCGCTCCGGGATCGAGCCGAAGTAGTGGTCGTCCAGCTCATGGCCCTTCGGCGGCTTGGCGCCGAACAGGGTGCGTCCGGTGGAGATCAGGTCGGGTCGCTCGAAGAAGTACTGCTCGTCGATCAGGAAGTACTCCTGCTCGGCGCCGACCGTGGTGAAGACGCGCTTGCTGTCGTCGTCGCCGAGCAGTCGCAGGGCCTTGATCGCCGAGCGCGAGAGCGCGTCCATCGAGCGCAGCAGCGGGATCTTCGCGTCCAGGGCCTCGCCGGTCCAGGAGGCGAAGGCGGTCGGGATGCAGAGCAGCGCCCCGTTCGGGTTCTCCAGGATGAAGGCGGGGGAGGTGGGGTCCCAGGCGGTGTAGCCGCGCGCCTCAAAGGTGGCGCGGACGCCGCCGGTCGGGAAGGAGGATGCGTCGGGCTCGCCCTGGATCAGCTCCTTGCCCGAGAAGCCGGCCAGCGCCGTGCCCTCGGCGGCGGGATCGAAGAAGGAGTCGTGCTTCTCCGCGGTGGAGCCGGTCAGCGGCTGGAACATGTGGGTGAAGTGGGTGGCGCCGTTCTCCAGCGCCCACTCCTTCATCGCGTCGGCGATGGCGTCGGCGAGGCTCGGGTCGAGCGCCTCGCCGTCGGCCAGGGTCGCCTGCAGCTTCTCGAAGACGTCGGCGGGCAGCCGTTCGCGCTGCACGGTCACCGAGAAGACATTGGCGCCGAAGGGGTCGTTCTCGGGCAGGGTCAGGTCGAGCGCGCCGAGGGCCTCCCCGTTGGAGCTCCACTGCGCTGCGGTCACGTTCTGCTGGCGGATACGAGTCATCGCTTTGTTCGATCTCCCACTCTGCGGCGCCCTCGGTCGGCGGGCGCGTCGGTTACCGGTCTACGTCAAGAGTCAAAAAAGCCTAATGGCAGAGCGGCCGAGATGCCTTTGTACCGCCGTACAAGGTTCGGATGGCGATGTTGTCCCCGCCGGGAGTCTCGCAGGAGAGTCGTGGATGGGTTTTCCCGGCTATGGGCGGGCAAATCCATCCACGATCGGCTTGGAGCATGGCGAAGCACGCACCGGAACTGGCCCCGATAGCCTTCGCCCGCCCCCGACCTGGAGGAATCCCAAACATGTTCGTCTCGAAAGCCGCCGTCGTCGGCGGCGGCACCATGGGCGGTGAGATCGCCCAGGCGATCGCCGCGGCCGACGTCCCCGTCGTCGTCAAGGACGTCGAGCAGAAGTTCGTCGACGCTGCGCTGGAGAAGGCCCGAGCAGTGACCGAGGGCCAGCTCGCGCGGCTGGTCAAGAAGGAGAAGCTGACCCAGGAGGAGGCTGACGCCCGCCTCGCCGAGGTGATGGGCCTGATAGCCGGCACGACGACCTACGAGGAGTTCGGCGACGTCGACTTCGTCGTCGAGGCGGTGCCGGAGCGGATGGAGATCAAGCAGGCCGTCTTCCGCGAGCTGGACGCCGCCACGCCCGGCCACGCGATCCTCGCCTCCAACACCTCCTCACTCTCGATCGGCGAGATCGGCGAGGCGACGCTGCGCCCCGAGAAGGTCGTCGGCTTCCACTTCTTCTACCCCGCCTCGATCATGCCGCTGGTCGAGGTGATCGTCGGCGAGGACACCTCGCAGGAGACCGCCACCGCCGCCTACAACTTCGCCCAGGCGATCCGCAAGCAGCCGATCGTCTGCGGTGAGGTGCCGGGCTTTGTCGTCAACCGGATCCTGATGGCGACGATCGGCGAGATCTGGCGTGTCCAGGAGGAGCAGGGGCTCTCGTTGAAGGCGATCGACGAGGCAATCGCAGGGGCGCAGGTCGCCCCGATGGGTCCCTTCTTCCTCACCGATCTGCTCGGGCTGGACACCGTGCTGCACGTCGCCGAGCACCTCAACGCCTCCTACGGTGAGACCTTCTACGTCCACCAGGGGCTGAAGCAGCTGGTCGCCGACGGGAAGCTCGGCGCCAAGAGCGGCGGCGAGGGGTTCTTCAAGGAGGGCGAGCAGACCATCCCCGGCGATGCCGATCCCGATGCCGAGGAGCTGGTCGCGCTGTTCACCAGCCGGGCGCTGATCGAGGCCTGTCAGCTGGTCGAGGAGGGTGTCTGCTCGGTCCGCGACATCGACCTCGGGATGATGGCCGGCGCCGGGCTCGACCCGCGCCGCGGGCTGCTGCCGCCCTTCTGGAAAGCCGACGTCGAGGGGTTGGGCTCGGTCCTCGAGCGGATGGAGCAGCTCGAGGAGAAGCACGGCGAGCGCTTCGCGCCGCCGCCGCTGCTGAGGCGGCTCGTCGCCCAGGGCCGTCTCGGGATGGCCTCGGGGCAGGGCTTCTACCCCTACCCGCAGCCCGACGAGGGCGACCAGGCCGACACCGTGAAGCTGGAGACGCGCGGCGACGTCGCGATCGCCTGGCTCGCCAACGCGCCGATGAACGCGATCTCGCCCGACGTGATCCGCGACCTCGGCACGGTCTGGGAGAAGGTCAAGGCGGCGGACGGGGTCGGGGCGATGGTGATCGCTTCCTCGATTCCGGTCGTTTTCTCCGCCGGGGCCGACATCAAGGCCTTCACCCAGATGGACGCGGGCGCCGGCGAGGAGCTGATCCATACCGCCCACGCACTGCTGCGCGAGTTCGGCCAGGACGGCGTCGCGACGATCGCGGCGGTCAACTCGATCGCCTTCGGCGGTGGCTGCGAGGTGGCGATGGCCTGCGACGTGCGGATCGGCGCCGAGGCGGCGGTCTTCGGCCAGCCCGAGATCAAGCTCGGGATCATCCCCGGCTTCGGCGGCACGCAGCGGCTGGCACGCCTGGTGGGGGAGAACAAGGCGCTGGAGATGAATCTGGTCGGCGACGCGATACTCGCCGATGAGGCGCTCGAGTTCGGCCTGGTCAACGGAGTTGCTCCGGATCACGAGCTGTTCGAGACGGCGCTGATGTGGGCCCGCAAGCTGGCGGCCCAGGCGCCTGTCGCGCGCGAGCAGATCAAGCGCGTCTCCGCCAAGGGCGATCTCGACGAGGGGATCGAGGCCGAGAAGCAGGGTTTCGCGACCGCCTTCGCCAGTGCCGACGCCAAGGAGGGCATATCGGCCTTCCTCGGCAAGCGGACGCCGAGATGGAGCGGGCGGTAGAGGCACCGACAACCGGCGCCGAGCGGCTGGCGGACCTGATCCGCGAGTCGGCCTGCACCGTGGCGCTGACCGGTGCGGGAGTATCGGTGCCATCCGGGATCCCGGACTTCCGCACGCCCGAGACCGGGCTCTGGGAGAACGTCGACCCGATGGAGGTCGCCCACATCGACGTCTTCGAGCGCGACCCGGCCCGGTTCTGGTCCTACTACCGGCCACGCTTCCACTCGCTCGGCGACAAACGGCCGAACCGAGCCCACGAGGCGCTGGCGGAGCTGGAGCGGTGCGGCCTGCTGGCGGGCGTGATCACGCAGAACATCGACCGGCTGCACCGCGCCGCCGGTTCGGAGGAGGTGGTCGAGGTGCACGGCTCGATCGAAACCTCGTCCTGCAGGGGCTGCGATGCGACCTACGGGATCGAGGAGGTCGATGCGCTCTTTTCCGGCGATGGGATCGCCGAGTGCGCCGCCTGCGGCGCGGCGGTGAAACCCGACGTGGTCCTCTTCGGCGAGATCCTGCCCGAGGACGCGATGCGGCGCGCGCAGGAGTTGGCGGTTGAAGCCGAGCTGATGCTCTGCGTCGGCAGCTCGCTCGTCGTCCACCCGGTTGCCGGGCTGCCCGGGGTGACGCTGGCCTGTGGTGGGCAGCTGGCGATCGTGACCAAGAGCTCCACCCCCTACGACGCCGAAGCCGTCCTCAGGCTGGACGGCGAGGTGGACGAGGAGTTGAGCGCCGTGCTGGCTGCGCTCGGCTGAGATGTCGAGCCCCGAAGAGAAGATGCCGGCCGCGCCGGATGCCGTCATCTTCGACAACGACGGCCTGCTGCTCGACACCGAGTCGGTCTGGACCCGCGCCGAGCAGGACCTGTTCGAGCGTCGCGGGCTCGAGTTCACCCCCGCCGACAAGCGCGATCTGGTCGGCACCTCGGCCGAGATTGCCGGCGGCATCCTTGAGCGGAGGCTCGGGGAGGCGGGCCGCGCCGACGCCCTGATCGAGGAGTTGAACGAGCTCGTCGTCGCCGAGCTCGAGCATGGGGTGGAGGCGATGGTCGGGGCGCGCGAGTTGCTGCACCGGTTGGTGGAGCGCGGGACGCCGATCGGTCTCGTATCCAACTCGCCGCTGCGCTTTGTGCGCCGCTCGCTGCAGATCGCGGGCTTCGAGGATCGCTTCGACGTGGTGCTGAGCGCCCACGAGGTGGCGGCGCCGAAGCCGGCTCCGGACCCATACCTGGAGGCCTGCCGACGGCTTGGCGTGAAGCCCGGTCCTGCCGTCGTCGCGCTCGAGGACTCGCCGACCGGGGTCGCCGCCGCCCGCGCCGCCGGGCTGACCGTGATCGGGGTGCCTTCGCTGGAGGGGATCGCGCTCGAAGAGGCGCACCACATCGCCGCTTCTCTGCTGGACGAGGTGGTCGCGCACCACCTCGTCCTTTAGTTAGAAGTCAGAAGCCAGCCTAAAGCTGAAGTTGAGGCTTAGGGTCAGCCGCGCAGCACGCGCCGCCGCCGCAGCACGCGCTCGCAGATCGCGGTCAGCTCGCGGACGTTCGCCTCTCGTTCCGCGTCCAGCTCGCCGCGCAGCGCCACGTTCGCCGCCTCTCCGGCCTCGTGCCTGCGCGCCTCGAGCTCCACCATGTCTTCCTCGTGGCCGGGGTCGACCATCGCCCCCGCCAGCTCGATCAGGAGCGCCTCCAGGCCCACCCGTAGCTGCAGGGCGGCCTCGCGGCAGCGGCCGCCGTCGAGATCGGCCCTCGCTCGCAGCACCAGGGTCTCGCTGGCGTCGATCCTCTCCCGCCCGCCGAGCACGGCCGCGACGCGCTCCTGCGGACGAAGCTCTTCTTCGCGTCGCCGGCGGCGCGACGTCCCCGTTCGCACGTCGATCTCGTGTGCGACCGAGAACCGTCCGGCCGCGACCTCCTCGCCGCTGCCGCAGCCGATCCGCACCATCGCCGCTCGCTCCGGGCTCATCTCCTGGCCGCGCGGGTCGGCGATCGCCGTGGTCTGCGCGTGCAGCGCCCGGTTGAGCAACCCGATGCCCCCGGCGACGACGGCGTCGACCGCGTCCTCGGCCTCGATCGTCGCGTCCAGCCAGCGGCCGGCGTCGTCGGGCGAGTCGAAGGGCTCGAAGGCACGGATCGCCGTGGCGCGAGCCAGCGGCAGGGAAGAGAGAGCCGCACCGGGTTCCGCCTCGCGCGGCCGGCGCCGTCTCCGGCCCGGTGGAGGAGGTGCCCCCAGGGTTTCGACGACAAGGACGCTCTTGCGGTTCTCCGCATCCCCGTCTCGGGCCAGGTAGCGGCCGTCGGCCACGCCAAGCGTGCCGGCGAACTCGAACTGCACGAATCCGAAGTACTGGTTCAGGGCAGCGCGAACTTCGACGGCTTCGTCGGGACCTCGGGGTTGTCGATCTCGCCGAGGCGGTTGGTCAGTCGCAGCCACTGATCGGGTTTGAGCAGCTGCACGAAGCCCACTTCCGTACCGCTCGCGACGGTGGGCCGGTAGCCGATGTGGACGTGGTCGGCGTGGTCGGCCATCGCGAAGCTCGGTCCGCCCAGGGCCTCCAGGGAGATCAGCTCGTCGGGAACCATCGTCCCCTGCAGGCGCAGCACCGTTTTCAGCAGCTCGTGGGTGAGCGTCCCGGGGCCCTGGTTGCCAAGCACCGGGATGCCGTCGATCATCGCGATGTCGACGGCGCCGCCAAACGAGTGGTTGGAGATGTTGCCGCTGGTCGTGATGCTGCCGTGCCTGCCGCACAGCATCGAGGTGACGGTGAGCCGGAAGCCCTGCTCGGAGAGGAAGGCGAGCGTCGCCAGGATGCGCCGGTCGATCTGCCCGCCGCGGACTTCGATCCGGTCGCAATCGGAGAGCTCGACCTGCTGGTCGGCGAGCACCCGGCGCTGCAGCGCCTCCTTGGGGAGCAGCAGGACGCCGGCGCTGCCGAGCTTGACGGCGAAGGGGCTCTTGCCCTTGGCGCGGTAGATCGCGGTCGCCTCGAGCAGCTTCCAGCCGTCGAGGATCGGCTTCGGGTCGATCCGCGGCGCGCCCCGGCCGGCCGGTCGGATCGAGAAGTTGACGTGGGGATCGACGCCGTCTTCGGCCGCGCCGATCCGGGCCAGTACGGTGCCGGCGATCACCTTCGAGCCGACCCTGATCGACCCGTCGGCGCCGAGCGCGGTGGCGTCGTCGACGCGCTCCTCGGCGCTCGAGCGCTGGCGTTCCTCGGCCCGCCCCGGGAGTGCGTAGAGGCGGGGGCGGATGTTCTGGCTGTCGACCGGGACCCGCCTCTCGTCGCCGGTCGGCATCACGATCAGGCGGTGCTTGCGGACGATCTGGCCCAGCTTCGCGTAGGTGTAGCGGTTGCCGTAGGCGTCGCGCAGGACGACGTAGCGGCCGAGTCGCGGCGAGTCGCCGGTCTTGACGAGGACGCCGTCGTTGACGGCGACGACCGGCGCGCCCTCGGCGGCGAAGATGTTGATCCCGCGCCGGGTCGGGGAGGAGGAGACCACGGCGGCGGCGTTGCCGTACTCGTCGCGCTCCTCGGGCGTCGCCTGCCGCAGCGCCTCCCGGGTCGAGATGTCGTCGGCGTAGCGGGCGTCGGCGGCGACCGGGAAGTGCGCGCCCTCGGTCAACCCGGTCAGCGAGCCGACCAGGTCGGACGGCAGCTTGCCGTAGGCGCGCGCGTAGAGCAGCACCTCCTGCACGTACCAGTCGGCGTGGTTGTAGGCGAAGATCGCGTCGTAGAGGTCGTCGGCGCCGCCCGCCGCCTTCAGGTAGTTGGCGGCGGCGCAGATCGCGTCGACCGGGTTGTAGGGGTCCTTGCGCCCGTCGCCGTTGGCGTCGAGCCCGTACATCTCCCAGCTCGAGGGGATGAACTGCATCCAGCCCATCGCGCCGGCGCTGGAGACGTTGAGGTTGGTGCCGAAGGCGGTCTCGATTTTGTTGATCGAGGCGAGGATCTCCCAGGGGATGCCGTACTCGGTCCCGCAGGCCTGGTAGATCGGCAGCAGGAAGGGCGGGATCTCGAAGGAGTCGATGACGAAGTTGGGGACGCCGATCGGTGCGGGTCCGAAGGGGGCGATCGTCGTCGAGGGATTGGCTTCGGTCGGTACCCCGCCGTCGCCGAACTGCGATCCACCGTCGGCCCCTCCTAGATGGGGCTGGTCGCCGCCCGTCGCGCTGGGGGCGCTGACTCCGCCGCCGTTGCCCCCGGACCCGCCGAGGCCCTGGTTGCGGGCAACGCCGCCCTCCGTCGAAGGTGCCGCCTCGTTCGCGTCGAGCGTCGCGCCGGCCTCGACCTCGTCGCCAGCCGCGGCCCCTTCGGGCTGCGTCTCGGTTTCCTCCGTCGACGGTGCGCCAGCCTCATCGCCGTCCGAGGGGGCGGTGCAGTCGGGGTCGCCGAGGTCGACCAGGCCGTCGCCGTCGTCGTCGGCCTGGTTCGAGCAGGCGGTCGCTTTGGGGGCGGGCAGCGCCGGCCCGGGCGCGATGCCGTCGACGGTCCTGCCGTCGCCGAGATCAGCCGACGGTTCCGCTCCGGCCAGGCCGACACCCAGCGCGGTGGCCACCGCGAAGCCGGCCAGGGCAATGGTCAGTGCGAGCTTGTGTCTCATCGGACGTCGTCTCGTTCCCTGCAGCCACGAACCGCCGAGCGGCCCGTGTCGTTCCTCTCCCCACGAATCAGGCCCGCCCACGCTACTGACTCGCGCAAAAGCGCGCAACGCGGGGCCAGGCCCCCCAACATGCCCTTAATCAACGAGTGATCCATGCCTGCAAGACGGGAGGATTTCAGTCCTTTCGGATGCACTCGTTAAGAACCTGTTTCACGCCTGTGCCAGCGGGGTTTCGAAACAGGTTCTAAGGTGTCGACGATGAGCGCGGAGTACGACGACCAGGATCCGGACGGTCTCAGGGCACGCAGCGAGCAGGCGATCGGCGAGCTCGCCCAGGCGCTGCTCGACAGTCAGGTCCTGGAGAACGCGGTGGCGGCCGCGTTCGGGGCCCGTGAGAAGGCGGCGGAGGCCCAGCACGCGGCGATGGCGGCGCTCGACCTGGCTTCGGCCTCGGACATGGAGCGGCTGGAACGCCGCCTGCGCTCGATCTCGCAGCGCCTCGACGACGTCGAGGACCAGGTCGACCGGGTCGCCCGTGATGTCGGCGGGATCAAGCGGCAATTGGCCGAGCGGTCCGCGAGCACGGCCCCCAAACGGGCCGCCGAGGGGTAAGTCTAACCTTCGACTTTAGGTTGAGAGTATGGCCGCGGCAGCCCGTCCGGCTCGTTTGACGACCGGCTCGACCCTGTCCTCCGTCGACGCTTCGCCGGACGCGCTCTCGACGACGACCAGAACGGCAGCGGCGGCAACGCCGAGCTCCCGGCCGCGGGCCAGCAGTGCGACGGTCTGCATGTCGGTGGCGGCTGCCCCCGCCGGAACCGAGGCGGCGCTCGGCCGCAGCGCGTCGAGGCTGGCGACCCGCGCCGCCCGGGCCTCGCCTCCGAGCTCCTGCCGCAGGCGCTCCAGCAGCACCGGGTCGGGCGGCACGGCCGCTCCTGTGGCGAGGTCGAAGGAGGCGGCGCTGCCGCCGGTGGCGACGGCGGTCTCGACGAGCAGCAGCTCGTTCGGGCGCGTCTCGGGGTCGGCACCGGCGCAGGTCCCGACCCGCACGGCTCTCCGCACTCCCAGTTTTGCCAGGTCGGCGAGCACTATGGCGGCGCTCGGGCCGCCCATCCCGGTCGCCTGGATCGTCAGCTCTCTCCCCCTCGGGGTCTTCCCCGAGTAGCCCCAGAGCCCGCGGGCGTGGTTGCTCATCTTCGGCTGCTCGAGCAGCTCCTGCGCGAGCAGCAGCGCCCGGCCGGGATCGCCGACCAGGATCGCGTCAGCGGCGACTGAGGCTGTGGGGCGGAGGCGTGACGGCATCGTCCTCCGACCCTATTGCGCCGGAGGCCCCGTTGGCCCCGCTGCCGTTGACGGCGCCGCGCGACCCCTCGAGAGCCGTCTCTCGCAGCGACTCCTCGTGGGCGGCGACCGTGCGGCGAAGATCGCGCTTGCGCATCCACTCGGCCGCGAAGTAGCTGCCGATCACGAAGCAGAAGGCGACCAGCTGCGCGGCCAGCGTCTCCACGGTCGGGTAGACGCCGAGCCAGGTGCCCATCCAGAGCGGCAGTTCGACGTCGACCGGGTGGATCGGCAGCCAGCCGACCCCCTGCATGGTCCGCGCCGTGTTGCCGACCAGGACGACCAGGACCAGGGCGATCAGGACGCCGGTCACGATCAGCATCTTCTTGTAGGGAAGCTTGCGCTCCAGGGCGAAGGTGATGGCGCCGACCACGGCGGTGATCGCGAGGCCGAGCGAGACGCCGGCGAGGACGACGCCGGTGCCGGAGCTGAGCTGCAGGGCCTGCAGGAAGAGGACGGTCTCGAAGCCCTCCCGGAAGACGCTGGTGAAGCCGAGCGTGTAGAGCCCGGCAACAGTCGCCGCTCCCGCCCCGGCGGCGAGCGCCGCACCGGTCAGGGCCTTGCCGCGGTCGCGGTGGCCCTTGATCCACTCGGTCCAGTAGACGCGGTGGAAGAACCAGTTCATGACCAGCAGCAGCACCCCGATCGCGACGATGCCGACGACTGCCTCGAGTTTCTCCCCGTACTGGGAGAGCGAGTCGAGCAGGAGCAGCGCCAGCACGAACATCGCCATGCTGGCCGGGAGGGCGAGCAGGGCGCCGCGGTAGACCGGCCGGCGCAGGGGCGCCCGCGGTCCGATCATGCTGGCGGTGATCGCGGCGAGGATCAGGATCGCCTCGAGGCCCTCGCGGAAGACGATCAGCGCCGAGTTGGTGATCGTCGTCATCGCGCTGGCGCCGTCGCCGGTCAGCGCCCTCGCGTCGGCGAGCCTTTCGTCGAGCACGAGGCGGGTCTCGCGGATCTCCGGCACCGGCGCGTTGTCCGCGACCAGGCTCGCCAGCCCCGCCTGGTCGGCCGCGCCGTACCAGATCAAGCCCTCGATCTCGAGCGCCAGCTGCGGGTCGAAGGCACGCAGCTTCAGCTCCGGCCCGAACTCGAAGAAGCCGTAGGCGGCGAGCCGCGCCTGCTCGGCCTGCTGGTACTGGCCGGCACCCGCGGCCGCTTCGAGCTGGTCGAGGGAGATGTCGACGAGTTCGTAGTCGGCCTCGTCGCTGGGTTCGGTCCACTCCTGCGGCGCGACTCGCTCGAAGGTGTCGGCGGCGCGGTCGCCGGCCTCGTCGAGCTCCTCCTGCGGGGCGACCGAGACGCTCTGCTGAGCGTTGTCGACGTCGCTGCGCAGCTCCGCGTAAGCGGCCTCGATCGTCTCCACCGCCGCCGGGTCGCGGTCGAGCAGGACCGGCTCGAGGTCGGAGAAGGCCGCTTCGACCCCGTCCATGAAGGCGACCGCCTCCTGGATCTCGAAGGGGATCGTCACCCTGCCGTCGGCCGTGCCCTTGTCGTACTCCTTCGGGACGAGGTCGAGGAACCGGGTCAGCTGGCTGGCCCGGTTGACCTGCTCGTCCGGCGTCAGCGGCGCCGCGGTGAAGCCCTCGAGGTCGGCTTCGACCCGCTCGCGCGCAGCTTCGAAGCCCTTGCGGTCGGTGGTCGCGCCGGCGGTGGCGAGGAGCTGGAAGTCGCGCTCGGTCGAGCGGCGCTCGGCCTCGTTGCGCTGCTCGGCGTACTCGGGTGCGATCGCCGCCCAGTAGCCGTGGACGATCGCGGCGGTTTCGGCGAAGCGCCCGGCGAAGCCGCGCTCGGCCGCCTGCGCCGCTTCGTCGAGGTTGGTGATCAGCCGCGCCTGGAAGGTGTCGAGCAGATCCTTTTCGATCTGGATCACGGCGGCGCGAGGCGAGCCCTCGCCGCTTGCCAGCCCCTGCAGGGCGGCGGTTGCATCGACGCCGGGCCGCGTGAACCGGGTCGTCTGGCGGAAGTCGCGGATCTGCAGCCAGGTGCGTGCCCGCGCGGCGTCGCCGTCGGCGGCAGCCGCGACCGCGACGGCGAGCGCGCCCCGGCGCAGGGCGGAGACGACTCGTCCCCGGGCGGCGGCCAGGCCCACTTCGTCGAGTCCCGTGGAGGCCAGCTTCGCCGTCCGCAGCGACGCCTCGACTTCGCGCAGCTCGCCGGGCGAGTGCGCGGCAAGGCCGCCTCGCAGCGGTCCCCGCAGCCTTTCCTCGGCCTGTTCGATCGAGCGCCCGCTGCGTTCGCCGAAGAGCAGCTGCGTCTGCGCTTCGGCGAGGTCGGCGCGGATCGCGTCCGCCGCCTGCCAGGGGGGTACGGCCCACGCGGACGTCGCAGCGCAGAGGAGGGCCGCCGTCGCGAAGAGGATTGCGGCGGCGGCCCTCACATCCCTAGCCTTCCTGCAGTTCGACGTCGAGCTGCTTCGCTGCCTGCGTCACCTGACCGGCGATCGCCTCGGCCTGGGCCTGGGCCTGGGCGCCGAGGGCGTCGGCCTGCTTGGCGGTGAACTGCTCGCCTTCGGCCTCGCGGTCGCGCAGGTCGGAGGCGAAGTCGACCAGGCTCTGCAGCTCGCGCCGCGTCTGCTTCGCCTGCTGGGGGTTCTCGGCGGCGATCATCGGTTCGATCCCGTCGTAGGTGACGAGGATGCCGCCGAGGATGTCGGCGATGTCCGAGAGGCGGGACGTCGCCACGAAGCCGAGTTCCTCGGCGTCCTCGCCGGCGATGAAACGGGAGTTCTTCCACGCCTCGAAGTACTCGCTCATGGTCGGCGTCATCACCACGATCGAGGTCAGCGCGTCGGAGGGAGTCGGTTCGAACTCCTGCGCGTCGCCGTCGAGATTCTTGGCCTGCTTCCTGAATTCGTCGAGCGTCGCCTTGTAGACGTCGGCGTCGGGAAGGCCCTCGCCGAACTCGACCTTGCCGTCGCCGTCGACGTCGGGCTCGGCGCCCTTCGCCGCCACGTCCGGGTTGGTCCCGTAGAGGGCGGTCTCGGTGAGGAAGAAGAGGTTCCCCGGCTGTTTCAGCTGCTCGCCGGACGGGGTGGTGAGGCTGAAGGAGACGGCGTCTTCGGGGGTCGAGGCGTCCGAGCCGGCGTCGATGTCGACGTCGTACTGGGCAAGCCGCGGGACGCCGGCGACGATCCCCTCCATCTCCTCGTAGGCCGGGTTGGCGGCGACGAAGGCCTGCTTGGATTCGTCGAGGATCTCTGCCACTTCCTCGCCGTGCTCTTCAAGCAGCCGCCCGTAGTCGAAGTCGACCGACTCCGCCAGCGCGTAGTACTCGTCGGCGTTTTCGCCGAGGACCTCGACCTGCTCGACCAGCTCGGCCGAGTGATCGGTCAGGTAGCCCTTGACGGGCGCCAGCTGCGAGGTGCTCGCCTCCTCGGTGACGGTCTCCTCGTCGCTGTCGCCGCACCCGGCGGCAACCGGCACAGCGAGGGCGAGGGCTGCAAGCGCGAGCGCGAAGTTGGCTCTGGACTTCATCTATCGAGTGCCTCCTGGATAAGGGGAGCCTAATGAGGTCTCCCTAAATGCCTGTCTTTAGGTCACCCTAACGGAATCCGAGCGGGCAGGTCGGGATTGTGTGGGCAGAAGGGATCGGCATCGGAATGCGCTCTGCGGCGCACCGCTCGCCACTCGTGAGAAACGCGCCGCCGGGATTTCCTCCAAGCGTCCAAACACAGGCCTCGCGCCCGTCCATACCTTGGCTGCAATCCCAAACCGCGACTGCCGGGGCGTGCTCCGGCAGGCTAGGAGGACGTACTGATGAAAAAGAAAATCGGCATCGTCGCGTTGGTGGCGGCGTTCGCCTCGCTGGTGCTGCCGGCGGTGGCATCGGCGCAGGACGTGGCCGGGACGGTGGCCGAAAAGACCGTCGAGCTGGACATGGTCTGGGTCGCGGTCGCAACCGCCCTCGTGTTCCTGATGCAGGCCGGGTTCATGTTCCTCGAGATCGGCTTCTCGAGACAGAAGAACGTCGGAACGGGCGTGGCCAAGATCTTCGTCAACCTGGCGATCGTGACCATCGCCTGGTGGGCGATCGGCTACGGCGTCGCCGAAGGCGGCGGCAACGACTTCTTCGGCACCAGCGGCTTCTTCTTCCACTTCGACCAGGTGGTCGGCCAGGGCGAAGAAGCGTTCAACGTGGCTGGGTCGGACGCGATGCTGATGCTCTTCGGGATGGCCTTCTGCGCGGTCTCGCTGGCGATCGTCTGGGGCACGACCCTGGAGCGGATCAAGTTCGGTGCCTACGTGATCTACGCGATCGTCTTCGGCGCCGTGATCTACCCGCTGATCGCGCACGCGGTTTGGGGCGGCGGCCTGCTCTCCGACATCGGCGGCAAGCCGGTGATGGACTTCGCCGGCTCCTCGGTCGTCCACCTCACGGGTGCGGTCGGTGCCCTCGCGGCGCTGCTGCTGCTCGGAGCCCGCAAGGGCAAGTACGACGCCGACGGCAAGCCACGGGCGATCCCCGGGCACTCGATGCCGCTGGTCGGTCTCGGCGTGATCGTCCTCTGGATCGGGTGGTTCGGCTTCAACGGGGGCTCGACCTTCGAAACCGCCGGCTCCTTCTTCGGCGAGGTGATGCTCAACACCCAGCTCGCCGCGGCGGCCGGTGTGATCGGGGCCTCCCTGGCGATCTGGCTGAAGAGCAGGACGCTCGACGTCGGCATGGCCGGCAACGGCGCGATCGCCGGCCTGGTCGGGATCACCGCCCCGTCGGGCTTCGTCGAGTTCTGGGCGGCGCCGATCATCGGCTTCATCGCCGGCATGATCGTCGTCTTCGCCGTGCTGGCGATCGAGAAGTACCTCGACGACCCGGTCGGTGCCCTCTCGGCGCACGGCCTGGCCGGCATCTGGGGAACCCTCGCGGTCGGCATCTTCGCCTCTCCCCGCTTGATCGTCGAAGGGGCGGCGCCGGGCGTCTGGTACTCGCTGTTCGACGACGTCCCGCTCAGCTCGACGTTCGGGCAGCTGGGGGTCCAGGGATTGGCGGTCCTGTTCACCTTCGTCGTCGTCTTCGCGATCTCGTTCGCCACCTTCGCCATGATCAAGGCGACGATCGGGTTGCGGGTCTCCGACGAGGAGGAGGAAGCGGGCCTCGACATCAGCTCGCACGGCATGTACGGGTATCCCGAGCAGTTCATCCCGCAGCCGGAGTATTCGACCGGGCTGCCAAGCACGATGGGCGGGACCGGGGCGGCGATTCCCGCGCCCTCACCTGCCCAGATGACCGCGACCGAGTCGTCGCGCTAGGAGGCTGAGCGCATGAAGAAGATAGAGGCGTTCATCCGCCACGAGGCGTTCGAGCCGATCAGGGCCGAGCTGCTCGACAAAGGGTTCCCCTCTCTGTCGATCATCGAGGCCAAGGGCTCGGGCAGGCAGAAAGGGATAGTCGAGCAGTACCGCGGCTCGACCCTGACCGTCAACGTCCGGCCGAAGCTGAAGCTGGAGGTCGTGGTGGAGGACAAAGACAAGTCGCTCGTCGTCGAGACGATCCTCAAGCACGCTCGCACGGGCGAGGTCGGCGACGGGAAGATCTTCGTCCTGCCGGTTGAGGAGGCGATTCGGATTCGCACCGGCGAGGGTGGAGAGCCTGTCTTGCAGGCACACGAAGGGTCCGAGATTCCCGGGTAAGTCGGGCCTGTTGCTGGAACCCCTGCCGGGGCCTGTCCCGGCAGGGGTTCCACTTAACTTTTTTTGAAGATCGGCGGGAGCCGTCCGAGGTCGTCGCCGCAAAAAAAGTACAAGACGTTCCACCCCTACCGGGACAGGGCCGGCGGCGCGTCGGGCTCGATGTCTAGCCTCGATTCGCTATGGCTGCTGATGAGCGGATTTCACTTGGGGAGGCTTCGCGGCGCTCGGGCGTTCCGGCGAGCACGCTGAAACGGTGGGCGGAGGAGAAGATCCTGCCGGTGCGGCGCGGGCGCTGGACGCCGGCTGCGGCCGCCCAGGCGCGGGTGGTGGCGCGGATGCGCGACCGCGGTCACTCGCTCGAGGAGTTGAAGAGGGCGGGCCGGGAGGGCCGGCTCGCGTTCGGCTTCGCCGAGGAGCTCTTCCCGCGCTCCGAGGAGTGCGTCACGGTCGAGGAGGTCGCCGAGCAGACCGGCTTGGAACCGGAGCTGATCGAGCGCATCCTCGTCATGCTCGGCACCCCCCTCGGCCGCGAGCGCCTGCTCAACCCCGAGGACGTGAGGGCACTGCGCCACTGCGCCCGCGTCCTCGCCGCCGGCTTCCCCCTCGTGGCGTTCCTGCAGCTCGTCCGCGTCTACGTCCAGTCGCTGCGGCGCATCGCCGACGCGGAGGTGCGCCTCTTTCACCTCTACGTGCACGAACCGATGATCCGCGACGGTGTCCCGGAGCTGGAGATGGCGGAGGGGATCGGCGAGCTGGCGGCCGAAATCCTGCCACTGGCCGGACCGATGACCGAGTACCTCCACAATCGCTACCTGCGCTACTTCCTGGAACAGGACGTCGTCGGGCACATGGAGACCGAGCTCGGCACCGGCGGCACCCAGGTCCACCACGTCCCGGTCGCCCTCTGCTTCATCGACCTCACGGGGTTCACCCGCTACACCGAGGAGGAGGGGGACCTGGAGGCACTCGACGTGGTCGAGAACCTCGTCGAAACGGTCGAAGCGACGATGCCGGCCGAGGCGACGATCGTGAAGACGATCGGCGACGAGGTGATGGTCGTCTCGCCCGATCCGGGCTCGCTGACCGAGTGGGCGGTCTCCTTCCTCACCCGCTTCCCGGACCGGCCCCAGCCCCGGGTCGGGATCCACCACGCCAGTGCCGTCTACCGCGACGGCGACTACTTCGGCACCCACGTCAACCTCGTCCACAGGGTCGTCGGCCGCGCCCAGGCCGGCGAGGTGATGGTGACCGACAGCGTCGCCAAATCGCTCGGCGGGCGGGGGTTGACATGCGAGCCGATCGGCGAGGTCAACCTGAAGGGCTTCCCGGTGGCGACGCCGCTCTACGTGGTCCGCGCCGCGCCGTCCTGAGCGCAACACTCACATATATGGAGAGCGAGACCATGCTGGAGCGGGTCCGGGCGGGGGGGATGCTGCCACCGGGCACGCGGCTGGTGGCAATGCTCTCGGGCGGACGCGACTCTGTCTGCCTGCTCGACCTCTCGGTGCGGCTGCTCGGCCCGGACGCGGTCACGGCCCTGCACGTCAACTACGGGCTGCGCGACGACTCGGACCGGGACGAGGCTCACTGCGCGACGCTGTGCGAGCGGCTCGGGGTGCGACTGGAGGTCGAGCGGCCGCGTCGTCCCGAGGGCCCCGGCAACCTGCAGGCTTGGGCGCGCGACACCCGTTACGCGGCGGCGGCACGCTTGGCTCCGGCGGAACGCGACCTGATTGCCACCGGCCACACCGCCGACGACCAGGTCGAGACGATCCTCTACCGGCTCGCCTCCTCGCCCAGCCGGCGAGCCCTGCTCGGGATGCGTCCCAGCGACGGCAAGCTGGCGCGGCCGCTGCTCGCCTTCACCCGCGCGCAGACCACCGCCTACTGCGAGCAGCGGGACCTCGACTGGCGCGACGATCCGACCAACGCCGAGCCCTCCTACGCGCGCAACCGCGTCCGCCACGGGCTTGCCGTGGCGCTGGCCGAAGTCCACCCTGCCGCCGCGCAGAACGTGCTGCGCACGGCAGAGCTGCTGCGCGACGAGGCGGAGGTCCTCGACGGGCTGGTCACCGCCGAGCTCGACGGCCCGAACGGGTCCGGCCGCGGCACGATCGAGCTCGACCGCCTCGCCGAGTTGCCGCCCGCCCTGCGCCGCCTCGTCGTCCAGCAGCTCGCCGACCGCGCCGCGGGTCGACCGGTCGCCGGCGCGGCCAACCACGCCGAGGAGGTCGCGGGGCTGCGCCGCACCGGGACCGCGATGCTCGACCTCGGTGGCGGCGTCCGCGCAATCGCCGAACGCGGCGTCCTGCGGGCGGAGCGCTGACCGGGCGTCTGCCCTCCCTATCTAGACTGCCGCGCGTGAGCGACCGATGAGCGAGTCGGCGATCGGCGAGACCCTGGTTTCCGGCGAGGACCTGCAGCGGCGTGTCGCCGAGCTGGGCGCGCAGATCAGCGAGGACTACGGCGACCGCGACCTGTTGATGGTCGGGGTGCTGAAGGGTGCGGTGATCTTCCTCGCCGATCTGATGCGCCATCTCACCGTGCCCTGCGAGATCGACTTCATGGCGGTCTCCAGCTACGGGTCGCAGACCGATTCGTCGGGGGTCGTCCGCATCCTCAAGGACCTCGACGCCCCGATCGAAGGCCGCCACGTGCTGATCGTCGAGGACATCATCGACTCCGGCCTCACCCTCCAATACCTGATGCGCAACCTCAACGCCCGCAGCCCCGCCTCGCTGGAGTCCTGCGCGCTGTTGACCAAGCCGGATCGCCTCCGCGTCGACCTCGAGCCTCGCTACGTCGGCTTCCGCATCGCGGATCGCTTCGCGATCGGCTACGGGCTCGATCATGCCCAGCAATACCGCAACCTCGACTACGTCGCTGCATTGGACGATTAGGCGCCTGGGCGCCGAAATCGCCCTGGTACGCTGATTTTCCCTGTGAGGCGTTTTTTCAAAAGCGCGGCGTTCCCGATCCTGCTGGTGGTGATCCTCGCCTTCGTCGCCCAGCGGGTGATCAGTCCTGGGCCGAGCACCGAGGCCCCCTCCTACAACGAACTGGTCAAGCCGAAGACGGGCCTGATCGCCAGCGGCCGGATCGAAGAGGTCACGGTCAACACCAAGGACAACACGCTCGACGTCAAGGAGAAAAACGGGGACAGCTTCTCCACCGGTTACCTGCCGTACACCGAGCAGAGCCTGCTCAACGCGCTCGAGACCAACGAAGTGAAGACGACCGTGAAGGGGACGGGCGGCTCCAGCCTGCTCTCGCTGCTCACCTACATCCTGCCCTTCGTCCTCTTCTTCGGCTTCTGGATCTTCCTGATGAACCAGATGCAGGGCGGCGGTTCGCGGGTGATGAACTTCGGCAAATCGAAAGCGAAGCGGATGTCGGTCGACGCGCCGAAAATCACCTTCCGCGACGTGGCCGGGGTTGACGAGGCGGTGCAGGAGCTGCACGAGATCAAGGAGTTCCTCGAGAACCCGAAGAAATTCCAGTCGCTCGGTGCCCGCATCCCCAAGGGCGTGCTCCTCTACGGTCCGCCCGGCACCGGCAAGACGCTGCTCGCCCGCGCCGTCGCCGGTGAGGCCGGCGTCCCCTTCTTCTCGATCTCCGGTTCGGACTTCGTCGAGATGTTCGTCGGGGTCGGCGCCAGCCGCGTCCGCGACCTCTTCGAGCAGGCGAAACAGAACTCGCCCTGCATCATCTTCATGGACGAGATCGACGCCGTCGGCCGCCACCGCGGCGCCGGCATGGGCGGCGGTCACGACGAGCGCGAGCAGACGCTGAACCAGCTTCTCGTCGAGATGGACGGCTTCGAGATGAAAGACAACATCATCCTGATCGCCGCCACCAACCGGCCCGACATCCTCGACCCGGCGCTGCTGCGGCCCGGTCGCTTCGACCGCCAGGTCGTCGTCGACCGTCCCGACCGCAAGGGCCGCAAGAAGATCCTCGAGGTTCACACCCGCGGCAAGCCGCTCGGCAAGCAGATCGACCTCGACACGCTCGCCGGTCAGACGCCCGGCTTCACCGGTGCCGACCTCGCCAACCTGATCAACGAGGCGGCGCTGCTGACCGCCCGCACGGGTCGCCGCGAGATCTCGATGCAGGAGCTGGAGGAGGGGATCATGCGGGTGATCGCCGGCCCGGAGAAGAAGACCCGCGTGATGAGCGAGAAGGAGCGGCTGATCACCGCCTACCACGAGCTCGGGCACGCGATCGTCGGCCACCTGCTGCCCAATTGCGACCCGGTCCACAAGATCTCGATCATCAGCCGCGGCCAGGCGCTCGGCTACACGATCAGCCTGCCGACCGAAGACAAGTTCCTCACCAGCCGCGCCGAGCTGACCGACACGATGGCGATGACCCTGGGCGGCCGCGCCGCCGAGGAGATCGTCTTCGGCGAGATCACCACCGGCGCCTCCAACGACCTCGAAAAGGTGACCGAGACGGCGAAGCAGATGGTGATGCGGTTCGGTATGTCGGAGCGGCTCGGCCCGCGCGTCTTCGGCCACGATCGCGGTCAGCCCTTCCTCGGCCGCGAATTCAGCGCCGAACCCGACTACTCGGACGAGATCGCCCGCGAGATCGACGACGAGATCCGTCGCATCGTCGAGGGCGCCCACCAGACCGCGAAGGACCTCCTCACCGAACGGCGCGAGGAGCTGGACCGGATCTCGAAGATGCTGCTCGAGCGGGAGACGATCGACGCCGAGCAGTTCGTTGCGTTGCTCGACGGCAAGTCCGAAGACGAGGTGTTCGTCGACGAGGAGGAGCCGGAGCAGGTCGAGCCGGCGCCGGAGCCGGAAAAGGCCCAGCGCGAGGGCGCACGGCCGATGCCGCGGCCGCGGCCCGGTTACGCCGGCGGCGACGCAAGCTGAGGCACGCATGAAGTTGATGGGGGTGGTCAACGTCACCCCCGACTCGTTCTCCGACGGCGGGTTGTTTCTCGATGCGGATGCCGCGATCGCGCATGGGGAGGAGCTGGTGCGGGATGGGGCTGAGATTGTGGATGTGGGGGGTGAATCGACTCGTCCTGGCGCCGACGAGGTGAGCGCTGCGGAGGAGGTTGCGCGGACGGAGTCGGTGGTCGCAGGGTTGGCGACCGCGGTGACCGTCTCGATCGACACTTCGAAGCTGGCCGTGGCCGAGGCGGCGCTCGGCGCGGGGGCTTCGATCGTCAACGACGTGACGGCGCTGCGGGCTGCGCCGGAGATTGCCGGCCTTTGCGCCGATCGGGGGGCTGACCTCGTCCTCATGCACATGCAGGGTGACCCGCGAACGATGCAGGCGGACCCGCGTTACGACGACGTGGTCGATGACGTGAAGGCGTTCCTCGCCGAGCGGCTGCAGGCCGCGATCGACGCGGGGGTGGAGGAGGAGCGGGTTTGGCTCGATCCCGGGATCGGGTTCGGCAAGGCGCTGGAGCACAACCTGGAGCTGCTGCGGCGGCTCGGCGAGCTGCGCGAGCTGGGGCGCCCCCTGGTCGTCGGTACCTCGCGCAAGAGCTTCATCGGCAAGGTCGACGGGTCGGAGGTAGGGGATCGGCTGGGCGGCACGATCGCCTCCTCGGTCCTCGCCGCCGCCGAGGGCGCCGACGTCCTCCGCGTCCACGACGTCGCCGAGGCACGGCAGGCGCTGAGGGTCGCGAGCGCGATCCTCGGATAGGTTGACCGGGCAATGGACGAGCCCACCGGCAACGGGATCGAGTCGCGGGTCGAGATCGACCTGCACGGCCTCTCCATCTACACCCACCACGGGGTGAGCGACGCCGAGCAGGAGATAGGCCAGCGGCTCGAGTTCGACCTCTCCTTCGACGTGCCCGACTGCGACGCCGTTCTGACCGACCGGGTCGAGGACACCGTCGACTACGGCGAGGTCTGCGACATCGTCGCCCTTGCAGCGACCGAGCGCAGCTACCGCACGCTGGAGCGGCTCGCCCAGGTGATCGGCCAGCGACTGATCGAGCGCTACGGATGTCACTCGGTGCGGGTGCGGGCGGCGAAGCCCGAGCCGCCGCTGCCCTTGGCAATCCAGGAGATCGGGGTCGAGGTGACCCAGGAACGTGCCGAAGAAGGCGACGGGGAGAACGGCGAGGAGGCGTAGCCTTGGCCGCGCGGATCGGCTACCTGGGCCTGGGCTCCAACGTCGGCGACCGCGAGGCCCACCTAAGGGCGGCGATCGCGGCGCTGCCCGAGCACGGCGTCGAGGTCGAGGCGGTCTCCTCCGGCTACGAGACCGAACCGGTCGGCGAGGTCCTCGACCAGCCCGACTTCCTCAACGCGGCGATCCGGATCCGCACCGAGCTGGAGCCCGAAGGACTGCTCGATGTCTGCAAGGCAATCGAGGTTGAGCAGGGTCGCATGTTCGCCGGCCCGCGCCACGGCCCGCGCCCGCTCGACGTCGACCTGCTCCTGCTCGGCGACGTCGAGCTTGCGAGCGAGCGTCTCACCCTTCCCCATCCCGAGGTCACCAGCCGCCGCTTCGTCCTCGCTCCGCTGCTGGAGCTGGACCCCGAGTTGGCGCTACCCGATGGCTCTCGTCTCGCCGATGCCCTCGCAAATCTAGGCCCAGGCCAAAGGGTCAATCAAGCTAACGACCTCGATTAGGCAGCAGCTGGCGCGCTGCGCAGCGGTTGCAGCCAGGCGGGGGGCAGCACCGGCGGGAAGTCGCCGGCGATCTCCGGCTGGACCCGCTTGGCGAGGCGGCCTGCGGGCCGCGCCTCGATCAGCGGGCGCAGATCCTGCATGGTCATCGCGAGCCGCAGGCTCGGGCCGATTTGGAAGTCGGCGGCGTTCAGCTCCTCGCCGTCGAGCACGCCCGCGGCGATCATGTCGTCGACCCGCTGCAGCATGCCGCCGTAGGCGGCGAGGTTGGCGCGCACGTTCTCGTCGGTGGCCTTGTGGATGCGCTTGTCGAGGGCGATGATCGGTCCCGCGGTGCGCACGGCCAGTCCGATTGGGATCCCCAGCCGGGCCCCCTCCGAGTAGCTGCGCAGCGGCGAGGAGTTCTGCCCAAAGGCCCACCAGATGATCTGGCGGATCGGGTGCTGCAGCTCGTCGCTGCCAAAGCGCTCCGCCTCTTCCACCGCGGCCCGCTTCTCGGGGTCGGCCGGGAACAGGGGGGGCTCGGGCTGCAATTGCTCCAGTACACGGGCGATCTCGAGAGAGCCCTGCACACGCCGGCCGTCGATCTTGATCGCCGGCACCGTCGGACCTGGGAAGCGGAGCCCGCGGACGATAAGTCGCGAGAACACCGGAAAGAGATCGGTTCGCTTGAACTCGATGCCCTTGCGCTTGAGCATCAGCTGCACCGCCACCCCCGGATGGGAGCCGGGAATCGTGTAGAGCCGCACGTCCACTGGACGGCAGATCCTATGCGGATCGGTCCGTGGCTGCCCGCCGGTTTCTGGATCCAGCGATAATCGCCGCCGTGCTGCTCGCTGTCGACGTCGGCAACACCCAGACCCACCTCGGGGCTTTCGATGGCGATCGCCTCGCCGAGCACTGGCGCTTCCAGACCCGCGCCGGCGCGACCGGCGACGAGCTGGCGGAGCGGATCGCCGGTATGTTCGCTCTCAGCGAGATGAGCCTTGCCGACCTCGATGCCGTCTGCGTCTCCTCGGTCGTACCCCCTCTCGGCGCCCAGTACGAGCAGTTGACCGAGCGCTACCTGACCGCCGAGTGCCTGACGATCGGGCCGGGGGTGAAGACCGGCATGCCGATCCGCATCGACAACCCGCTCGAGGTCGGCGCCGATCGCCTCGTCAACGCGGTCGCCGCCTACGAGCGCTTCGAAACGGCCTGCGTGGTGGTCGATTTCGGCACCGGGATCAACTTCGACGCCGTCTCCGACGCCGGCGAATACCTCGGCGGCGCGATCGCGCCCGGCCTGGAGATCTCGCTCACCGCGCTGGTCGAGCGAGCCGCTCGCATCCCGCGGATCGAACTGGCCGAGCCGGAGACGGCGATCGGCCGTTCAAGCCGCGCCGCGATCCAGTCGGGCGTGGTCTTCGGCTTCGCCGGCCTGATCGACGGGGTTGTACGGCGGATCGAAGAGGAACTGGGCGAGGTCAGCCTGCTTGCGACCGGCGGCCTGGCGGCGGCGATCGTGCCCTTCACCGAGACGATCGACGACGTCGACGAGATGCTGACGCTCAAGGGCCTACGGTTGATCCATGAGCGAAACGCATGAGCTGACCGACCCCTTCGAGATCGGCGGAGTCGAGATCCCCAACCGGGTTCTGCTGGCGCCGCTGGCCGGGATCGGCAACTGGTTCGTCCGCCTGCAGGCCAAGCGCCACGGGGCCGGGCTCGCCGTCTCGGAGATGATCTCCAGCTTCGGCCTGCACCATCGCAACGAGCGCACCCTGCGCGAGCTGATGCGGATCCACCCTGACGAGCACCCGGTCTCCGTGCAGCTTTTCGGGCACGACGCCGAGGTGATGCGCTCGGGAGCCGCGATCGCCGCCGAGGCCGGCGCCGACCTGATCGACATCAACATGGGCTGCCCGGTGCGCAAGGTGCGCAGGACGGGCGCCGGCGCCGAGCTTCTGAGCGATCCCGAGCTGGCTCTGGCACTCGCCCGCGGCGCGATCGAGGGCAGTGGCCTGCCGGTCACGGTGAAGATCCGCTCCGGGCTGCGTGCCGGCGACCGCTCCGGCTTCGACCTCGCCGTCCGTCTGGCGGAGGAGGGGGGCGTCGCGGCGATCGGCTTCCACCCGCGCTCCGCCGCCACCGGCCACAAGGGCACCCCCGACTACGCGCTGACCCACGAGCTGGTCGAACGGGTCGAGGTGCCGGTGATCGTCTCCGGTGGCCTGAGCAGCGCCGCGGCGGCGCGGCGCGCCTTCCGCGAGTCGGGAGCGGACGCGGTGATGATCGCCCGCGGCTCGTTCGGCAATCCGTGGCTGTTCGAGGAGCTGACCGGGCAGCGGGTGGAGCCGCCCTCGCGCGAGGAGGTCGCCGCCGAGCTGCTCTGGACGATGGACCGCGCCGAGGAGCACCTCGGCACCGACCGCGCGTCCCGCTACCTGCGCAAGTTCTACCCCTGGTACGTGGATGCGCTCGGTGCTCCGACGGGCGTCGCCGAGGAGCTCCAGCGCAGCGCCGACCTGCCCCGCGCAAGGGAGTTGATCGCGGCACAAATTCCCCTGAGTGCCGGGCACGGACCCTCGCTATAATCCCGCGACTTCCGGCCCAGGTGCGGTGTGGCAAAAGCCATCGCACCCGGGCGTTTTTTCGATCTGGGAGCAATCTCCCGCCTATCCAGCAAGCAAAGCGAGGGCAGCGAAAGTGACTCGGCAAGCCGTAATCACCCCGGAAGGGCTCGAGAAGCTCAAAGAGGAAATAGAGCACCTCTCGACCACGAAACGGCGCGAGGTTGCCGAGCGGATCAAGGAGGCGCGCGAGTTCGGCGACATCTCCGAGAACGCCGAGTACGACGACGCCAAGAACGAGCAGGCGCTGCTCGAGGGGCGGATCGCCCAGCTCGAAGAGCGGTTGCGCCGGGCCACCGTGATCGACGAGAAGGAAGTCAGCACCGACGAGGTGACCTTCGGCTCGGTCGTCCACGTCAAGGACCAGAAAAGCGGCGACTCGCAGAAATTCCAGATCGTCGGCTCGACCGAGGCGAACCCCGCCGAGCACAAACTCTCGAACGAGTCGCCGATCGGGAAAGCGCTGATCGGGCACAAGCGCAACGACGTGGTCACCGTCGAGGTCCCGCGCGGCCCGAAGAAGAAACTCAAAATCACCAAGATCGAGAGCGCTTAGCGGTCGATAGGCTCGCCCGCGATGAGCGAGCCTGAGGAGAAAGAGCTCTCCGACGTCCTCCGCGACAGGCGCGAGAAGTTGGAGCGCCTGCGCGAGGCCGGGATCGAGCCGTTCCCGCATGAGTTCTCCGAACGGGAGGAGATCGGCGAGGTGCGTGCGGCGCACGAGGGTCTCGCGGCCGGGATCGAGACCGAGTCGCGGCACCGGGTCGCGGGCAGGATCGTGGCCCGCCGCGGCCACGGCAAGGCCTGCTTCCTCGACCTTCGGGACGGCAGCGGGCAGATCCAGCTGCACGCCCGCGAGGACCTGCTCGGGGACGAGGCCTTCGGGGTGCTGGTCGACCTCGACCTGGGCGACATGATCGGGGTCGAGGGAACCGCGCTGTCGACCAGGCGCGGAGGGGAGCTGTCGCTGGCGATCGACCACTGGCGCCTGCTGGCCAAGAGCCTGCGGCCGCCGCCCGACAAGTTCCACGGGCTCGAGGACGTCGAGACCCGTTACCGCCAGCGCGAGCTCGATCTGCTCGCCAACGAGGAGAGCCGTCGCGTCTTCGCGCTGCGCGCCCGCACCGTGAGCGAGGTTCGGCGCTGGCTCGACGAGCACGGCTTCGTCGAGGTCGAGACGCCGGTCCTGCAACCCCTCTACGGCGGCGCCCTCGCCCGGCCCTTCGTCACCCACCACAACGCGCTCGACCGCGACTTCTACCTGCGGATCGCCACCGAGCTCTACCTGAAGCGGCTCGTCGTCGGCGGGATCGACCGGGTCTACGAGTTGGGCAAGGACTTCCGCAACGAGGGCGTCTCGCACAAGCACAATCCCGAGTTCACGATGCTCGAGTGGTACGAGGCCTACGCCGACTACGCGAAGACCGCCCACGACATGGAGCTGCTGGTCGCCGAGGTCGCCGAGCGGGTGCTCGGCACCACCGAAGTCGAGCGCGACGGCGTCAAGATCGATCTCGCCCCGCCCTGGAGGCGGGTGACGCTGCGCGACGCGGTTCGCGACGCCACCGGGATCGACGTCGCCGAGCACCCCACCCGCGAGGCGCTGGCGGCGGCGATGGGGACCGAGCCGGACCCCGCCGAGGGCTGGGGCAAGCTGGTCGACGGCCTCGTCTCGAGGTCGGTCGAGCCGGAGCTGGTCCAGCCGACCTTCGTCCTCGACTACCCGGTGGAGCTCTCGCCGTTCGCCAAGGCACACCGCTCCGAGGAGGGAGTGGTCGAGCGCTGGGAGGCCTTCATCGGCGGGATCGAGATCGCCAACTCCTTCAGCGAGCTGAACGACCCCGACGAGCAGCGCCGCCGCTTCGAGCAGCAGGCCGCCGAGCTGGAGCGCGGAGACGAGGAGGCGCAGCCCTACGACGAGCTATTTATCGAGGCACTGGAGCACGGGATGCCGCCGACCGGCGGGGTGGGAATAGGGATCGACCGCCTGGCGATGATCCTCAGCGGGGCCCGCAGCCTGCGCGAAGTAGTCCTTTTTCCCGCGATGCGGACCTGAAGAATCCCTATTCAGGGGCAGAAAAGCCGCTATGAGCGGCAATCCGGGGCCCAAGGCCGGTTGGGCGGTCTCGGTATCTTGTTAAGGGCACATGGGCGCTTTCCGATGACGAAGGGCGCCCCCGGTACTTCCGACCACCGACTGCGTTTGATCAATTGAGAGGTTGAGGAAGAGGAAGCCCTTTGTTCGAGAG
>DATMEP010000073.1:0-4264 GCA_035556755.1 Solirubrobacterales bacterium
CTCCAGCACCTCCCGCTCCTCGCCTTTCAGCACGACCTCTACCGCGTATCCAGCCATGACCGCCTCCAATCGTCGCTTGCGCTGGCGACGACTTCGACGGCGGCGGGGATAGGCCTGCGAACTATTGACTCAGGTCACTAGCGGGCGCGAGTCAGGAGGTCGGCTATGGAGCGGACCTCGCGCAGGAGGCCGTCGAGCATGGCCTCGGTGTTCGTGTGGATGCGCCACTCGGCGTACTTGCGGTCCTGCTCGGCGGCGTCCAAGCGGCGCTCCAGCTCACGCGTCTGCTCACCGAGCTTGTCGATGCGCTTGTCGAGCCGCTTCTCGCTCTTGCGGACGCGCTTCTTGACGTAGCGGCGGGTCTCCTCGCGGATCGCGTCGAGCTCCCGGCGCAGGTCGGCGTGCTCCTCGCCCTCCTGCTCGGCGAGCATCTCCTCGACGCCGGAGCGGATCCGGTCGATCTCCTCGTGGAGCCGTTCGCGGGCCTGCTCGGCGGCAGCCGAGATCCCCGGCGGGACCGGTGGGCCGGGCAGGTCGCCCGGTTCGTGCGAGGCACTCACGGACCGAATGCTACGACGGCCGGTGGCCGGAACGTCAGGTTTCGAGCACGAAGAGGTGGTAGCGGCCGATCGTCAGCTCGTCTCCGTCCCCGAGCTCGCCCCACTCGATCAGCGCGCCGTTGACGAAAACGCCGTTGAGGCTGCGGTCGTCCAGGACCCGCAATGACTCGTCCGCTTCGGAGACGACGAGCGCGTGACGGCGCGAGACGCTGGGGTCGTCGAGGCGGACATCGGCGGCGACGCTGCGCCCGATACGGGTCCAGCCGCGCGCGATCGAGAAGCGCCGGATCTCCTCGCCGTCGCGACAGACGAGGTGGCGAGCGCCGGCGGGAAGCTCGTCGCGTGCCTCGTCCAGCCAGCTCGGCGACGAGGGCTCGACCGATGCGGCGAACTCCGCGGTCACCTCGTGTTCCTGCATCGGCTCGAAGATCGAGTCGCGGCGAAAGGCCGAGGCGCCGCAGGCCGGGCACTCGGGCAGGCGCTCGTTCTCGCGAAGCGAGAGATGCGATCCGCACTCGAGGCAAAAGAACGTCCCGTGGCCGGGCAGCCCGCCGGCTGCGTAACTGTCTGTAGCTGGGGTGGGGGTGAGGCTGGTGGAGATGAGTGCCTGCTCCTTCCCGACGCCCTCCGCAAGGCGATCCTACCGCGACTGATGGGTCCAGGCAACTAGTATCGCGCCGTCATGGGTCCGGTCAGCGCCGAAGTCGAAATGGATGCGCCGCGCGAGCGCGTCTTCGAGACGATTGCCGACCTGGCGCGGCGACCGTCCTTCACGGATCACTTCCTCACCGAGTTCCGCCTCACCCGGATCGAGTCCTCGGGCGTCGGCGCCGGAGCCCGCTTTCGCTTCGACCTGCCGCTGCGCGGGATCTGGATGGACACCGCGATCGTCGAGCTGGCCTCGCCGCACAGGATCGTCGAGCGGGGGCGCGGCGGTCGTGTCAACCGCATCCCTTCGAACACGGTCTGGGAGGTGCTCGAGGGCTCGGGCTCGCTGACCAGGGTCCGCGTCGCCTACTGGACCGAGCCGTCGCACCCGCTCGACCGGGCGCTGGACGCCCTCGGCGGCGCCTCGATCTGGCAGGAGCGAGGCTGGCGCGAGGCCCTGCGCAGGCTGCGCGACCAGCTCGAGGCCGGCGTGACGCCCGAGCCGAGCCTCGCCGTCGCGGGCGGCAACCCCCACGCGACCGGCATCCCTTGAGGCGGCCTGCCGGGCGCCTTTATAGACTCTCGCCGCCGATGCTCCGTCGCCCCCGACTCACCCTGCCCTCGCTCGCCGCGCTCGCGCTGCTGGCGCTCCTGCTCGGCGTCGCCGGGTGCGGCTACGAGAGCCACGAGAAAGACGTGGTCGAGGGCGAGCCGGTCGAGCTGGGGGAGCTGAAATACAACGCGATCTTCTCCCGCTTCCTCAACCCCAACGACAACGAGGACTCGGCTTACCTCGTCGGCCAGCCGCCGCCGCCTCCCGGCTCCGCTTACTTCGGCGTCTTCTTCGAAGTCCAGAACGAGAGCGAAGAGCCGCAGACGCTGGCGAGCGAGTTCAAGATCACCGACGCCGACCACCAGGTCTTCGAGGCGGTCGAGAGCGAGAGCCTCTACGCGTTGCCGCAGGGCGGTGAAGTCGAAGCCCAGGAACAGATCCCGGTGCTCGACTCGACCGCACAGCAGGGGCCGATCGAGGGTTCGGTGGTGATCTTCCTCCTGCCCGCCTCGGCTTCCGAGAACCGGCCGCTGGTGCTGGAGATCCCCGGCCCCGAAGGGCCGGCAGAGGTCACGCTCGACCTCTAAGCAGACGGCTCAGAGGCCGGCTGAGAGGACTTCCGCCGCGGCGGGCGCGGCGACTTCGCCGCCGGACGCTTCGGCTTCGATCAGCAGGACCGCAACCGCCAGGCGCGGTTTTTCGGCTGGGGCGAAGGCCGCGAACCAGGCGTCCTTGATCTGCTCCGGTTCGGGCTCGTCCTCTTGTCCAGGGACCGGTCCCAGCTCGGCGGTGCCGGTCTTGCCCGCGACCTGGGCCTCGGCGATCGCCCCGGCCGAGCCGGTGCCCCCCGCGACGACGCCGATCATCAGCTCGGTCAGCTGGTCGGCGATCTCCTTCTTCATCACCTCCACCGGCTCGGTGTCGGGTCGCAGCTTGGCGTTGGCGACCACCGAGGTCGGCTCGCGGATCCCGTCGTTGGCGATCGTCTGCGCGACGCTCGCCATCTGCAGCGGCGTCGCCAGCACTTCGCCCTGGCCGATCGCGGTCACGCCGAGGTCGAGTTCGTCGCCGATCTCGGCCGGGATCGTCGATTCCGGGGGGTCGACCTCGGCGACGATCTCCTGCGTGTAGAGCGTTGGCGGCGAGTTGAAGCCGAACCGCTCCGCCGCCTCCACCATTTCGTCGTTGCCGATCTCGGGGCCGAGCGGGGCGAAGTCGGCGTTGCACGACTCGGCGAAGGCTTCGCGGAAGGTGCCGCCGCAGAACTCGCCGTTGGCGTTGCTGATGAAGCGGCCGCCGACGTTGACGCCGTCGACGATCTCGAAGTACTCGTCGAGCGAGACGACCCCCTTCTGCAGGGCGGCGACGGTGGTGATCATCTTGAAGGTCGAGCCCGGGGGCTGGGGGGCCGAGAAGGCCTGGCCGGCGAGGGCGCGGACGTCGCCGCTGCGGGTGTCGAGGACGGCGATTCCGCCGGCGCGCCCCGCCAGGGCGGCGACGGCGGCCTCCTGCAGGTCCGGGTCGATCGTCGTCTTCACCGGCGCTCCCGGGCGCGGCTCGGCCTCGGCGAAGATCCGTGCCGAGCCGCCCGCGTCCCCGACCGCGAGGAGGGTTCCGCCGGGCTTCCCCGCCAGTCTCGTGTTGAAGGCCTGCTCGAGCCCGCTTACGCCGACCGGCGTGCCCGGCGGGAACCCGTGGCGGGCGAGGAGGGGCAGGTCTTCGTCCACAGCCGTTCCGACTTCGCCGCTGACGTCGATCGCGGCGCTCCCCAGTGGGTGTTCGCGGGCCACGGCGGGGCCCTGGGCGAGCGGCGTCCCGTCGCCGGCGAGGATCGCGGCCCGCGGCGCCAGCTCGACCCGGCTCTCGAGATGCTCGCCGCGGCGCAGGCCGGGGAAGACGAGGCTCGCGTCCCAGGCCACGCCGCCATCGGCGAACGGCAGCTCCAGGTCGGCCTCGACCTGCCCGAAGGAGACGGTGTCCGCCAGGGCGGCGACCGGAACCACGGTCGCCTCGCCGCGGGTGTCGGGGTCCCCCGGCTCCTCGAAGCTCAGCATGCGCAGCGTCGCCACCTCGGCCGCCTCCCGGTAGGCGCCGGCGAACTCCTTTGCAGCGATCGCCTGTCGCGAAGCGGCGTTCAGCTCCTCGTACATGGCGCGGAAGTCCTCACGTGCCCAAGCTTCCGCGAAGCGGGTGGCCTTTTCCTTCTCGGGAGAGCCGTCTGCTCCGGTGGAGGCGCCCCAGGCAAAGGCCCCGATCGCCACGATCGTCAGCGGCAGGGCACGAGTGACCAACCGACGACGTCGTTCAACCTCGGGTGACAGGGCGTTCACTGGGCGGGAATTTAGTGATGCGAGACGTCAGCCCGTGCAGGGGCCCGTGTCGACCGGGGTGGAGGCTTCGCCCAGCGCCCCTTGCACTACGTCGTTGGGGATCGCGAAACCGCCGCTCGGTCCCGACGTGGTCGCCGCGAAGACGGTGCCGAGGACCTTGCCGCTGGAGTCGA
>DATMEP010000074.1:0-11507 GCA_035556755.1 Solirubrobacterales bacterium
GGCCTCCTCCAGCGAGCGCTGGGTGAAGGTCGAGAACCAGCGCATCGACTCGACCTCGTCGCCGAACAGCTCGATCCGCACGGCGCGCTCCTCGGTCGCCGGGAAGACGTCGAGGATGCCGCCGCGGATCGCGAACTGGCCCCGCTCCTCGACCTGCTCGACCCGCTCGTAGCCGGCGCCGACGAGGTCGCGGGCGACCGCGTCCAGCTCGATCTCCTCGCCGCGCTCGATCGCGAAGCCGGCGGGCCGCAGCGAGGCGTCGGGCACCGTCTCGGCGAGCGCGGTCGCGCTGGCAACGACGACCGCGTCGTCGCCCTTGCGGAGCGCGTCGAGGGCGTCGATCCGGAGGCCGACAAGGTGCGGCGGCGGGGTGACGTGGGAGGCGTAGCCGGTGCCGCGCGACGGGTAGAAGCGGACGCGGCGCGGCGCCAGGTAGGCGCGCAGGTCGGCGGCGAGGTCGCGGGCAGAGCGGTCGTCGGCGCTGACCAGGAGAGCGGGGCGGCCGGCCAGACCGCGGTCGTCCTCGAGCAGGGTGGCGAGGAGCAGCGGGCGCAGCGTGGCCGAAGCCGCGACGGTTGCCGCCTCGCCGCCACCGGCGGCATCGCGCACCTCGGCCGCGAGCGCGTGCAAGCGCTCGTTCTCGGCTGCGATCTCGATTAAGGGGCGAAGGCTCATGGCAAGCGAAAAGCCCGAACCGGCCGGTTCGGGCATGTCCGCCGATTCTAAAGGCGCTTCCGGTGCGCCTTATCCGTCTATGACACAGATAAGGCGCACCCGAAAGATGCGGCGTGGCAAAATCGCCGCGGGTGAAGCTGCGGAGGACAGCGGAGGGGGTCATCGTCGAGGATCCCGTCCACGAGCGCTGGGTCGCGCTGCCGCAGGCGGACGACGTCCTCGCGCTGCTCGCCGGAGGCGCCGAGGCGCGGGCGAAGGTCGAGCACCACCTCGACGCGGTCGCCGACGACCCGAGCGTCGCCGCCGACCCAGCCGCAGCCGGGCTGCCCTTCGAGACGCGCTCGCTGCGCGCCTTCAGCCTCTGGGAGTCGCATTACGAGGGGTCGGCCCGGGCGCTCGTCAAGCACTTCTTCCCGCGGCCGGTGCAGCGGGCCGCCGACGCCTTCGAACGGGTCACGCGCCGCACCTTCCCGCCCTTCAGGCCCAACAAGCGCTTCTACGAGGTCCCCGCCTTCTACCTCGGCAACCACACCGCGATGCTGGCCGACGGCGAGGAGATGCCCTGGCCATCGCACACCGAGTGGCTCGACTTCGAGCTGGAGCTGGCCTTCGTGCTTGCCAAGCCGCTCGCCGATCCGACCCCGGCCGAGGCCCGCGCGGCGATCGGCGGCTGGCTCGTGCTCAACGACTGGAGCGCCCGCGAGGTGCAGGCCGACGAGGCGCGGCACGGGATGTTCGGGCCAGCGGTGAAGTCGAAGGCCTTCGCCAACTCGATCGGCTGCGACGTGCTCAGCGCCGATGCGATGCCGGAGTGGCGGACCGCGACCGGCCGGGTCCGGGTCGACGGCGAGGTCTGGTGCGAAGGCGGCACCGCCGACCCCGCCCACGACGTCGGCGAGATGCTCGCCTACGCGGCCGCTGGCGAGCGACTCGACGCAGGCGACGTGATCTCGACCGGGACGATGCCGGGCTGCTGCGGGCTGGAGCTGGACCGCTGGATCCGGCCCGGGCAGACGGTCGAGTTGGAGATCGACGGGATCGGCACCGTCGCCAACCGGATCGGGGCCCACCCGTGAGGAAGCTGCTCGCCGCCGGCTCGGTGCTGGGCCTGTTCGCCCACAACGCTTACGAGACCCGCGCCGGGGTCGGGCTCGTCTTCGAGCCGTTCCTCGGTCGCCGCGGCGCGCTCACTCTCTGGGGCGCCTACTTCCCGCTGATGCTCGGGGCGGCCATCCGCGACGGCGAGCGGGCTCGGCAGCTCTCGGCCTTTGGCGCCGGGATCGGCGTCGCCGGCGTGGCCGTCCACTTCAAGGCCTGGCCCTGGTCGCTGCACGATGGCGTGCCGATGCTCGACGAAGCCGAGGGGCTGAACGAGGACCAGCTGCCCGCCTACAACGCGGTGCTCTGGTTCTGGTTCGTCTGCAGCGCCCTCGGCCTGCCGGCGGCGAACCGGCCCGGAGCACGGCGATTCGCGCTCTTCGGCCTGCTCCAGTTCCCGGTCCTGCTGGTCTCGGCGCAACACCACTTCAGCTGGGCTCGGGAGCAGGCCCGGCTCGAGCCGGAGCGCTGGAGCCCGGCCCTGCGCGAGTCGTGAGCGACAGCACCTGGCCGAACGGCGCCCGCGGCGCGCTCAGCCTCAGCTTCGACAACCTTGGCGAGGCGGCCGAGATCGAGCTCGGTGCGATCCCGCCGGACGCACCGCTCGGCGGCCACCCGACCGCGACTCGGGTGCTGCCGGCGGTCCTTGAGGCGCTCGACGCCCGCGGAATCGCCGCCACCTTCTTCGTCGAGGGGCTCAACACGGTGGCCTACCCGGAGCAGCTTGCCGAGATCGCCGCGAGCGGTCACGAGGTCGGCTACCACGCCTGGCGCCACGAGCAGTGGGCCGACCTCTCCGCCGCCGACCAAGCCGACAACCTGACCCGCGGCCTCGACGCGTTCGGCGGCCTGGGACTCGAGCTCGCCGGCCTGCGCCCACCCGGCGGCGGCCTCGGCCCCGGAGAGTTCGGCGTCCTCCGGGAGGCGGGCCTGCGCTACTGCTCGCCGTCGGGAGAGGGTGTTGGCACCGAGGACGGGGTCGCGGTGGTGCCCTTCCAGTGGCGCCATGTCGACGCGAGCTGCGTGCTGCCGCCGCTGGCACCCGTGCGGGAACGGATGACCGGCTCACCCGACCCACTCGACCCCGCAGCGTTCCTCGCCTACCTGGACACGGAGATGGAGCGAGTGGCGGCCGACGGCGGCTATGCCGCGATCGTCCTCCACCTCTTCATGCTCGAGTGGCTCGGCGAGGATCGGCTCGCCGCCCTGCTGGAATGCGCCGCGCAGGCTTCGTCGCGCGGAGACCTCTGGGTCGCGCCCTGCGCCGAGGTCGCAGACCACGTCCTTGCCAATCCGGAGCACTTCCGCGACCAGCGCACCGTCCTCGACCCGACTAGCTGGACGAGCTAGAACGGCGTGCAAAGGCGCTCGCGGGCGATCCAGTCGGATCCGCGCGGTGGCTTGCGACGCTCGCGCGGGACCTTGACGCACTCGCGAGGGACTCGGCCCTCGGAGCCGGGGGGTCGAGTGGCCATGGTCGCCGTAAACAGCGGAACGGGGTCGATCGGCGTGTCGTAGCGGCGCACCTCGAAGTGCAGATGCGGGCCGGTCGAGTACCCGGTGGACCCCACGTAGCCGATGCGCGTGCCCCTCACCACCTGCTCGCCGACCCAGCTCGTAATCGAGGACAGGTGGGCGTACCAGGTGGTGAAGCCGAGCGGGTGCTGGATCACGACCAGGTTGCCGTAGCCGGCGTTGTTATAGCCGGCGAAGATCGTCGTGCCGGGGCCCGCCGCGCCGACGCGGGTGCCGTACGCGACCGGGAAGTCGAGGCCCTCGTGCCGGCGCCCGCCACCCCGCGGCGCGCCGAACCCGTCGCCGATCGGCCCTGAGACGGGCCGGGCGAAATGCCCGGGATCGGCCGCCGGCACGACCGCCGCGCGCAGCGAGCGGATCGTCACCGGCCCGGCGACCCCGTCGACCGCGACGCCCGCGGCGCGCTGCGCGCGCCGCACGGCGCCTCCGGTCAGCGGGCCGAAGACCCCGTCGGCCCGCCCCGGCCCGTGCCCCGCGCGCTGGAGCAGGAACTGCAGCGCCGCGACGTCCCAGCCCCTGTTTCGGAACCGGATCATCCGGCTGCCGAGGCGCGGCCTCCCCCGCCACCCCAGCGCTCGTCGCGTCCTCGGTCCCGCGATGCCGTCGGCCGCCAGGCCTCGGCGCCGCTGGAATGCGACCAAGCCGCGCCGAGTGAGGGGGCCTCTGATCCCGTCCACGTAGCCGCCGTAGAGGTGCAGCGACTTCAGCGCAGCCTGCAGCGCGGCGGTGTTCGCCGGGGATGCGTCGGCGCTCGGTGGAATCGCGATCGCGACGGCGATCAACACCGATGCGCCGATTGCTCGGATCGGGCGCACCGGCCAATATTGGGTAACACGGCCCCGGTTCCCCGCAAGGATCCGTGCAGGTCGGCAGCGCTAGGCGCGATCTAGGTGGCGCAAGGCCGCTTGGGCGGCGTTGTAGCCGCACATGCCGTGGGCGCCGGCACCGGGCGGGGTGGCGGCGGAGCAGATGTAGACGCCGGGGATGCCGGTCGCGTAGGGGTCGAGGGCGAGGCGCGGGCGAGCGAGCAACTGCAGCGGCGTGTTGGCGCCGGTGACGATGTCGCCGCCGACGTAGTTGGGGTTGTAGGCGGCGAGGTCGGCGGCCGAGCGGGCGTGGCTACCGACGACCCGCTCGCGCAGGCCGGGGGCGAAGCGTTCGATCTGATCGAGGATCGCCTCGGTCGCGTCGCCTTCGTAGCCGCTGGGGACGTGGGCGTAGGTCCAGACCGGGTGGACGTCTCCCTGCGAGCGGCTCAGATCGGCGAGGTACTGCTGGCCGACGAGGACGAAGGGCCGCTCCGGAATGCGTCCGCGATTGACCTCGCGCTCGCCGGCGACGATCTCCTCGAAGGAGCCGGCCGCGTGGACGGTCCCGGCCCGGCCGGAGACAGGGTCGGCCCAGGGCACGCCGCCCTCTACCGCGAGGTCGAGCTTGAAAGCGCCCGGACCGTGGCGCCAGCGGCGGTAGGCGCGCGCCACCCTGGAAGGCAGCCGCTCCCCGGCGAGGTCGGCGACTGCGCCCGGCGCCAGGTCGAGCAGGATCGCGTCGGCCGCCGGCAGCTCGGCGAGCGAGCGCACCGGCCTTCCCGTCTCGATCCGGCCGCCGTTCTCGCGGACCACGGCAGCGAGTGCGTCGGCGATCGCCTGCGAGCCGCCGCGCGCGACCGGCCAGCCCTGGCTATGGCCCGAGGCAGTCAGCGCCATGGCGACGGCCGAGCTGAGCGGGCGCGAGAGCGGGCTGAAGGAGTGGGCGGCGACGCCGCCGAACAGCGCCCGCGCCTCGGCCGTAGGGAAGGTGCGGGCCAGCGCGGTCGCGGGGGCCAAGCTGGGCAGGCCAAACCGCACGAGGCGGAGCGGGTGGCGCGGCAGACGCAGGCCCGGGCGCAAGATGTCCTCACTGAGCGCGTCGAAACCGCGGGCCGACGGCCCGAACAGCCTCTTCCAGGCCGGTCCGGCGGCGCCGAGTTCGGCGGCGGTCTCCTCGATCGAGCGCCGCATCGCCGCAGCGCTGCCGTCGTCGAACGGGTGGGCGAGGTCGACCTCGGCCAGCGCCCACTCGAGTCCGTGACGCTCGAGTCCGAGCGAAGTCAGCGCCGGCGATTCCACCGCCATCGGGTGGAAGGCGGAGCACTCGTCGTGGACGAGGCCCGGCAGGGTCAGCTCGCTGCTGCGGGCACCGCCGCCGATCGTCTCGGCGGCCTCGATCACGGTCACCTCTACCCCGCGCACGGCGAGCGTGGCGGCGGCGGCGAGGCCGTTGGGGCCGGCGCCGACGACGATCGCGCTGCTCATGCGACGGGGGCTGGCGCCGGATCGTCGTCGGCCTGTCCGCCGGCGGCGCCTCCGATCGGCTGCACCGGGAACGGCCCCCCGTCCAGCCAGGGCTGGCGCCCGACCATGTCGGCGACGTTCACGAAGCCCTCCTCGACCAGGCCGGTCGCGGCGTCGTAGATCCGGTAGCGCTGGCGCTGCACGTGGGCCGGTTGCGACTCCAGCGTCACCACCCGCAGCTCGCCGGGCTCGAAGCCGCAGCGCTCCTGCACCGCCTCCAGCAGGCGGTGATCGTGGAAGTGCCCGTCGCCGAAGTTGTAGCCGAGCACCACCCCGGCGACCAGCTCGCCCTCGCGCACGGTGTAGCGCTCGATGTCGTCGACCGCGCGCGGCGCCAACCCGTTGAGGGCGCGGCCGTGCGAGTGCATCGAGCGGAAGGCGAGGCCTTTGTAGACCAGCACCTCGATCAGGTCCGGGTCGTAGAACTTCTCCAGCTGCTTGGTCACGATCGGCGCTGCCTTGACGATCGAGCGGTCGAGCTTCTCCTCCGCCCCACCCTCGTTGCGGAACAGCCACTGGCTGGTCGCCCAGTTGCCGGCGTAGTAGCGCATCGAAGGCAGGAACGAGACGAGGTCGGGGCGGAAGTTGCCGAGGATCGGGATACCCACGCAGGTGACGGCGAGGATCGCCAGCAGCAACGGGTCGTCGAGGGTCGAGAACGGCACGTCGCCGTAGTGGCCGAAGAGGAACAGCAGGCCGAAGATCATGAAGATGTTCCACTCCAGCGGCACCGCCAGCGGGAAGGTCGAGAGGATGTGGAGGTGGAAGAGCACCATCCCGGCGACGGCGATCGTCCCCAGGATGCCGCCCTGGCTGGCCAGCAGGATCGCCGGCAGGGTGAACTCCATAACGGTGCCCATGTGCGCGGTCAGGGCGCCGACCCGTGAGGGCAGCATGTCCTCGGGGTGGTCGCGCCAGAGCCGCCGCTTAGCCGCCCGCCAGCGGTTCCAGGGCGTGTTGCTGATCATCACCGTGACGACGAAGGGGAAGTGGCGGTTCAGCTTCGAAGACGCGGCGCCCCACCAGATGCAGACGAAGACCAGCTGCGCCGCGACGATCATGTTCGTCAGCGGGAAGAGGAAGACGATCATCAGGTTGCCGTAGATCTCGGCCCGCGCCGCCAGGAACGGCACCTTGTCACGCAGCCCGAGCGCGACGAGAAAGGCCAGCGCGACGCCGACCGCCACCGGATCGAGGCGCCCGGCCGAGCCGGCCGCCGCGTCGATTCCGCCCGCCAGAAGCAGGTAGCCGAGCGAGCCGAGCAGTCCTGCGTACAGCCCTACGTCGAGCCAGGTGCGCCTCGTCCCGCGGGTCAGCGGCACCCGCTCGGGCCACGGCGGCAGCCGCGTCGTCCCCGGCCGCAACCAGTAGAGGACGCCGCCGATCATCGGCGAGAAGCGCAGCGTCAGCGGCAGCGATCCGGCGCCGAGGCCGAGCACCTCCCACAGCATCGTCCAGACGACCGCCTTCTGGAAGACGATCGGCTCGCTCCACCAGCTGCTCAGATCGCCGAAGCCGCCGAGGCCGTCGGTCGTCGAGATCAGCAGCAGGCCGCCGCCCGTGTAGAGGACGAGCTTGACCACGTAGAGCAGGTAGACGAAGTGGGGCGTCCCGAACCCGTTCAGGGCCCAGTCCTGGGCCAGCGCCTTGATCCGCTCGAGGTAGGGACGGCGCCTCCACTCCTCGATCTCGAACGGCGGCGGAGTGGGATCGATGAAACCCATGGGCCGGGACGCTACCGCGCCCGTACCGCTGCGACGGTCTCCCGCAGGGTATCGCGGGCGTCGTGGTGGGGCAGCCAGCGCAGCTCGCGACGGGCGCGCGTGGTGTCCATCAGCATCGGCCGCCGCAGCGCCTCGATCCAGGTCGCCTCGGCCGGCAGGAAGGGCAGCAGGGCGACCGCCTCGGCCGCCGCGCCGACCGCAAGCTGCGGCGCCGGCACCGCGTGCCAGCCCAGCTCGTGGGCGAGGTCGGAGACGGTCAGCTCGCCGGGCCCGGCCAGGTTGTAGACGCCCGGCTCGCCGTGGCCGAGCGTGGCGGCGAGGAGCGCAGCGGCGACGTCGTCCTGGTGGACGAGCTGGAACGGCACGCCGGGGTCGGGCAGGACCGGGCGCAGCGAGGGCGCCCGCCCGAGCGCCCAGCGCAGCGGGGCCGGGATCTTCTTGCCGAGCGCGAGCAGCGGGATCAGGTCGAGCAGCAGGGTGGCCTGCGGCCCGGCGACCACGCAGGGGCGGAACACGTAGGCGTCCGTGCCCGTGCCCGCCAGCGCTGCCTCCAGCTCCGCCTCGACCGCCGCCTTGTCGGCGGAGTAGGGATGGCGATCGGTCCCCCGCGTCGCCAGGTCCTCGGTCAGCGTCGGCGGCAGGTCGCCGCCGAAACCGTAGGCGGCGACCGAGGACGTGTAGACGAGCCGCTCGGCCCCGGCCGCCGCCGCCGCTTCGAAGACGTTGCGGGAGCCGGCCCGGTTGACCTCGCGGGTCCCGCCCGATCCGGCGACGATCGCGAAGGCGAGATGGACCACCACGTCGACCCCCTCGACCAGGTCCTCGACCGTGTCGCGGTCGAGGATGTCGCCGCGCCGGTACTCGACCTTCCGCCAGCCTTCCGCCGTGGGATCGAAGTAGCGGCGCCCCATCCCGACCACCCGCTCGACCTCGGGCGAGCGCTCCAGCGCCGCGACGAAGGGCTTGCCGATCTCGCCGGTGGGGCCGGTAACAGCGACGGTCAGCATGGGACGATTTTGTCCCATGCGGCGATGAGGTGGCCTCTCAGCTGCGCTGCGGCAGCCCGGGGCCCGAGCGCTGCCACTCGACCTGGCCCTCGCCCTCGACCCGCGAGCGGCCCTCGACGTCGTCCCACTCGTGCAGCATCCGCTTGATCCGGGCGACCGCCTCGGGCGGGTGGGCGGCCACCTGGGCGGCCAGCTTCAGCGCCGCCTCCTCGGTCGAGGCGGTCGGGGCGACCTGGTTGACGAGGCCGAGGCGCAGCGCTTCGTCGGCGCCGACCGTGCGCGAGGAGAGCAGCAGGTACTTGGCGGCGGCGAGGCCGCAGAGGGTGACCAGGCGTGCCGGCCCGACCGGGACGCCGAGCGCCGCACCGGGGAAGCGCATCCGCAGGTTGGCGCTGCCGACCCGCATGTCGCAGGCGATCGCGACCTCCGCCCCGCCGCCGACGACGTCGCCGTGGCAGACGGCGATCGTCGGCTTGGGAAAGCCGATCGCCGCGTCGTAGAGGTCGGCGAAGAGCTGCATGCGGTGGACGCTGCCCTCCTCGTCGAGCTCCTCCTTGACGTCGGCGCCGGCCGAGAAGCCCATCGGGTCGGAGGAGCTGACGACGAGCACTCGCACCGCCTCGTCGCCGCGGGCGACCGCGACGTGCTCGAGCAGCTCGGCCAGCATCTGCGTGTCGATCGCGTTGCGGGCCTCGGGGCGCTCCAGGCGCAGCAGCCCGACGCCCTGCTCGTCGACCTCGTAACTGGTCCTCGCGGCACTCATTCGTCCGGGGACGCTAACTCTTCGACGAGGCGCTCGGCCTCCTCGGTGGCACGGTCGACCAGCGCCGCGACCTCCTCGCGCGACTCGCGGAAGCGACCGAGCACGTAGGCCGAGACGATCTCCGGGTCGGTCGAGTCGGGGCGCCCGACGCCGGCCCTGACCCGCCAGAAGTCACGCGAGCCGAGGCCGCGCTCGAGGCTCTTCAGCCCGTTGTGGCCGGCGAGTCCGCCGCCGAGGCGGGCCTGCACCTCGCCGAACGGAAGGTCGATCTCGTCATGCAGGACGACGACACGGTCGAGCGGGACCTTGAGCGAGCCGCGCGCCGGGCCGGCCGAGTCGCCGGAGGCGTTCATGTAGGTCTGCGGCAGCAGGAGGGCGACGCGTGGGCCCCCCGGCCGGATGCGGCCTTCGGCGATCGTCCCCCCGAAGCGCTGCTTAGCCCGCGGCAGGTCCCAGCGGCGCGAGAGCTCGGCACCGATCTCGAAGCCGAGGTTGTGCCGGCTCGCGGCGTGCTCGTTGCCCGGGTTCCCCAGCCCGACGATCAGGACCCGGTCGCCTTTCTCGCCCTCGCCGCGGTCTCCGCGGCGGCGAAAGATCGACAGGGGGCTACTCCCCGCCGGAGTCGCCCGAATCGCCGCCGTCGGCGTCCTCGCCCTCGGACGGGGCCTCGCCCTCCTCGCCGACGAGCTCGGTCTCCTCCTCGACGGAGGGCTCGGGCTCTTCCTCGACGCGGGGCGGCGAGAGGGTCGCGATCGTGACCTCCTCGGGATCGTCGGCGGCGAACTTGACGCCCTCGGGGACGGGCAAGGAGGAGAGCTGCAAGGTGTCGTTGATCTCCATCGCCGAGACGTCGGCGACGAGGCGCTCGGGGATCTCGGTCGGCAGCGCTTCGACGGTGACCTCGCGAGTGACGTGCTCGAGCACGCCGCCGCCTTTGACGCCGGGCGCGGTCTCGGCGCCTTCCAGCTCGATCGTCACCTCGGCCTGGATCGCCTCGTCGAGCTTCACTTCCTGCAGGTCGATGTGCTCGAGGTTGCCGCGAATCGGGTGCAGCTGCTGCTCCTTGACGACCACCGGCACGGCTTTCGAGCCGTCCAGCTCGAGGTCGAACAGGGCCTGCCCGCCGGCCAGCACGGCGCGAATCTCGCGTTCGCCCGCCTGGAAGGGGCGTGCATCCTCGCCACCGCTGTAGACGATGCCGGGCACGAAGCCCTCGCGCCGCATGCGGCGCGAGCTGCGCGAACCGAAATCTGCGCGCGGAGCGGCCACCAGCTTTTCGCGAGTACGAGCCATCGGACGGGAGAGGATAGAGAAACGACGGGAAACAGTCCTGTGGGAACCTTCCTGCGTGCCCGACGACGCGAAGGACTCGAAGATCCCCAAGGGGCGCATCCGGCGCTCGGCGAAGCTCGGCTCGATCGTCGGCGTGCAGGGCGCCCGCTACGCGGGGACGAAAGCGACCAACGTCGCCCGCTCCGAGGAGGGCGGCAAAGAGAAGCTTGAGCAGCGCCACCTCGAGACCGCGATGAAGATGGTCGGCGCGCTTGGCCAGATGAAGGGCGCGGCGATGAAGCTTGGCCAGTTCGCCTCCTTCATCGACACCGACTTCCTCCCCGACGAGTACCGCGAGATCTACCAGGAGCAGCTCTCCAAGCTGCGCACCTCGGCGCCGGCGATGCCCTGGGAGAAGGTCGAGGGGGTGCTGGAGGAGGAGTGGGAAGGCGAGCCGGTCTCGGAGCTCTTCGCCGAGTTCGAGCAGGAGGCCTTCGCCGCCGCCTCGATCGGGCAGGTGCACCGGGCCGAGCTGCTCGACGGCCGCCGCGTCGCGGTCAAGATCCAGTACCCGGGGATCGCCGAGGCTCTCGACGCCGACCTGCGCAACGCCGGCACCCTCGTCCGCCTCGCCCGCGCGCTCGCGCCGGGGCTCGACGCGAAGGCGATCGCCGCGGAGCTGCGCGAGCGGGTGATGGAGGAGCTCGACTACGAGTACGAGGCGCAGAACCAGCGCAGCTTCTCTCGCGCCTACCGCGACCACCCCTTCATCTACGTGCCGGAAGTGATCACCCGCCTCTCGCGCCGACGCGTCCTCGTCACCGAGTTCGTCGAGGGAATGGGCTTCGAGCAGATCAAGGAACTGCCCGACGAGGAGCGCAGCCGCTTCGGCGAGATCGTCTTCCGCGGCAGCCTCGGCTCGATCTTCAACCTGCAGCACTTCAACGCCGACCCCCACCCCGGCAACTACCTGCTGATGGCCGACGGCCGCGTCGCCTTCCTCGACTTCGGGATGACGAAGAAGCTCGACCGCGAGCAGATCGTGCTCGAGCAGCGCGCCTTCGACGCCGCCTCGCGCGACGATCCGGAGGCCTTCCGC
>DATMEP010000075.1:0-2404 GCA_035556755.1 Solirubrobacterales bacterium
CAACCGCAACCGCGGCATCCTCGTCCGCTGGTCGAAGAAGGAGGAGAACCACCTCGCCTTCCTGCAGCTGGCCGGCGGCCTGATCGCCTTCAAGCGAGCGCACAGGGCGCGGCTTGCGGCGAACCTATAGGGATAGGTCCTAAGCGTAGAGGCTCTCCGAGGCCAGCTCCTGGGCGCGGCGGTTCCAGAGCTTGACCTGCATGAAGATGTCGTCGCCGTAGGCCTCGAGGGCGTCCAGGGCGATCAGGGTGAAGCGTTCGTCGGAGATCGCCTCCTGGTCGACGGCCTCCCCGGCGAGCTCGGCGGTGGCGGCGACGGCGCCGCGGACGAGGGGGCGGCCCCAGACCAGGGTGACGGCGCCGGCGCGACCGTTCTCACCGCGCCAGCGGCCGATCACGTCGTCGTTGAGGTCGATCCGCCAGTCCGGGTTGTCCTCGGCGAGCACATCGGTGAAGTCGGCCTTGGCGCGAAAGTCGCCCGGGTCGCCCTCCGCGGGCTGGACGTAGGAGACGTGCCCGAACAGCTCAAGCGTTCCCTCGGAACCCTCGGCGCGAGCGGTGCCAGCCGCCCATACCCGCCCGCCCCAGGCGCGCTCCGGGAACCACTCCACCTCAGCCGGGACCTCGACTCCCTCCGGCAGGTCGGCGATCGCCTCGCACGCTTTGCGGAACTCGCCGGCGAGGCGCTCGGCAAACCGCCCGTGCGGAATCCCCTCCTGGGTCGAGTCGGCGATGAAGCGCGGGATCGGTCGTGGGTTCGGGGCCATCGCCCTGCTGTCTATCAGGGCCCCGCCCTCCCGGTCGCGGCGACCGCCTTGCGTGAAGGCGGGTGGGTGTGGCCCGCTCCGGTCGAACTACCCCTGCAGATCCGCCGCAGCCCGCTCGGGCGGGTAGATATTGATGTCGACCCCGGTGCCGAGCTCGAACCCGGCCTTGGTCGTGAGGCGGGGGGCGATGTCGACGTACCAGTGGAAGTGCTCGGTGCCGCGGGGCGCGGTGCGGACCCAGAGGTTCAGCTCCGGTGAGCCGTCGAAGCGCTCGGCAAGGAGGCGCAGGGCGGTGTGCAGCATCGCGGCTCCGGCGGTGTCGTGCTCGAAGCGCGGTGCGTCGCCGCGTGGGACGACACGCAGCTCGTAGGGCGAGCGCGAGGCCCAGGGGCATATCAGGGCCGCCTCGTCGTCGATCGCGACGAGGCGTTCCCGGCGGCGCACCTCCTCGACCAGCACGTCGCCAAGCAGGCTGCCTCCGGCCGTGCGTTCGGCGTAGGCACCGGCCCGCTCCCGCTCCCGCGCCACCACCGCCGGCACGAAGGGCAACGCGTAGAGCTGGGCGTGGGTGTGGGGGAGGGAAGCGCCCGCCCCCGACCCCTCGTTGACGACGAGCTGCACGTATGCGGCGTCGGAGTGGGCCCTCATCCGCTCCCGCCAGGTCGCGATCGCCCCGGCGAAACGCTCCTCGCTCAGCTCGGCCATCGCGGTGACGTGCTCGGGGGCGTTGACGATCACCTCGTGGGCGCCCACCGCCGGGCGCGAGGCGAACAGGTCCGGTTCGCCCGCTCGCCGCGACTCCAGCAGCGGGTCGCCGGCGCTTGCGAACGCCCCCGCCTCGCTGCTCGTTGCCGCTGCGACCGAGGCTGCCCCGGCGTCTGCATCCTGTTCCTCCTCGCTCAGCGCCGGATACAGGTTCGGCACGACGCGGCTGGTCCAGCCCGGCGTGTCGGGTTGGCCATCCCCCGGCCGGACCGCGTAGGCCTCCGGCGGCGTTCGCCCCTCCCGCCCCTCGCAGAAGGGGCAGTTCTCCGCCCCCTTCTCCTCACCGGCCGGCCGTTTGAACCCCTCGGGACGGTCGGCCCGGCCCGGCGCGAGGATCGTCCGCAGCCCGGTCAGCTGGTCGATGCGTATCTCGGGGGCGCTCAATCGCCGCTCGGGCTCGGACCACCGTCGCTTGGCTTTGGAGCGCCGCCACTCGACCCCTGAGCGCCGCTGCCTTTGAGAAAGGGCTCGAGCACGTCCATCGGCAGCGGGAAGACGATCGTCGTGTTCTGGTTGCTGCCGATCTCCAGCAGCGTCTGCAGGTAGCGCAGCTGCAGCGAGGCCGGGTTGGTGCTGATGATGTCGGCGGCGTCGGTGAGCTTTTGCGCCGCCTGGTACTCGCCCTCGGAGTTGATGATCTTGGCGCGCCGCTCGCGCTCGGCCTCGGCCTGGCGCGCCATCGCCCGCTGCATCTGTTCGGGGATCTCGACGTCCTTGATCTCTACCGCGGTCACCTTCACGCCCCAGGGCTCGGTCGACTCGTCGATGATCTTCTGCAGCTCTTCGTTGAGCCGCTCGCGCTCGGCCAGCAGCTGGTCGAGTTCGGCCTTGCCCAGCACCGAGCGCAGCGCCGTCTGGGCGATCTGCGAGGTG
>DATMEP010000076.1:0-26343 GCA_035556755.1 Solirubrobacterales bacterium
CACCGCGTCCCGTCCCGCGTCCTTCGCCTCGTACATCGCCGTGTCGGCCCTGCTCTGCACGGACTCGAAGTCGGCATCGTGGCTCCTACCGAACATCGCGATGCCGACGCTGGCGGTGATCGGCGGAACCTCGTGCGCCGGTGGCACGTGCTCGCGGATCGCGGTCAGGATCGCCTCGGCGACGCTCTGCGCCTCGGCGGCGTCGCAGCGGGGCAGGACGACCGCGAACTCGTCGCCGCCGAGGCGCGCCAGCACGTCGGTCTCCCGCATGCGGCTGCGCAGCACGCCGGCGATCTCCTCGATCGCCCTGTCGCCGATCGGGTGCCCGAGTGTGTCGTTGACCTGCTTGAAGTTGTCGAGGTCGAGCATCAGCAGGGCGCCCTCGCCGTTCTCGCGGCGGCTGCGTGCCAGCTCGACGCGCAGATCCTCCTCGAAGCGGCGCCGGTTCTTCAGCCCGGTCAGCGAGTCCTGGCTGGCCTGCCGCCGCAGCTCCTGCATGCGCTCGTTGCGGCTCCAGATCAGAACCAGAGCGCCCAGCAGCGCCGCCAGCGAGATGCCACCCATGGCGATCAGCACCGCCAGCCCCACAGTGGGACGGTCAGGATCGCGGACGACCAGCAGCCAGGCGCGGTCGGCGACCTGGATCGGGGCCGCCGCCCCGTCTTCGAGCGGCTGGCCGCCGCCGATCACGGGGTCGCCGTTCTCCAGCAGCTGCAGCTCGACGTCCCCCTCCACGGCGGAGGTGGCGGCGGCGGCAAGGTCGGGCGCCAGGAAGCCGCCGCTGGCGAAGCCGAGCAGGGCAGCGCGCCGCTCTGCGACCGTCGTGGTCGGAGCGCCGTCGCGATAGACGGGCTGGTAGACGATCAGCCCCCGACCGCTGTTCGTCAGCAGGGGGACGATCGGGGTCGCCGCCGCTTCGCCGCTGTCGCGGGCACGGCGCAGGATCGGCGCCCGATCGGGATCGACGCCCAGGTCGAGGCCGAAGGCCGGCGCCACCGGCAGCTCCGAGGTGGCGTAGGTCACCGAGAAGTGCTCGGGCCGGGCCCCCGCCCGGCGGAGCTGACCGCCCTGCGGCTCCACGATCGGGAACCCGTGGCGCGCCTCGTAGGCGGCACGCTGCCGGCGTGGGACGCGGGCGACAAACGAGGTTCCGCTGAGCGCACCCTCGCTCAGCAGCGAGTCCGCGAGTACTTCGAAGTCGTGGCGGGTCAGGTCGTCTGCGGTCTGGAAGAAGGCCGCGGCGCTGGCCAGCTGGCCCACCGAGAGCTCGGCCACGGCCTCCGCCTGCCGAGCTGAGCGCGTCGCCGCCTCCTCCTGGGCTCGCTCGAAGTCGTCGCGGTGCTCGGCATCGACGGCGAGAGCCGCCACCACCGAGCCGGCGGCGATCGCGAAGACCGCGATCAGACCGAGCCAGAACCGAAGGCGCATGGCTCTATTGTCGGTGTTTGCGGCGCTCTTGTTAAGGGGTGGGCGGGGCTATGCCCCTGGAACCGCGGCGAGCGACTCCCAGAGGTAGAGCGAGGCGAGGCTGCGGTGGGGGCGCCAGGGCTCGCCGATCTCCAGCACCTTCAGCGGCGGCGGCATCTCCTTCAGCCCGTACTCGACCTGGATCGCCTTGCGGATGCCGAGGTCGCCGCCGGAGAGCACGTCGGGACGCTCCAGGTGGAAGAGCAGGAACATCTCGGCGGTCCACTGACCGAGGCCGCGCACCGCGACGATCTCCTCGATCGCCTCCTCGTCGGCGAGCTCCCCGAGCCGGTCCAGCTCCAGCTCACCGGAGATCACGTGCGAGGCGAGGTCGCGGACGTACTCGACCTTGCGGCCCGAGAGGCCGCAGCCGCGCAGGTCCTCCTCGCTCGCTTCGAGCAGCTGCTCGGGCGAGGGGGTGGTCCCGCCGAAGAGGTCGCAGACCCGCCCGTAGATGGTGCGCGCCGCTTTGGTCGAGAGCTGCTGGCCGACGATCGCCCGCAGCAGCGCCCCGTAGGCGTCAGCCGGTTTCTCCTCGCTGCGCCGGCGCAGGCGGGTCTTCAGGTCGATCTCGCCGATCCGCTCGATCAGCGCGCCCATCGTCGGGTCGGCAGCGGCGAGCTGCTTGCGGGCGGCGGCGCTCATCAGCGCCCCTTCCAGCGCGGCTTGCGCTTTTCGCCAAAGGCCTCGATTCCCTCGCGCAGGTCCTCGGAGGCAAAGCAGGCCTCGCGCAGCGCGATCAGGGCCGCCTCCTGCTGGTCGCTCAGCGTCGGGTTCTTCGTCAGCACTTCGATCGCCCGCTTGTTGCCGCGCATCGAGAGCGGCGCGTTGGCGGCGATCGTCGCGGCCAGCTCGACCGCGGCCCCCTCGAGCGCCTCGTCTGTGACCACCTCGTGGACCAGCCCGATCTCACCGGCTCGCGCCGCCTCGAAGTTTCGCCCGGTCAGGAACAGCTCCTTGGTTCGCGGCAACCCGACCGTGTCGAGGAACTTGCGCAGCCCGGTGTGGCCGTAGACGAGCCCGAGCTTGGCGGGCGGCATCCCCAGCTTCGCGCCGGCCGCGCAGATCCGCAGGTCGCAGGTGATCGCCAGCTCCAGCCCGCCGCCGAGGCAGTGACCGTTGATCGCCGCCAGGGTGGGCCAGGGGTGGGCGGCCAGTGCCTCCATCGCCGCGTGGAAGGGGTGGGCGACGAGCGCCTCGGCATCGCGCTCGAAGGTGTCGGAGGGAATCGAGGCGATGTCGTAGCCGGCCGAGAAGACGGGCGGCGCGCCGGTGATCACGACGCAGCGGGTCTCGATCCCCTGGTCGAGCCGCGGCAGGGTCTCGGCGAGGGCGTCGAGGATCTCGTGGTCGAGCGCGTTGCGCCGCTCCGGGTTGGAGATGCGGATGCGGACGACCGCCTCGGCGGGCGAGTCGAGGAGGAGCTTGCCGCCGGCGAGCTGCTCGGTCACTCGAGCACTACGAGGACGTCGCCTTCGCTGACCGACTGGCCCTCCTCGCAGCGGATCTCCTTCACGGTGCCGTCGTCCTCGGCCTCGACCGGGATCTCCATCTTCATCGACTCGAGGATGACGACGGTGTCGCCGTCCTCGACCGTGTCGCCGACAGCGACCTCGATTTTCCAGACGTTGCCCGTGATGTGAGCCTCGATGTCCGCCATGGGCGGGGACAATATCCGCGCTGCCAGACCTGCCGCATTCGGACCCGAGAACGTAGGCTTTTATGGTCGTCGTTCACCCAAAATACCATGGATTTTTGGGTGTCAGGCACCCAAAATGCTATAGTTTTTTGGGTGAACGACGGCGAATTGAGAAGGTTGCTGACCGACCGATCCGCCTGGTGGCGGGACGAGCGGTGGCAACAGGACGATCCCGATCTGCGCGAGGCCGCCGCCGCGCCGTACGTCTACGAGCCCCGACCCCTTGCCGGCCTTCGCCCGCCCGGGCTCTACGTCCTGCGCGGACCGCGCAGGGTTGGAAAGAGCGTCGAGGTCAAGCGAGCCATCGCTGCCGCCATCGAGCACGGCGCCAACCCTCGCCTCGTCTTCTTCTGTTCATGCGACGGGCTCAGCGCCCAGGATCTGCGCAGGCTGATCGTCGTCGGGCAGCGAGACACGGCGACCCTCGATGGTGATCGCTACTGGTTTCTCGACGAGGTCACCGCCGTGTCGGGCTGGGCAGCCGCGATCAAGGAGCTGCGCGACGGCGACCCGGAATTCCGTCGCAGCTGCGTCGTCCTCTCGGGCTCCTCGGCGCGCGACCTGCGAGAGGCGACCAAGGCGTTTGCTGGGAGGCGCGGCGACGCCATCGATTCGGACCGCCTGCTGTTGCCGATGGACTTCCGCTCGTTCTGCGGTTCGATCGGCAACGCGGATGACATTCCGCAGACGATGCTGCGCCCGCGCGATCTCATGACCGGAGCGGGAGAGGTTGCTATCTCCGAGCTTTCGCCCTTTTTCTCCGAGCTCGACCATGCCTGGCAGGCATATCTGCGGATCGGCGGTTTCCCGCGGGCGGTGACCGATTTCATCGAGACCGCTGACGTCGGCAACGGGTTTGCCCAGGCCCTCTGGGATGTCATCGCCGGCGACGCGTTCCAGAGCGCGGCGATGAGCGACGAGGAGGTTGCGGCCTTCTTAGAGCGCGTGGTCGCGGGCCTGGCTTCGCCGTTGAACGCATCCGCCGTCGCCCGTGACGTCGGCCTATCCGACCATCACCGCGTCGACGACCGGATCGACTCCCTCAACCTGGCCCTGATGGGGTGGCGCTGTCACCGGGTCAGGGATGGACTCCCGAACCTGCGCGCGCAAGAGAAGGTCTACTTCGTCGACCCCCTCGTTGCACGCCTTCCCCATTGGCGGGACGGGCGTCGGCACGAGCCCGACGATTCGGTGCTTTCCGAGCAGCAGCTCGGCTTGGCGCTGCTGCGCGCCGCGGGGCATGGGCCGGGGACGTTGCTGGAAGGCGACAGGGTGATGTACGAGCGGTTGGCCAGCGGCGCCGAGATCGACTTCGTTGGGCCCGATCTCGAGATTGGCTTCGAGAGTAAGTACGTAGATGGCCCGTGGCGAAGGTCGGCTGCATCGCTGCGAGCGCGTGGCGGCGGCATCTTCGCCACGCGCACCGTCCTCGACCTTGGTGACGGGCGCCGGGACGGAGCGGTATGGGCCGTGCCGGTCGGGATTCTCGTCTGGCTGCTGACGCCTTCCGAGCCCATGTCGTGAACCCGAGCGAGGCCTGATGTTGAAAAGCGGTACTGAAAGTCGTCGAAAAGGGGTGCCCACGGCGGTCATCGTCGCGGCGCGCAACGAGGCCGACCGGATCGGGGCGACCGTCGTCGCCCTGCGCGAGGCGCTTCCCGGGGCGGCGATCTGGGTCGCCGACGACGCCTCGAGCGACGGCACCGCCGAGGCGGCGATGGCCGCGGGGGCGCAGGTGGTCAGCCGCAGCCGGCCTCATGGCAAGGGCGCCAACGTCACCGCGGCGGCCGAAGCGGTGTTGAGCGCCGAGCCGGCACCGCGGCTGGTGCTGCTCTGCGACGGGGACCTCGGCGAGTCCGCGGCGCGGCTCGTGCCCCTGATCGACGCGGTCGAGCGAGGCGAGTGCGACCTCGCGGTCGCCGCCTTCAGCCGCCGCGTCGGCGGCGGCTTCGGCGTCGCCCTCGGTTTCGCCGGCTGGACGATCCGTCGCCTCTGCGGCCTCGAGACCGAGGCGCCGATCTCCGGCCAGCGCGCGCTGCGGGTCGAGGTCCTGCGCGCGACGCTCCCCTTCGCCCGCGGCTACGGGATGGAGATCGGGATGACCGTCGACGCGGTCCGCGCCGGCTACCGCCTGCGCGAGTACGAGCTCGACCTCTCCCACCGCGCCACCGGCCGCAGCCTCAGCGGCTTCACCCACCGCGCCCGCCAGCTCGCGGACTTCACCAGTGTCTACCTCTCCCGGCGGAGAGCGGCGAAGCGATAAGCGATAGATAGTCATGTACTTCGCTTGACATAAACGAGTTGGTTCGCCTAAGCTGCGCCGCCACGTGGCAGGCGGGCTCCCCCAGCGAAGGCCCCCAGACGACTCCGGGTCCTATGAGGAGCCGCGGGCGCGGCTGATCGCGGCGATCTCCAAGGTCGCCGCCGAGCAGGGCTACGAGAAGGTCACGGTGGAGCTGGTGGCTCGCAGCGCGGGGCTGCCACCGGAGGCCTTCGAAGAGCAGTTCGAGAGCCGCGAGCAGGCCCTGCTCGCGGCCTACCAGTCGTTCCTCGACCGGATCTGGTTCGAGGTCGCCGCCGCCTGTGACACCGACGAGCCCTGGCCGGTCAGGGTGAAGGCCGCGGTCGGTGCCGTCCTCGCTTCGCTGGTCGAGGCGAGCGCCCTGGCGCGGGCCTTTGCCGTCGAAGCGACGGCGGCCAGCCTCGCCGCCACAGAGCGCCAGCTGGCCGCCCTCGACGACTTCGCCGCCCTGCTCGGCGAGGGCCGTCATTTCCACCCCCAGGCAGCCACGCTTCCCGCGGCGACCGAGCGGGCCCTGGTCGGCGGGATCGCCTCGATCGTCTCGGGCCACCTGCTGGTCGAGGAACCGCAGGCGCTGGCGGCGCTGGAGCCGCAACTGGTCGAGCTGCTCCTCTCGCCCTACCTGGGGCCGAGCGAGGCCCACCGCGTCGCGACCGGTTGAAGCCGCCCTCAGTCCGGGTCGGGGCCGAACGGGACCAGCGCCAGGCTGGCGACGTCGGGCGCCAGCTGCGGCAGCGCCACTTGGCGGCCGTGGACGATCTCGTGCTGGAGCGTCGCCCAGATGCCGGTGGCGATCGCCTCCAGGATCGGTTTCGGCAGCGCCTTGCCCAGCTCGCCGGGAGGGACGCCCGGCTCCAGGAAGGAGACGAAGCGGTCGAGGACCGCGTCGGCCTGGTCGAGCGCCGCCGGTCCCGCTGTCGGCAGCTCGAAGAAGGCGAGCCGGGCGAACGCCTCGTTGGCGGCGATGTGCTTGAGCAGCCCGCGCAGCCCGGCGCCGACCGCCTCCGGCCGGTCCTCCGCGGCCATGAACGCGGTCGCCCCCGCCGCCAGCGCTTCCTCCGCGAGCGCCTCGAACGCCGCCAGGAACGCCTCGCGTTTGCCGGTGAAGTGTTCGTAGAAGGTCTGGTTGGAGACGCCGGCGGCGCCGGAGATGGCGGGGATGCTGAGCGCCTCGTAGCCGCGCTCGACCACCACCCGGGCGGCGCCGCGGACGATCCGCTCGCGCTGGCTCAGCGCGCGGCGGCTGCGGGGGCTGTCGGGCGGCTCGGACCAGTCCGGCGGCCGGTCGCCGTCCTCCGGCGCCGGCTCGGGCGCCGGTGCCGGTTGGGCCGCCGCCTCTCGCGCGCGGCGCACGATCCCGCTGTCGGGCTGCTGGAAGAGCAGCGCCCAGTCGACCAGCATCTCGACCAAGCCCGGCAGCTCCTCGGGTGCCCCGGCGCGCAGCCGGCGGTAGACGACGCCGCGGATCCCGCCGACGACCGCCCGCACGGTCAGCGCCGAGACCTCGCGCGGGGCGGGGGAGTGGTCGAAGCTCTGCTGGATCATCAGCTCGAAGTCGTGCGAGGCGCGCTCCCAGTGCTCGACCCCGGCCGTGCCGAGGCTCAGCGACTCGACCGTCGCCAGCGAGGCTGCCGCCGGCTGTTCGACAGCCATCTGCATGAAGGTGCCGAGCCCCGCCACCAGCTTCTCGCGGAAGTCGCCGGGTTGCCGGTAGGCCGCGCCGACCCGCTCGCGCGTCTGCTGGGCGATCTCGTCGAAGGCGGCGAGGAAGCAGTCCTGCTTGCTCTCGAAGTGCTCGTAGAAGGTCGTCTTCGAGACTCCGGCCAGGGTCACCAGCTCGCGCAGCGTGGTGCCGGCGAAGCCGTGCCGGGCGACCGCCTCGACCATCGCCCCCTCCAGCCGCCCCCTCTGGTGCCGGGCGACCTCCTCCGGGGCCATCTTGCCGGGCCCACCGCTGAGGCGCGGGAACAGGGGTTGAGTAGGTGCGGATCTGGACGCCATCCCGTGCCAACCATAGCCCGCGCTTTACAGAATGTCGTAGGCCGGAACGTGGGACGGGGCCGGCGCGGTTGGCCAGGTTGGCCACCTAATTTTAGGTAGTGACCGCTACAGGGATCGTTGGCGAATACCGCCACTGTTCCCTTGAAATCTGGGCTTAGTTCACGTACTTCCTTTTACAAATTTCTGTACCACCCTTGACAGAAACCTCCTCGTCTGCGTACAGTTACCGGGTCCGCTGGGTTGCGGACAGGGACCAAGCAAGCGACCGGGCCAGGGGCCCGCGCCCTCCAAGACCACATCCGGGGGGCCGGGAAAGAGGCCGGTCAGACGCAAGGAGAGAGATCGAGTGAGACGCCACGCAAAGGCACCGTCCGCGGCAGAGGCCATGCATTCGGACACCGGCAGGGAGCTCGGCTCAGCCCAGCTCCGCTTTACCCTGCTCGCGCTCGTGGCCGCGCTCTCCCTGGCGCTCCTCACCGCCCCCACCGCCTGGGCCAACGGCAACGTCGATGTCTCGGTCGTCGGCTCCGGCTCGGGCACGGTCACCAGCACCTCACAACAGATCTTTTTCGGCGAACCCTCCGGCTCCGGCATTGTCACGCCGGGGCAGATCAACTGCAGCAAAGCCGGAGGTCCGGTTTGCAGCGCCAGCTTCGCCCACGAATTCCCCAGCTTCGCGACTGAAGTCAAAGTCACCCTCACCGCCACCGCGGACCCCGGCGGCGGTCCCTTCGCCGGCTGGACCCAGGCCGACGGCACGTCCAGCACCCGTTGCACCACGCCGCCCCAAGCAAACCCGACCTGCGTCCTCACCCTCAACGGCAGCCCCGGCCCGAGCGCCAGGGTCTTCGCCCTCTTCGGCGACCCCCCCGGCCCGCCGAGCGTCGCGACCGACGGCTCGACCCCGGGCTCGGACTTCCACCTCGCCACCCTGGAAGGCCGAGTCAACCCCAACGGCACCCCGCTTCTGGACTGCAGGTTCCTCTTCGGCACGACCACGGAGTACGGCCAGTCGGCCCCCTGCGTCCCCAGCGCAGGAGCGATCGGCAACGGCACGAGCGATGTCGCGGTCACCGCCTCGACCGAGCCGCTCGAGCCCAACACCACCTACCACTTCCGCCTCCGCGCCACCGGCGCCCTCGGAGCGGCCGACGAAGGCGAGGACATGACCTTCACCACCGGCTCTGCCCCGACCGATCCCTGCCCCAACGCGGACATCCGCGCCGAACAGGGGGTCGCCGCGATCCTCCTGCCCGACTGCATGGCGATCGAGCAGGTCAGCCCGGCAAAAAAGGACAACCAGCCGGCGCGGATTCGTTTTCTCGAAGCGACGGCGAGCGTCAATGAGCACGTGGGCAGCATTTCCGTCGATGGGGGCCGGGTCAAGTTCCGCTCGACGGCCGCGCTTGGAGAGACCACCGGAACCCTCGATCCATTCGGCGACTGGTACGTCAGCGCTCGCGACGAAGGCAGCGAGCAGTGGAAAGCCTTCCATACCAATCCTCCGACGGGGATATCCAAGGGATGGTATGGATATGGTGAAACTGCCCGCCCGGCAGCCTTCAGCGCCGATCTTTCGCATTGGTTCCAGATCGCTGCCACCCCCGATCAGTTCGAGGCGAACCTAGGTCAGGTCCTTCGGGGAGGCCTGGGCAAAGGCTCGGTATTCCTCTCATCTTTACTGGCGCCCCTGAGCGGAAGTCCAAATGAAGCAGGCGTTCACGTTCAATTCGTGTCGCAAGGCTCCTCGGCTGACAGCTCCCACCTCTACTTCAGCACCGAAGAGCCGCTCACCTATTTGTCCGGCGACCCGCTTCCGACAACCAGCTTCGGAGGGTTCCGGAACACCTACGTCGCTCAGCTCGACTCGAACGGCGATCCATCGCTGGAGCTTCTCGCCCGCGACGGCAACGGCAAAGTCTGGGGGAACAGTTGCGGCGCCTGGCCGGGGGGCGGCCATCCTGGATTCTCTCCAAAACGCAACCGCGGCGCGATCTCCGCCGACGGCTCCCGCACCTACTTCTCGACTCGCCCGAGCCAGCCTTCGAGTGGCAATTGCAACAACACCACCAACAAGCTGCGCATCCTCAAACGGGTAGAGACCGCGGAGGGCCCGTGGATCAGCGAGCTGATCGCCTCTGAGTGCGACCGGGTCGCGAACCTGCCGGCCGTCCCCGCCTGCGGCACCGTCGGCCCCTCGGGCACCGCGGTCCCCGACTCAGATGACATCTACGAGGGCGCCTCGATCGAAGGCTCCAAGGTCTACTTCACCACCGGCCGCCAGCTCGCCGACTCAGACACGAACGGCCTCGATGAATTCGGCTTCTCGAGCGGCTGCCCTGAACCAGGGGGGTTCATCGGCCCCGGCGGCTGCGACCTCTACCTCTACGACGCCAAAAAGCCCTCCGGCGAGCGCCTGACCCAGGTCACCGCCGGCAGCAACGGCCAATCGATCCCCAAAGTCGTCGCGATCTCAGGCGACGGCTCCCACGCCTACTTCACCTCGACTCGGGTCCTCACCGCCACCCCCGGCCCCGAAGGCAAAGTCGCCCAAGCGGGACAGGCCAACCTCTACCTCTTCGAGCAGAGCGCCGCTCACCCAAACGGGCACCTCGCCTTCATCGCGACCACCAACCCCGGCTCCGCCTACCCGGTTCCCGTTCTCGGAGAGGACCCGACCGAGATCGGAGCCAGCGGCGATGGGCACCTGCTCGTCTTCAGCTCCAGCGCCGCGCTTACGAGCGACGACCTCGACGGCTCCAAATCCGACGTCTTCCGCTACGACGCGGAGGACGGGACGCTCGTGCGCGTCTCCAAAGCCGCTCTTGGCGGGACTGACAACGGTCCGGTCGGCGTCTTCGTGGGGCCATCGCTCGGCCAAGCGAACAGCCTCGGTCGGGAGGCGGTCGGATCGCCGGAGTTCGTCGTCGCAGGCCGCTGGGTCAGCGAGGACGGCGAGACGATCACCTTCAAGACCCAGGACGGGCTCGTGCCGGGTGACGGCAACGGCGTCCTCGACTCCTACGTATATCGCGACGGCGACCTGTACAGATTGCCTGGCACCGGCGACTCCAGCAATGGGGTGCAGGACGAGGTAGGCGTGGAGCAAGGCCTGGTTGACGGCCCCCTCGTCTCCACCGACGGAGACCTCATCGCCTTCCAGAGCTTCGAGCAGCTGCTGGCGCGCGATCGCGACACCGCGATCGACGTCTACGCCCTTCGCGTCGAGGGCGGCTTCTCCGAACCGCCGGAGCCCGTCATCTGCCCGCCCGATTCGACCGGGGGCTGCCAGGGACCGGCCGGAGGCCCGATCGGCGAGGCCAGCGGCGCCAGCGCCTCGCTCGTCAGCCCCGGGAACCTGAAACCGAAGGCCGTGCCCAGGCGCTGCCCGAAAGGCAAGCGCAAGGTCAGGCGCAAGGGGAAGGTCCGCTGCGTCAACCGAAAAGCAGCAAAGGCAAAAAAGGCAAAGAGCAACCGAAACGCCAACACCGACCGGAGGGCAGGAAAGTGACGTCGCCTCGACGCAGCATCGACAGCTTCACCAAGAGCGCCGCACTGTGCCTAGGGCTGGCGGCCCTCCTGCTCGGACTGAGCGCAGTTCCCGCGAGCGCCGCACCCAGCTTCGGCGTCCAGGTGATCCGCGACGAGACGATCTTCCCTGAATACCCCGTCATCCACCACGGCGACCAGCGCACCGACTACACGGTCAAAGTGACGAACAACGCCCCCGCGAGCTTCGAGGTCGGCGCCGAGCTGTACTGCAACGGGATCGAGGAAATCGAGGAAAACACCGTCGGCCAACCGAAAAGCTGGAACCCCACCTCCTTCGATGCGTCTGATTTCACGATCGAGTGGCGCCGCAACGGCGTCGCGATTCCCGGCACCGGCGGCACCGCGCCCGCCAGCCTCACGTATACCGCCGCCGCCGCCGACGCCGGCAAGGTGATCCAGTGTCTGGTCAAAGGGACCAACACCATCGCCGCGACGAAATACGCATCGCAGCCGGGCGCCGTGATCGATCCGGCCCCGGCGGCCGCCCCGCCCGCGCCCAGCAATCCCAAAGTTGGAACTGCGCGGCCGGCTGTCACCGGCTCGGGCGCCGGCATGCGCACCTGCAGCACCGCAGCGATGAACTGGGCCGGCAGCCCGAGCTTCACCTTCCAGTGGCTGGCCAACGGCGAGGAGATCCCCGACGCCACCGGCTCAACCTACACCCCCGTCGCCGGCGATGCCGGCAAGAACATCCAGTGCATGGTGCTCGGGACCAACGCCGGGGGCACGCTCGTCGGGATCTCGGGAGGGAGTCCCGTCAACGTTGAAGGTGCGCCGAACCTAGGGGAGAACGACATGCCCGAAGTAGGCACGAACGTCACCTCGGGCCCGGTCACGGTCGAGCTTGAGCTGCCAGGCGGCTTGGAGACCTTCGCTAGGAGGATCACCCCGGCGAGCATTACTAGTACTGACAGCGGCATCCCCCCCACCACCACCAACGGCTGGAGCTGCTCGACCCAACCCGCCACGGGCGTCCAGCCCGCGAAAGCCACCTGCACCCGCTCCGACGTGTTGGTCTCGGGCGCGTCCTACCCACAGATCGTCGTCCAAGCAGCCTTGGGCGATGACGCTCCCGACCTCGCGGTCGCCAAAGCGACGGTCTCGGGCGGCGGCGCGCCGACCGTCAGCACGACGAACGAATTCACCTTCGCTCCCTTCAAAGGGTTCGGAATAGAAGCCTTCGATGCGGGAGTCGAGGACGAGACGGAAAACCCATACACCCAGGCCGGCGGGCACCCGTTCGTGGCCAAGGCGTTCTTCGTGTTTAACGGAAAGCGGAGTTTTAATTTTTTCCCCGGCAACCCTGGATATCGACTCAAGCAGATCGATGCCGTCAAGACGATCCGCACCGACACTCCCCGGGGCTTCGTCGGTAACGCGTTGGCGATCAATGAGCGCTGCCCGACGATGGAAGACGTGTTCAATAACACCTGTCCGCCCGAAAGCCTTGTCGGAGGGCTCAAACTCCATCTCGGTGAAGGAGCCTTGCTCGAGGGCATGCGAATCTTCGCGGTCGAGCCCGAATTCGGCCGTCCCGCGCAGTTCGCCTTTACCACTCCCAACAAAGGAATCTACGTCTTCTACCCAACCCTGCGCGCCGATGACGGCTACGCGATCACCTTCGAATCGGCACCGGGCCCGGTCAACCTGGGCGCACCCGCGGCGGTCGACGTCACCCTCTGCGGCTTCGGGGCGAACCTGGGCCCCACCGGCGGCTTCGCCAGCTGCCGCAAAGCCACCGACGCCAACGCCAACCCCAAACCCCTGATCACCAACCCGACCCGCTGCGTCGGCGACCCGCCGCAGGTCACTTTGCACGCCAACTCCTGGCAGAACCCGGACATCTTCGTCTCGGAGACCGTCACCGACCCGATGCCGACCGACTGCGAGGCGGTCCCCTTCGAACCGACGATGGAGTTCAAGCCGACCTCCAAACAGGCGGACTCGCCAACTGGACTCGACATCGAACTGGAAATGCCGACCGAGGGCCTGGAGAGCCCAACCGGCATCTCCCAGTCGAACCTGAAGAAAGCGAAGGTCATCTTCCCCGAGGGGATGGGCATAAACGCAGCCGCAGGCCACGGCCTAGGTGCCTGCGCAGCCGATCAGGTCAAGCTCAAAACCAACGACCCGATCTCCTGCCCGGATTCCTCGAAGATCGGCACGATCGAAATCGAGACGCCGATCATCCAGGAAACCCTCAAAGGCGCCATCTACATCGCCAAGCAAGGTGAGGTGGACGGAGCCCTGATCGGCCTGTATCTGGTCTTCGAGTCAAAGAAAGACGGGATCATCATCAAGCTCCCGGGCACGGTGAAACCGGATCCGGTCACCGGCCAGCTGGTGAGCACCTTCGACGAAAGCGTCGAGGCGCCGTTCTCCCGGGTGGCGATCAAGTTCGCCCAGGGACCGCGCTCGCCACTGATCACCCCGCCCAAGTGCGGCAGATACGAGATCACCGCGGAGTTCACCCCCTGGTCGGTCGAGGACTTCGAGAACCCAGATCCCGCAGACCTCGTCACCGACACCTCCTCCTTCGAGGTGACCGAGGGACCGAACGGAGCGCCCTGCCCAGACGGGGCCTTGAAGCCGAAGCTGCAGGCCGGCACCACCAACCCGCAGGCAGGCGCCCACACCGGCTTCGCGATGAGCATCAGCCGCGAGGACGGAAGCGAGCGGATCAACGGCCTCGAGCTCTCCCTGCCCCCGGGCATCCTCGGCAAGCTGAAGGGAATCCCCTACTGTCCCGACGCCTCGATCCAGAACGCGAGGGACAGAAGCGACGCGGGCGAGGGAGTCGATGAGATCGCCTCACCGTCCTGCCCTGAGGCGAGCAGGCTCGGATCGGTCTCCGCAGGTGCCGGAGCGGGTCCCAGTCCCCTCTACGTGGACACCGGCAAGGCCTACCTAGCCGGCCCATATAAAGGCGCGCCATTGAGCCTCGTTGTGATCGCTCCCGCGGTCGCAGGGCCCCTTGACCTCGGCACCGTCGTGGTTAGGAACCAGCTGCGAATTGATCGCAGAACGGCCCAGATCACCGCGATCGCAGACCCCGTGCCGACGATCCTGCACGGGGTGCTGCTCGACCTGAGAGATGTGCGTCTACGCATCGACAGGCCGAACTTCATCCTCAACCCGACCAACTGCGCCGAGATGAGCTTCAGCGGCCAGATTTCCGGTGAGAAAGGGTCGAGGGCACCTGTCTCCGAGCGCTTCCAGCTCGCGGGCTGCGAGAACCTCGGCTTCAAACCGAAGCTCTCGATTCATCTCAAGGGCGGCACCAAGCGCGGCGATCACCCGTCGCTCCTCGCGGTCCTGAAGGCAAGGCCGGGTGACGCAAACATCGCCAGGGCGGCCGTGACCCTTCCGCGCTCGGCCTTCCTCGACCAGGCCCACATCCGCACGATCTGCACCAGGGTGCAGTTTGCGGGGGCCAGCTGCCCGCCGGGGGCGATCTACGGCAACGTGGAAGCGACGACGCCGCTGCTCGAGGAAACGCTGAAAGGCAACGTAATCCTCCGCTCATCTGACAACAAGCTCCCCGACCTGGTCGGCACCCTGAACGGGATCGCCACCGTGGACGTGGTCGGGCGGATCGACTCGGTCAGGGGCGGGATCAGAAACACCTTCGACCTCGTCCCAGACGCCCCGGTCGACACCTTCACCCTGAGGATGCAGGGCGGCAAAAAGGGACTGGTCGTCAACAGCCAGAACCTCTGCGCGAAGGTGAACCGGGCAACGGTCCGCTTCACCGCCCAGAACGGCCTCCAGTACAACTACCGCCCGCCGGTGATCGCGGACGGGTGTAAGAAAGCCCGTAAAGGCGCCAAGGGCAAGAAACGAAGCAAGCGAGGCGGCGGGGAGGCCTGAACAGGGCGGTAGGCGGTGAGCGCGCTCGCGACCTCCGGGGACCCCACCGAGCTGGCGCGGCTCGCAGGGCGTCTGGCTGAGCGGCGACCCGAGATCGAGCGGGCCATCCTCGCCCGCGTCTACGGGGTCAGCGACCCCGCCTCGGTCGGCGACCCCCAGTATGTGGCGGGATTGCGCTCGGCGGTCAGCGCCGCCCTTTCGGTCGGGATAGAGGCGATCTCGGTGCCCCGCGAGCGCACCGTCTCCATTCCCCTCGTCCTCCTCGACCAGGCCCGCGAAGCGGCCCGAAGGGAGATCGGCCTCGACGTGGTCCTGCGTCGCTACCTGGCCGGCTACACCCTCCTCTGCGATTTCATCGCCGAGGAGGCGGAACAGGAGGCCCCGTTTCTCTTCAAGCGCATCCAGCGCCGCCAGGCCGCCCTCTTCGACCGCTTGCTCATAAAGGTCGCAGACGCATACAAACACGAGGCGCAAAGGTGCCCCCGAAACGAGGCCCAGCGCCGAGCGCAACTGGTGCAGATGCTCCTCGCCGGCGAGCTCATCGAGACCGCCGAGCTCGGCTATGAGCTGGAAGCCTGGCACCTCGCCGCGATCGCCTCGGGGCCGGGCTGCGAGGAGACGCTCCGCGCTCTCGCCGCCTGCCTGGATCGCCGCCTCCTCCTCGTCGGCGCCGATGAGGACGCCGCCTGGGCCTGGCTCGGCGGTCGGCGCGCGATCCCCGTCACCGAAGTCGCCGAGCTCGCCGCCTCTACCCTGCCGCCAGAGGTATTCCTCGCCTTCGGTGAGGTGGGCGAGGGGCTCGAAGGCTGGCGCACCTCCCACCGCCAGGCCAAGGCGGCATTCTCGGTCGCCCAGCGCCGCGACAGCCGAATCGCCTCACACGGCGAGGTCGCCCTGCTCGCCTCGGTCCTCGGCGACGAGCTCCTCTCCTCCTCGCTGAAGGACGCCTACCTCGCCCCCTTGGCACGGGAGCGAGACGGCGGCGCCGCCCTGCGTGAGACCCTGCGCGCCTACTTCGCGGCAAAGGGAAACGTTACCTCGGCCGCAGCTGCTCTTGGCGTCGCCAGGCAGACGGTCACCCTTCGGCTGCGCTCCGCCGAGGAGAAGATCGGCAAGCCGGTGGAGAGCTGCGCGGTGGAGCTCGACATTGCGTTGAGGCTGAATGAGCTAACCGACTCCCCTGTGCCACCTAGGTAGGTGCACCGCACACATTGACAGAGCGCTGAAGACAATCCCTATAGAGACTGTTACTACACACCGTACAAGTGAACTGTGTGTATTGCTACTCATCAAACCAGTCTAGGAGGAAGTAATGAAGACAGTCAGGATGGCGCTGATCACGGCGCTGATGGCACTCTCGCTCGGGGCCTTTGCGGCACCGGCGATGGGCGCCCCCGGGGTTTGGACCAAAAATGGGGCGCCGATCCAAGGATCAGTCGCAATCGAACTCAGTGGCGTCTTGAAATTCGGCTCCTTCGGAGGCCAGGCCTCCTGCGGCATGGTCGCCAATGCGACGCTTGAACCGGGCGGCAAAGGGGGCATCACCGCGGTCGAACTGAGCAACTGCGTTCATCCAGAAGTGCCGTGCGAACAGGGCGCCACCAACGTCACCGTGCCGTGGGCGATCACGCCCGAATGGGTTGGAGGGTCGGCGCGAGTCGCCGTCGACGACATCGCCGCGACGGTTGGCTTCGCCTCGCCCTGCAACCCCAATTTCCAGATGCTGTATGCGAGCGACGGCGAACTCGACGCAACGCCGTCGAACCCCGGCAACATCCAGGCACTGAATCTGAGTGGCTGGTGGAGCGGGACGGACTGGTGGGGAACGGGGACTAAAGCCGGGATGGCCGCGGATCTGGCCGTCACCGGTCCGGGAGGCAAATTCATCCAGGTTGGGATCGAATAAGCGTAGGTAGCCAGGCCCGGACGAAGTGAGATGGACGAGGCCGTCCTCATGGGGGGCGGCCTCGGCTCACTTCGAGCTTGTCTGACACTTCGTTAGCCCGGCTCTACACATTGGCAGAGCGCCGCTTGTCGGTATCTCAGAGACTGAGACCGAACTCATATCTCGGGGGAGGAAGTAGATGTCAAAGGTAGGGACTGACTTTTCGATCGCTCGCAACGGGGCCAGGTTCGCCCTTGCTCTGGCTCTCGCACTCTTGGCGAGCGTCGCCTTACCCCCGCTTGCCGGCGCCGAACAGTCCGTAGGGTCGTGGCTCGACCGAACCTATGCGACCGGCAACAAAAACCTCGACATCGACGGGGTCGACGACGAGCGCGTCGACGTCGACGTCGCGGTCCTCGACAGCGGCGTCGAACTCGACCATCCCGACCTCAACATCGTCGCGGGGGTCGACTGCACCGCGGCCACCGAGGCAGGCGGATACAAATGCGACGAATCCCCCGGCGCCGGCAACGACGACGACCCCGACTTGGATGAACTACACGGAACCCTCACGGCTAAGAGGCTCGCAGCGATCGACAACGACATAGAAGGGGTTGGGACCGCCCCCGGGGCGCGGATCTGGGCAGTCGACGTCGTCGACGGGTTGTTCTCCCAGGTCGGCGGCCCCTTCAATGAAGCAGACCCGTGGGTTTGGGACCTCGACGCCTCGATCGCGGCGGTGAAGTGGGTCACCAAACACGCCAACCAGATCGAGGTGATGATTGGCGGCAACATCTGCGCGCTCGAAGTCCCCCCCTTCAATTACCCGATGTGCCCTGATGACCCCGTACTAGAAGATGAACTCACTTATGACCCCGTAAAGGTCGCCGAGCTGAACGAAGCGATCGCGGACGCCGTCGACGCCGGAGTCGTCTACGTGATGGCGGCGAGCCCCCTCAACCGTGACGTGTCGAGCACCCTCACGCCGAGCCACCCGGACGTGATCACCGTGTCCTTCATGGCGGACTGGGACGGCCTGCCGGGCGGGCTTGGCGAAGCGGCCCCCTGCATCAAAGGCGGGGAAGTGGCGGATCTCGACGACACGCTCGCCGACAACAGCAACTGGGGCAAAGGCGTCGACATCGCGGCGCCTTCCTGCTCCGGCTCGGGGGCCCAGCCCCAGGTCGCGGGCGCGGCCGCGATCCTCGCCAGCTCCCGCGAGCCCAGCGAATATGCGTCGAAACGCAAATACGTGGAATCGATTCGCGACACCCTGGTCGAAGAGGGAAATCACGAATGGGTCGACGACGGCGGTCCCGAAGACAAAGGGGACGGGTACCACGAGCCCCTGCTCGATCTCCACGACGAAGCAGTCTTCGACCCCGAGACGGTCGCGCCCGACGCTTGGCTGGTCAGATCGGTTCCCAACGCAGAAAGCGCCAACAACAACCGCCTCACCGACGTCTCCTGCACCTCGGCGAGCTTCTGCTTCGCCACTGCGAATCTGATCTTCGGCGCGGGTGAAACCAGCTACGCCTATGGCGCGGTCTGGAACGGAAACTCCTGGAAGCTGAAGGCGGGACTCCCCGAAAACAGCGGCACCGTCCTGAGCGGGGTCTCCTGCACCTCCCCGACCTATTGCATCGCGGTCGGCCATGAGGTCGAGGCAAACGGCGTCTTCAACCTGGCGCTGAGCTGGGACGGGACCAAATGGACCCGCCTTACCGTCCCCAACGCAGGCGGAGGCACCAACAACAACCGCCTCACCGACGTCTCCTGCACCTCGGCGAGCCACTGCTTCGCCACCGCGAACCTGATCTTCGGCGCGGGTGCGACCAGCTACGCCTACGGCGTGGCCTGGGACGGCAGCTCCTGGAAAGAAAAGGGCGGGCTGCCCGAAAACGAAAAAACCGTCCTGAACGGGGTCTCCTGCACCTCTTCGACCTCGTGCCTCACCGTCGGCCATGAGATCGAGACCAGCAGCGTCATCAACATGGCCGTGAGCTGGAACGGGACCAAATGGACCCGCCTGAGCGTCGTCAGCTCAGGGCTCGGCAAAGACAACCGGATAACCGACGTCTCCTGCACCTCGGCGAGCTTCTGCTTCGCGATCGCGAACGTGGTCAACGAAAAAGGAGTCAGCACGGCCTACGCCGGGATCTGGAACGGCAGCTCCTGGGTAGCGCCCGGCGCCGTCCCCGACGCCGAAGCCACCGCTCTGAGCGGAGTCTCCTGCACCTCCTCGACGTCCTGCGCCGCGGTCGGCCATAGAACCGAAGGCGGCAAAGTCGTCGGCTACGCCGCCCGCTGGAGCGGTGGGGCGAGTTGGACGCGCGAAGAGATGCAGAACGAACCAAGCGCTACCGACAGCCGCTTGAGCGGCGTCTCATGCGCGACGGATTGCATCACGGTCGGCAGCTACACCGACCCCGGCGGGGTCTGGAACCTCGCCGAGCACGCACCTTAGGGGTGGCCGCACTCGCCGCGGTTAGCGACTAGGCGAAAGCTCCATTAGCCCCTTGACAGTGTCAAGTACCATTGCTTACACTATGTACCGCTGTTGACAAACAACAGCAGTATGGCCGAGACGAATGGGCAGGGATCTACAACAAGCCGGCTGTCGCCTCTTCCCTGTGGCGGCGCCATGAAGAGCGGGGGCCAGACAGGCGCCGGGGCGGTCCCAGCCTCGGCGTCCGGGTCGCCGTTGCCGCGCGGGCCGCACAGGCTGCCGCGCGAGTACGTGGTGGAGAACCAGCGCTCGCGGCTGCTGGCGGGCGCGGCGATGGCGATGGCCGAGCGCGGTTACGCGAAGCTCACGGTCGAGAACGTGATTACCGCGGCGGGGGTCTCCCGCACGACCTTCTACGAGCACTTCGAGAGCAAGCACGACTGCGTGCGGGTGGCCCACGACGAGGCGTTCGACCGGCTCTCGGGGACGATCTTCCGCGCCTGCGCCGCTGAGTCGGAGTGGGCCGCCAAGCTGACGGCGGCCGTCAGCGCCGCGATCCGCTTCGCGATCGACAACCCGGATGAGGCGAGGCTGCTCGTCTTCGACGCGGTCGGGTCCGACCCGGAGCTGGCGGCGCGCGTGCTCGCCTCCAACGACCACCTCGTCGGCCTGTTGCGAGCCGGGCGCGACCAGTGTCCGCAGGCCGCCTCGCTGCCGGAGCTGACCGAGCGGGCGATGATCGGCGCCGCGACCTCGATCGTCGGCAGCCGGATCATGATCGGCCAAGCCGACCGCCTGCCCGCGCTCGAGCCGCAGCTGGTCCAGCTGATCCTGATCCCCTACGTCGGCGTCGAGGAGGCGGAGCGGATCGCAAGCGCCGGCCTGTAGCGACGCGCCTGTGTAGGGCTTCCGTCCGCCGCATCGAAGACCATGGGCGGGATGTCAAGCAAATCCGCTTGGGATCCGGGATTGGCGGACACAATGACCACCGGCCGACGGCTCGTTGCTGTGGTTTCTCCGTTAGCATCATCCAGTTCCCGCCTGCGTTTTAGCGGGATATGTCTCCTCTCATGACCTTCGCACGTAACACGTTCTTTCATGCTTGGGCGTCGAGCAGACTCGGCGTCTCCAAGGACGAGCTCTCGCTCGCAGAGCTGGAGCGCTTGCCTGTCCCCGTTGACCTCCCCGAGGGACCCGGCTCTGAGATGGGCGGGGAGACTCAATCGGTTCTTGACGCCTACACCGAGAGCGAATTGCTCGAGTTGGCAGCGTTGGGCGATCAACTGCTCAGCGAGTTGCCGCCGCTTCCCGAGGGCTATCGCCCCTCTTCCACAGAATCGAAGACCCAAGTTCGCTGCTAGCCAGCGAGCCCTCTTGGCAGCGCGCTGATTACCGTGCCGACCTCCTCCTCAACATCGACTTTGTCCGATGAACGGATCAACGGTGTCTTTCGAGAGCAGGTTGAGCGGATGCTGGAGGTCCTCTCTACCCGGGTTCTCACTGTCATGGAGGCCCACCGCTATGCGGAGGAGCATGCACGGATCTACAACCGGATCGGTCGGAACAATCTCAACGAGGCGCTCTCCCATCTCGCCCGACTTGCCGAAAGTGCACCCGAGCTGTCCAATGTCGAGCAGCGCGATCAGCTCACCAACTTCGAGGACCATTTGCGCCGCACGATGATGGAGTCCTTCGAGGTAGTCGCCAAGGCGCGACTTGGGAAGCTCAAAAAAGACGGAATCTGGGACCGTTACTACGCACGCGCCGCGCGCCTTGTTGACAACGGCAAGCTACCCGCGGTTGCGAGCACGGAGGAGATCGAGGAGATCGAGCGTGAAGTCAGGTTCTGGATGGAGGAAGGACGGGCGCGGAAGACGGCACACAGGTGGGATGACTGGACCTACGGAGCGGAATGTCTACGCACCGCTTCCGACAAAGCCGATGAGTTGAGCCGCAAACTCCGTGAGGCGGTTGGAGCTGCCGAGGACTATCGTCGTAACCGAATCGGCTTGATCGTCGGTGTGCTTGGCACCATTACTGGCGTAGTGGGCATTGCCATAGCCATACTCGCTTAGCTGCCTCCTTCAGGGCATAGGCTTTCGCGGCGTGATCCTCGCGATCGACCAGGGGACTACCGGGACGACCTGCCTCGTCTTCGACGGCGAGGGGCGGATCGCGGGGCGTGCCTACTCGGAGTTCGAGCAGCACTTCCCGCGGCCGGGCTGGGTCGAGCACGACGCGAACGAGATCTGGGCGGTGACGCGGCGGGTGGCGATCCAGGCGATCACGGACGCCGGGATCCAGGGGGCCGAGCTGGACGCGATCGGGATCACCAACCAGCGCGAGACCGTGGTTGCCTGGGACCCGGCCACCGGGGAGCCGCTGCACCGGGCGCTGGTCTGGCAGGACCGTCGCACGGCGGAGCGCTGCGACGAGCTGCGGGCCGAGGGGCGTGAGGCGCTGGTGCGCGAACGGACCGGGCTCGTCCTCGATCCCTACTTCTCCGGGACCAAGATCGAGTGGCTGCTGCGCAACGTCGAGGGGGCCGAGCGCGCGGTCTTCGGCACGATCGACTCCTGGCTGCTCTTCAAGCTGACCGGCCGCCACGCCACCGACTACACGAACGCCTCGCGGACGATGCTGTTCGACATCCGAAGCCTCGCCTGGGACGAGGAGCTGTGCGCGCTGTTCGGCGTCGACCCGGAGCGGCTGCCGGAGCCGCTGCCCTCGGCGCACGTCTACGGCACCACCTCGGAGTTCGGCGGCGAGGTGCCGGTCGCCGGGGTGGCGGGCGACCAGCAGGCCGCTCTCTTCGGCCAGGCCTGCCACCGACCCGGGGAGGCGAAGAACACCTACGGGACCGGCAGCTTCGTCCTGCTCCACGCCGGCCCGAGCGCGCCGGAGCCCGCCGAGGGGTTGCTGACCACTGTCGCCTGCGTTCCCGGCGAGGGGGCCGCCTACGCGCTCGAGGCCTCGATCTTCGTCACCGGCGCCGCCGTGCAATGGCTGCGCGACGGGCTCGGCCTGATCGAGGAGGCGGCGGAGACCGAGGCGCTGGCCGCCTCGCTGGAGGGCAACGACGGCGTCTACTTCGTCCCAGCCCTGACCGGCCTCGGCTCGCCCCACTGGGACCCGTACGCGCGCGGCACGATCGTCGGCCTCACCCGCGGCAGCGGCCGCGCCCACCTGGCGCGGGCGGCGCTGGAGGCGATCGCCTACCAGACGGTCGACGCGGTGCGGGCAGAGGAGGCGGCGTCGGGAGAGCGGCTGGGGGTGCTCAAGGCCGACGGCGGCGCCGTCGCCAACCGCTGGCTGATGCAGTTCCAGGCCGACGTGCTCGGTGCCCCGGTCGTCGTGCCCGAGGTCGCCGAGACGACCGCGCTCGGCGCCGCCTACCTGGCCGGCATCGCGACCGGGCGCTGGAGCGCCGAGGGGGTGCGGGAGATGTGGCGCGAGGCTGCCCGCTACGAGCCGCGCATGGGCGAGGACGAGCGCGAGTCGCTGCTCGCCGAGTGGCGCCGGGCGCTGGAGCGCTCGCGCGGCTGGGCGGCCTGAGCCCGGAATTTTTACTCAGGCCAAACGAAACATGTTGTCTACTAAGCTCCTCCTTCGTGGAGGCGACGAAGGAAGCGCGGACCGCCGGTAGGCTCGAAGAGCTGAGCCGTAAGGTCGACGAAGGATCCCGCCGGGTCGACGCCCGCTTCGACGCGACGGACGCGCACGTCGACCGGCGCTTCGAAGGGGTGGAGGCCCGCCTCTACGCGCTGCAGCGACTGACGACCCAGCTCTGGGGCCTGATGCTCGTCACCATGGTCGTCCTGATCGCAACTCAGCTCTGATCGACGCGGCGTAACCGCCACCGCGGCAGGGGGTAGCCACAGCCACAGCCGGCCCTCCCGGCGCCCCCATCCATGCCCGACATCAAGCCACAGGTCTATAAGGACGACCGCCCCGCGGAGTACTTCGACCAGTTCCACGTCGCCGCCCGCAAGGGGGTCGGCTGGACCTACCCGTTCGTCCGCGCCATCGTCTCGTTGCCGACGCTGCTGATCTACCGGGTGCGCGCGATCGGGGTCAAGAACGTGCCGAAGTCGGGGCCGCTGATACTCGCCCCCAACCATTTCAGCCAGATGGACCACTTCTTCTGCGGTCTCTACCTGCGCCGCCAGATCCGCTTCATGGCCAAATCGCAGCTCTTCGGCTCGCCCGTCCTCACCTACATCTACAAGCACGGCGGCGTCATTCCCGTCCGCCGCGGCCACCACGACGAGGAGGCGTTCGTGACCGCGTACACCGTCCTCGGCCAGGGCGGGATGCTGCTGATCTACGCCGAGGGCGGCCGCTCGCGCAGCGGCGAGCTGGGGGAGCCCAAACCGGGGGTGGGACGGCTCGCGCTGGAATCGGGCGCGCCGGTCGTCCCGGTCGCGATCCACGGCTCGTCCAAGGTGCGGCGCTGGAAACGCTTCCGCTTCCCCAAGGTCACCATCCAGTACGGCGAGCCGGTCTCATTCCCAGTCGAGGAGTCGCCAAGCCGCGAGCGCCAGCTGGAGGTGGCGACCGAGGTGTTCGGCGAGGTGCGGAGGATGCACGGGGAGCTGGCTACTCGTAGCGGGAGTCGAGCCGGGCGAAGAACTCCGGGTCGTGGCCCGGGGTGACGATCGCCGCCGGGAACTCGCGCTTGAAGAGCTTCAGCTCCTGCAGCGAGCGGCGGTAGTTGTGGGCGTCGAAGGGGCGCGGGGCAAGCGGAGCGTTGCCCTCGAGCTGGCCGGCGGTGTAGGTGGCGTCGCCGCCGATCACGAAGTCGCGCTCCTTGAGGCGAGCTATGACCGAGATGTGGCCGGCGCTATGGCCCGGGGTGAAGGCAAGGCGGATAGACCCGTCGCCGAAGAGGTCGAAGCTGCGGCCGAAGGTCGCGTAGGAGTCGATCCCGCCGCGGTCGAAGTCGATCGTGCGGTAGTCGAAGGCGTAGTCGAAGTGGACGCGGCGGTAGCCGTTCAGCAGCGGCCTGGGGCCTACCGTGGCCGCCTTCCACTCGACCTCGCTGACGACGAAGGTCGAGTTGGGGAACTCGGAGATCGCCGAGCTGTGGTCGAGGTGCAGGTGGGTCATCACGACGACCGGGATCTCGCCGGCGTCGAGGCCGCGCTTACGGAGCTGCGCCGGCACGTCGGCGCCGGCGTCGAGCGACGGCTTGCCGATGCGGGCCCCCATTCGGCCGAAGTTCTCCTGCCCGTCGGTGGCGATCGACGGGTGCAGCCCGGTGTCGACGAGGATCGCGCCGGCGCTCGGGTGGCGGATCAGGAAGGCGGGGCAGGGAACCGTCATCTCGGGCTGGCCGCTGAGCAGCGCCCGCAGCAGCTTCAGGGTCACGAAGCGGCCGCCGGGGCTCTCCATCATCGAGCGCGACCAGGTGACCGCGCCGGCGAGGATCGGTTCGACCGCCACCGTCGTTCCGGGAGTTCCGCCGGCAAGCGGCTCGTGCAGCGGTTTCGCCTCCACGTGGACCTTCATCCCGCGGTCACATTACCCGGCTTCAGGTCGGCTATAGGCTGCCGCCGATGGCTGAGAGCCCCGATTCGCGCATCTTCAGGCCCGGCCTGCTCGAGGGTCAGGTCTGCCTCGTCTCCGGGGCCGGCAGCGGCCTCGGGCGGGAGACGGCGCTGGAGCTGGCGCGGCTCGGCGCGACCGTGGTCGGCTGCGGGCGCCGCGAGGAGCCGCTGGTGGAGACGGCAGAGCAGGCAGGCGGACTCGCCGGCGCCTTCGAGCACGAGGCGATGGACATCCGCGACGAGGATGCGGTCGAGCGATTGGTCGACGGCCTGCTGGAGCGCCACGGCCGGCTCGACACGCTGGTCAACAACGCCGGGGGCCAGTTCCTGGCGCCGGCCGAGTCGATCTCCCCCAAAGGCTTCCGCACGGTGATCGAGCTGAACGTGCAGGGCACCTGGCTGATGACCCACGCCGCGGCGACCAAGGCGTTCATCCCGCAGGGCGGCGGCAAGGTGCTGAGCGTCACCCTCTCCCCCCACAACGGGATGCCGGGAATGGTCCACTCCGGCGCCGCCCGCGCCGCGGTCGAGAACATGATGCGGACGCTGGCGGTGGAGTGGGCGCGGTTCGGGATCAGGACCTGCGCGCTGGCCGCCGGCCAGTTCATGACCGAGACGATGATGACCAAGTATCCGCAGGTGGTCATCGACAACCTGGAGCGCTCGATCCCGATCGGCCGTGCCGGGCGGGAGGAGGAGATGGCGTGGCTGGTCGCCTACCTCGCCTCGCCGGCCGGCGACTTCGTCTCCGGCACGACGATCACGATCGACGGTGCCCGAGACAACTGGGCCGGGCCCTGGCCCCCACAGGCGATCGCCGGCGAGGGCGGCGAGCCGGTCGCCGAGGAGCGCCGCCCGAAGGAGTAGCGGCGGGGCGACTTACTGACGCTATGCGCAAGTAAGTCGCCCCCGAGCTGCTCAGGTGTACATGCCTCCGAACATGCCGCCGGTCACGTTGAGGACCTGGCCGTGCATGTAGTTGGCCAGCGGGGATGCGAGGAACAGCACCGGGCCGGACGCCTCCACGGGGGTGGCCGGGCGGCCGAGCGGGATGATCGCCGAGGCCATCGCCCGCATCTGCTCGGGTATGCCCAGCTCGATCTTCTCGCCGCCGGGAGTGGTCATCTCCTCGCCGGCCTCCTTCGCCGCGGTCAGACGGGTTTCGACGAAGCCGAAGGCGACGGCGTTGACGTTGATCTTGAACTGGCCCCACTCCTTGGCGAGGGTTTTGGTCAGGCCGACGACGCCGGCCTTGGCGGCCGAGTAGTTGACCTGGCCGGCATTGCCCATCGTCCCCGAGGTCGAGGAGACGTTGATCAGCTTGCGGAAGACCTCCGTGCCCTCGTTGCGCTCCGCCTTTGCAGCCTCGCGCCAGTGCGGGGCGAGCGCTCGTGCGACGCGGAAGGGGACCACGGTGTGGATGTCGAGCATCGCCTGGAACTGCTCGTCGGTCATCTTGTGCGCGACGCCGTCCCAGGTGTAGCCGGCGTTGTTGACGGCGATGTCGACGCTGCCGAAGGCATCGACGGCGGCGGCGACCAGCTCGTCGGCCGCGCCCTCCTTGGTCAG
>DATMEP010000077.1:0-10862 GCA_035556755.1 Solirubrobacterales bacterium
CGGTAGCCAACCCGCGCATATCAGCCTGACCGCGCGTCGCGCACCAGGTCGACCGCCGCCTCCTGGGCCAAGAAGAAGGCCCGCTCTCAGCGGGCCTTTGGTGGTTGGGGACTTGACAAACGGACGGCCATATCAGCTGAGAACCGACTTCGAGACGCTGCCGACGCCGAGCAACCCCGGCCCCACGTGGGCGCCGAGGACGGCGCCTATCTCGGAGACGAATGCCGGCTCGCAGCCGAATATCTCGCGACAGTCGTCGACCAGGGCGGCGGCGGTCTCGTCGTCCTGGATGTGCTGGACGACCCAGGCGTCGAGGCCCGAGTCGTGGCGCTCGCGGGCGTAGTCGCGCAGGCGCTCGATCGAGCGGGCACGGGTGCGGACGCGCTCGACGGGGGTGATCTCCTCCTCGAGGGTGAGGATCGGCTTGATCTTCAGCGCCGAGCCGATCCAGGCTGCGGCGCCGCCGATCCGGCCGCCGCGTCGCAGGTACTCGAGGGTGTCGATCGCGAACCACATCTTCAGCTCCTCGCGCGTCTGCTGCACGCGGGCGAGGACGGCTTCGGCATCGTCACCGGCCGCCGCACCGGCTGCCGCACCAAGCACGCAGAGGCCCATCCCGCCCGCGGCCGAGCGAGAGTCGAAGACATGGACCCGATCGCCCCCTTTGCCCTCGGCGATCAGGCGCTTGCGCGCCTGGCTGGCCGCCTCGCAGGTCCCGGAAATGCCGGCCGAGATGTGGACCGAGACGATTTCGCGACCGGCGTCGAGCAGCGGCTCGTAAACCGAGACGAAGTCGCCGACCGAGGGCTGCGAGGTGGTCGCGCCGCCCTCCGAGGCGCGCAGCCGCTCGAAGAACTCGCCGTAGTGGCCGATCTCGACCTCTGGCTGCTGCTCGCCGTCGATCGAGACGTAGAGGCTGATCGTCTCGATTCCCTTCTCAGCGACTAGATTGGAAGGGAGGTAGGCCGTGCTGTCGCAGACGACGGCGGTTGGCTGGGTCGGGGACAAGACCAGCTAAGTCTTTCAGACCTCCGGCCATGCGCTCCGACCACCGCTACACTTTGTGAAGTGACGGAGACTCCGAAAGAGGCGATCGTGCTCACCGCCAAGGCGGCCGAAAAGATCGGCGAGCTGCTGGGCGGTCAGAACGACGCCGCCGACCAGGCGCTGCGGGTTGCGGTCCGCGGCGGCGGTTGCTCCGGCTTCCAGTACGCGCTGGCCTTCGACAAGGCCAAGGACGACGACCACGTCTTCGAGGTCGACGGCGTCGCCGTCGTCGTCGACAAGGTCAGCATGCAGTTCGTCTTCGGCTCGGAGGTCGACTACGTCGAAGGCCTGCAGGGCGCCGGGTTCCAGGTCAACAACCCGAACGTCGTCGCCGCCTGCGGTTGTGGCTCCTCTTTCCAAGTGAAAGAGGACGCAGCCGAGACGGCCGCTGTCTGACGCCGCCTACCGCGGCAACGACTATTCGATCTGCATCGGCGGCGACTGGCCCGGAGGGCCTGACTGCGCGGGCGCAGGTGCTGCCTGCGGCGTGTCGGCTGGCTGCTCGACGCCGAGCGCCTCGGCCAGCTCGCCGGAGTCGAACATCTCCTCGACGATGTCGGCACCGCCGATCAGCTCGCCGTTGACGTAGAGCTGGGGGAAGGTCTGCCAGTCGGAGATCTCGGCGGTCACCTCACGCAGCGGCTGCAGAGCGGGGAGGACGTCGATTGCGCCGTACTCGACGTCCAGCGTGTCGAGCACCTGCACGACGCGCATCGAGAAGCCGCAGCGCGGCTCTTCCGGCGTGCCTTTCATGAAGAGCAGCACCGGGTTGGCGCCGATCAGCTCCTCGACCTTGCTCTTCAGCTCTGCGTCGGCCATCGGCACAGACTAGCTACCCCGACGGCTCGGTCTTGACCGAGAGCGCGTGGATCTGCCCGTCGTCGAAGCGCTCCTTGACCGCGGCCTTGACCAGCCGGTGCTGGTCGATCCGCGAGAGGCCCTCGAACTGCGCCGCCCGCACGGTCGCCCGCAGGTGGTCGCCGGCTCCGGTCTCGTCGATGACCTCGACCTCGGCGCCGGGCAGCGCCGCCTCGATCATCGACTTGATCTCGACTAGGTCTGCCACGCGGCGCTAGCCGGAGACCTTCTCGCCCAGCGCGCCCAGCATCTCCTCGACGCGGACGAACTTGACCCGGGGGCGGCCGTGGGGCTCGCCGCGGCCGACCTCGGCTTGGTCGATCGCCTGCCAGTCCTCGAAGCTGACGTAGCGCACGCCGCGCTCGGCAAGCACGGTCTCGACCGACTCGGGCTCGGGGCTCTCGGGGTCGAGCAGCGTCTGCGACCCGACGTCGGCGAGCAGATGCTGGACCGTCTCCAGCGCGTCTTTCTTGTTGGTGCCGATCACGCCGGAGGGACCGCGCTTGATCCAGCCGGCCGTGTAGTGGCCAGTCTTGTGGCCGGCGTCGTGAGAGTCCAGCACCCGACCGCCCTCGTTGAGGATGAGGCCGCGCTTCTCGTCGAAGGGGACGCCCTCGATCGGGATGCCGGTGTAGCCGACCGAGCGCAGCACCAGGCCGCACTCCAGCTCCTCGCGCTCGCCGGTGTCCTTGGCGCGTAGGGAGCCGCCCTCCTCGACCAGCTCGTTGCGGCCGATCACGATCTTCTCGACCTTGCCGTCGCCGACGATCTCGACCGGCGAGCTGAGGAAGCGCAGGACGATCCGCTGCCGCTTGCCCTCCGGCGTGCGCTGCGAGAACTCACGCAGGGTCTCGACGTTGACGCGGGTCGTCTTGTCGGCCTCGTCGGACTCGAGGTAGGCGGCGCTGGCCGGGTCGAGCTCGACCTCGGCCGAGTCGACGATCACGTCGGCGTCCTCCATCTCACCCAGCTCCCTGATCTCCGGGTTGGTGAAGGCGGCCTGCACGGGACCGCGACGGCCCAGCACGACGATCTCACGGATCTGGCTGCGGTCGAGCTTCTCGATCGCGTGGTCGGCGGTGTCGGTCTGGCGCAGCTCGTGGTCGGTCAGCGCCAGCATCCGCGCCACGTCCATCGCCACGTTGCCGTTGCCGATCACCACCGCCCGCTCGCAAGAGAGGTCGAACTCCTCCTCGCAGTAGTCCGGATGGGCGTTGTACCAGCCGACGAAGGCGGTGGCGGCATGGCTGCCGGGCAGCTCCTCGCCGGGGATGCCGAGCTGGCGGTCGGTCTCGCAGCCGACCGTGAAGACGATCGCGTGGTAGAGGCGCTCGAGATCCTGGACCTCGATGTCGTGGCCGACCTTGACGTTGCCGAAGAAGCGGAAGCCCTCGCGCGCCGCGGTTTTTTCGTAGACGCGGATAACCGACTTGATCTTGGGATGGTCGGGGGCGACGCCGCCGCGGACGAGGCCGAAGGGGGTGGGGAGGCGGTCGAAGAGGTCGACCTGGGCGTGGGTGGCCTCGTCTTTGAGGATGTGCTCGGCGGCGTAGAAGCCGGATGGGCCGGCGCCGACGATCGCGACGCGGACGGGGTTCTCTGGGGTTCCGATCTGGGTCATGGGAACGCGGAAGAATAGGGAACGCGGGCGGCCGGGGCGCCCTACGCGGTGAGCAGGATGCTGCTGCAGCGCGGACAGATGCTGTGGTCGATGGTAGGCATCTCGCTGCGCCGGAACAGTTCCAGTCGCTTCGCCGCCACCTCGACCTCGACCCACTCGCCTGCGACGAGGAAGCGGTCGCACCAGGCGCACATCGGCAGGAAGTCCTCGTCGCGCGGAGCGCGCGGGTCGAGCAGCGGCTGCGGCTCCTCCCAGGCCTCTTCGGAGCGCATCCGGGCCGAGAAGAGAACCACCCGGCCCGAGCTGTCGGCGGCGATCCTGATGTCCATCTCGCGGCTGGCCTCGGGGCCGTCGCAGCGGAAGGGGAGCTGGACGGTGCCGACGCTGTCGCGGATCCGTCGCAGCAGCATCCGCTGCAGCTTGCGCACCTCCTCGCCGGCGACGAAGTCCCAGAGCGAGCGACCGAGGCTGCTGCCCACGTCCGTCCACCCGTTCTCTTCGGCGAAGCGGTAGAAGCCCTCGTCGAGGCGGATCAGCCGATCCTGGTCGTCGATCGCGTAACTGAGCGCTTCAACCGCCATCAGTGACCATTATCGGTCACCTCCGGGTACGGCTGAAGATTTCGTGGAGGGGGACGGGTCTCAACCCGGGACTGCTGCGCCTGCGGTGGCGACGTTCGCGGTGCCGTCGAGCGCGTCGAGCGCACGGCGCACGGACATCGCGACGCAGGTGAAGATCGGCGTCTCGCGCTCGGTGTAGGCGCTCGACTCGGTGGGCCGCAGCTCCTGCACCAGGTCGAGGAACTCACCCGGGTCGTCGCCCTCGAAGGCGACGACGAACTCCTGGTCGTCGAGCCCGAACGAGTAGGAGGTGTTGATCGCGATTTCCGGGTGGCGGCGACCGACCTCGATGTGGCTTTTCATGATCCGTTGCCGCTCCTCGGCCGGCAGGCCGTACCAGCGGCGCTGCTTGACCATCGGGTAGAGGAAGAGGTACTTGCGCTCCGAGACGCATATCTCAGGGCGCGCCGCCTCCTCCGAGTAGGGCGAGCGTTTGGTCATCGAGAGGAAGGAGTAGGGGGTCTCGGCCCACTTCGCCAGGCCGCTCTGGCCCAGCACGACGTGGAAGGTATGCAGGTCGTCGAGGTTGGGGCTCTGGCTGAGCAGGACCAGGTCGGCGTCGCCGCGCGTGCCTATGGTTGAGTAGGCGCGCAGCGAGCGGTCGAGGGCGAAGTCCTCACATGCCGCGAGGAACTCCTGCTTGTCGGCGGCGCGCAGCTCGGCGTCGCGGCGGCGCCACTCGGGGTCGATCTTGAAGAAGGTGAACTTGGCGAAAGTGCGGTCGGGCATCGGGGTCACGATAGCGCTGGCCTTGTTGGGGTCAGGGGTCGGGTGGGGAGCTCCACTTAACTTTTTCGGTGAGGCGGAGGCTGCCGTCCGAGATTCGGGTGACGAAAAAGTACAAGACGTTTCGCTCCCCACCCGACCCCTGCCCACGAGCGTGGTCGTGGCTCTCGTGCCCGCGGGAGCCAGTCCTGAGCTGCTGGCAGAGCGAAGCCTGTCGCCGGGACTGATGTCAGCTGGGCTTGGGTCGGTTCCGGTGGCGCAGACTTATTTGGATATCTCTCAGGGGAACAGGGTCTTCGATTCGCTCTATGACGAGGAGTTGCCGGATGAGTTGGGGGGTGGGATCTGCGGGCCCGCTTACTCGGAGGCTGTGGTCGATCGGGCCGAGTCTGCGCCGGCGGACGTCGTGCCGGGGCTGCTTGCCTCGACGTTGGTCGCTGCCGGGGAGAGTTGCGAGGTGCGAAGCGCGAGTCTGCGCGCGCTGCCCAGCCTCGTCGAGGGCCTGCGCGGGGACGACCTGCTGATCGCGATCGAGCGGGCTCCGCCGGCTGAGGGGCGGGCACTGGTGGTCGGGATTGCGGGGAAAGGGTTCGGTGGGAACCTGACCTCGGACAGCACGCGGACGGATGGGTACGTGCTCTCTACCGACGTCGCGCCGACGGTTTTGGATCGGCTCGGGGTGGAGGTGCCGGATGAGATGAGCGGCGAGCCGATTCGGTCCGAGGGGGACGTCGACGCGGCTGCGGTGGAATCGCTTGGCGACAGGCTCGCGGCGATCCCTGAGCGGCGCGGGCCGGTGATCGGGTTCGCCCTGGCGATCTGGCTGGGGGCGCTCGTGCTGGTCGTTGCCGCGACGCGCGGGCGCGTCGCTGGTGCCGGTGTGAAGCTGGTCGGACTGAGCGTCGTCTACCTGCCGCCGACGCTGCTGCTCGGCGCCGCGCTCGAGCCGAGCCAGGGGGTCGAACAGCTGCTGACGATCGTCGGGGCGCCACTGCTGGCGCTGCTGACCCTGGCCGCGTGGCGCGACTACCGCGCGCTGGCGGTCGCGAGCGGTCTGACCGTCCTCGCCTACGCGGTCGACGTCGTCGCCGGCTCACCGCTCACCTCGCTCTCGCTGCTCGGTCCCAATCCCGGCCTCGGGGTGCGCTTCTACGGAATCGGCAACGAGCTGGAGGCGCTGCTGGCGGTGCTGGTCGTGGCCGGCTCGGGCGCCGCCCTGAGCGGCTTCGCTCCTCGACTCGACCCCCGCCGGTCCGCACTCGTTTTCCTCGCGGCGGGTCTGTTCTTTGCCTTCGTCTTCGCCGCAGGACGCTTTGGCGCCGACGTGGGCGCCGCGATCGTGCTGCCGGTGGGGGCCGCCGTTGCGGCAGCGGCGGTCGCGGACCGCCGTCGCCGCGGGATCTTCGTCGCGATCGCGGTCCCCTTCGCCGCGCTTGCACTGCTCGCCCTGATCGACCTCGTCTCGGGTGCCAACGCCCACCTGACCCGCTCGGTGCTCGACGCCGGTGGGCTCGACGAGCTTGCCGACGTCGCCCAGCGCCGCCTGCAGCTCTCCGCCCGCAGCTTCACCCGCCCGGTCGTCCTCGTCTTCCTGCCGTTGCTCGTTGCCCTGGCGGCGCTGGCGATCGCCGAGCGCGAGCGAATCGCCTTATGGCTTCGCGATCTCCCGGCGATGCGGGCCGGTCTGATCGGCGCCCTCGCGGCGACCGTGGTGGGGGCGCTGGCCAACGACTCCGGCGCGCTGCTGCTGGAGATTGGCGCTGCCTACCTACTCGTCTTCACCGGCTTTGCATGGGCGAGTGCAGGCGGCCCGACGGGAGTATCGGTGCCGCAGACGAAAAGTTACACTTCTGTCTCACCCACGCGCGAAAATTTCCCGTAGCGTCAGGACCATGGAGGCGATGAGAAAGAGCTGGACAGACGACCGCCTGGACGAGTTCGGCCGACGGATCGACGAACGCTTCGACCGAGTTGACGGAGAAATCGCGGCGCTGCGGTCCGAGATGGAGGAAGGCAACCGCGCGTCGCGGGAAGAGTTCGCCGAGATGCGCAAGGACATCCGTGCGTTGCACGAGGGTCTCCTCAGCTTGCAGACCACGATGGTCAAAGTCGGGGGAGCCGGAATCGTCGCTCTCATGGGCTTCTTGATCACGACGCAGCTATAGCCGCCGGTCGCCGGGCGCTGCCGTCCCATCCTCTACCCTTAGCGTTTCGTGCGAATCGCTCTAGTCTCGCCATATTCCTGGAGCTACCAGGGCGGCGTGAACCGGCACGTGGAGGCTCTCGCCGAGGAGTTCCTCGGCCGTGGCAATCACGTCCGCGTGCTTGCCCCTGTCGATCCTCCGGGTCGGCTCAGCCGGACGCTGCACCGCAGCGAGCCCGAGGCGCGCGAGCTCCCCGACTACCTGATCCCGCTCGGCCGCTCCGTCGGCATCGGTGCCAACGGGGCCGTTTCCAACCTCTCCGCCTTCCCGGCCGGGGGCGTCGCCGCGATTCGCCGGGAGCTGCGCCAGGGTGACTACGACGTGGTTCACGTCCACGAGCCGCTGGTGCCGTTTGTCGGCTGGAATGCGGTGCTGGGTGCCCGCTCGCCGGTGGTCGGCACCTTCCACGCCTACTCGACCAAGGCGATCCCCAACCACGTCGCCTCGGCGCTCGGTGCCCGTCGGGTCTTCAACCGGCTCGCGGCGCGGATCGCCGTCTCCGAGGCAGCCGCCTGGACGGGTCGCCGCTGGTTTGGCGGTCGCTACGAGATCGTCCCCAACGGTGTCGACGTGGACGCCGCCCCGAAGACCCCGAGGCCCGCCAGCGAGGAGCTGCGGATCCTCTTCGTCGGCAGGCCGGAGGAGCGCAAGGGGTTGCCGATCCTGCTGACCGCCTTCGACGCCCTGGTCGAGCACGTCCCCGCACGCCTCACGGTGATCGGCGCGGAACACGAGGACGTGCTTCGCTACCTGGCCGACCCGGAGACGATGAGCAGGATCGACGCCTGCGGCCGGGTGTCGGGGGAGCGGCTCTGGGGGGCGCTGCACGGGGCCGATCTGCTCTGCGCTCCGTCGCTCGCCGGCGAGAGCTTTGGCATGGTCCTGACCGAGGCCTTCGCCGCTGGCACGCCGGCCGTCGCCTCTGAGATCGCCGGCTACAGCGACGTCGTCACCAACGGGGTCGACGGGGTTCTGGTGCCGCCCGGCGACGCCCAGCGGCTGGCCGAGGAGCTGCAACGTGCCCACCACGAGCCCGAGCGCCTGGCGGCGATGGGCAAAGCAGCTCGCGAGAGCGCCCAGCGCTACGCCTGGCCGCGTGTCGCCGATCGCGTCACCTCTGTCTACGAGCGGGCGATCGAGGCGCCGGCTCCGTCGAATGCGGCCGAGCGCGTCGCCCACTGGGCCGGGGTGCGCCCGGCCGACGGCGCCCCCCCGGTGCCGCCGCGGCGTCTGCCCTCGCTCGACCCGCCGCTGGCGCAGGGGGGGAGCAGAAAGCGTCGCATCGCGCGGCGGGCGGGACTGGGCGTGGCGGGCGCGCTCGGTGCCGGTCTGACCGCGCTGGCCGCGCAGAAGATCGGCGTCGACAAGGTCGTCTCCAGCATCGTCCGCTCCGATTTCACCTGGGTGCTGGTCGCTTGCGCTTTGATGGCCCTCTCACTCTTCTTCCGCGCTGCCTCCTGGTACGGGATCGTGCGTGCGGCGCTGCCGAACCGGCCGGTTCGGCGCCGCGACGTCACCTCGGCGACGATGATCGGGGTTCTGATGTCGGCGACGTTGCCGGCACGGTTGGGAGAGCCTGCGCGTGCGATGACCCTCGCGCGCCGCACGGGCCGTATGCGGGAGACCTTTCCGGTGCTGCTCGGCACGCTCGTCTCGCAGACGCTCCTCAATCTCGTCGCACTTTTCCTGCTCGGGATAATCATCGTCTCCACCACCGATCTCTTCCACTCGAGCACCGAGAAGATCTTCGCCTTCAGCCTGGTGCCGCTGATCCTGCTCGTCGTCGTCCTGCTCGCTCCGATGCTGATGCGTCGCAACGGCAACGGGCGGGTCGCCCGTGCGGGGGCGGCGGTCCAGCGTGCCCTGCTGCAGGTTCGCGCCGGGCTGGCGGTGTTTCGCAAGCCCCGCCAGGGCTTCCTCGCTGCCGCGGCCCAGCTGGGCGCCTGGGCGATCCAACTTGCCGCCTGCTGGGCGCTCCTTGCCGCACTGGGACTGGATGGCGGAATCGGCGCCGCCGCCGCAGTCCTCTTCGCGGTCAACGTCACCGCGGTGGTGCCGGCAACCCCGTCCAACATCGGCGTCTTCCAGCTCGCGACGATCAGCGTCCTGCACACCGGCTTCGGAATCGGCACCGCCGACGCGCTCGCCTACGGCATCATCCTGCAGGCGGTGGAGATCGCCACCGCCGTCGCCCTCGGCTTGCCCTCGCTGGTGCGTGAGGGCCTCACCTGGAGCGACCTGCGCGTCCAGGCCCTCTCTGCTGCGCCGGTCCGCCTCCAGCCCCGGCGGCAGGAGCGCGACACCGAACGCATCGGCGCCTAAGACACACACGGGCTTCCGCAAACTAAACAGCCTTTACTCAAATTCCTTGAAGCAACGAGGTACCCTCGTTGGCCTCCAGTCGGAACAAGGAGGAGACGGGATGGGTTTAAAGAGAATCATGCTGCTCGCCTGCATGGCACTCACGACGATCGCGTTCGCGGCTCCGGCCACGGCATCGGCGACCTGGCTCAAGCACGAAGAACCGATCGCTCAGAACGAGAACCTGGAATTCACCGGCTCCGTTAACTTTTCCATACCGGGGGTCGCCAGCTATGAATGCGTCTTCCACACACAGGCGACGCTCGAAGCAGGCACCACAACAGGGCGAATAAACGGGAGCAACCTCACACCGGGAACCTGCAGTGGCACTGGCGCCTTGGCTGGATGCACATTCGCGGCAGTGCACACCAACGGACTCCCTTGGACCTTTCATGCCAATCCGGGTCCTGGCAATCTGAGCATGACAGACCATACACACACAATCACATATGCAAATCCGACAACGCCACAATGCCCTATTCATGACTCCACCATCAACTTTGGCTCAATCATCGCAGTGCCCGATAACACGAGGGTTGTGCGCAGGGTAAGTCTCAGTGGAACGGGGGGCGGCGGTCTCCAGGTTTCCGGCGAACTCACGGTGCTCCCCGAAGAAACATTTGGTTTCGAATAGGAGGAGATCAAGGTCGTGAAAGCACAACATCCGCTGAGAATCAAGAGGATCGTGCTGCTTGCCGGCATGGCGCTCGCAGCTGTGGCCGCTATGGCGCCCGCCTCGGCGTCGGCAGAAGCCACATGGACGCATGACTTCGAACAGCTGAAAAAAGACGCCAAAGTGGAACTCTCCGGCCGGGCGGGGATAGTGATTCCCGGGGTGGCGGGCTACGACTGCATCATGCATGCCTCCCTCACCCTCAAAGGCAACAGCAGCACAGGCACGGTCGACTCGCTCACCATCACAACAAGCACCTGCACAGGCACCGGTCTTCTCGCGGGCTGCGGCGTGAAAAAAGACACGGCTGAAGAACTGCCATGGTCCATACACGTCACCACAGAAGCAGACGCGGTGATCAAAGACATCAAATTCCAATTTACCTTCGATGAATTCTGTGCAGCCAAAGAAAACGTCACCAGTTTTCTGGTCTCCACAGCCGTTCCGGACAACGCGGGGTCCATCACCACGCTGACGCTTTCGGGAACTTCCATAAACGGCACCATCCTCACCGGTGTCCTGACGATGGCGCCGAAAGAAACATACGGAGTCGAAGCTTGACGTCGGCTCGCAGGAGAGGATAGGGTGAGTGTCGGAAAGATCTTGGTGCTCGCCGGCATGGTGCTCACGACGGTGAGCGCGGTTGCTCCCGCTGCTGCGTTGGCAACGTGGCTGAAGCACCACAACGCGATCACGCAGGACGAAAAACTCGAATTCACGGGCAGGGCGGGGTTCGAACTGGCGCCCCTGGA
>DATMEP010000078.1:0-4134 GCA_035556755.1 Solirubrobacterales bacterium
GCTGGGATGGCTGCAGGCGGCCGCCCTGTTGCTAGGCGCGGGGCTGGCCGTGGTCGTAGCGTTCGTCCCCCGCCGACGCGACATCGGGCGGGCCGCGGCGCTTGCGGCGGCAGTGCTGCTCGCACTGCAGCTCGCCGTCGACCACTGGTTCTTTCTCTACGTGCCCTGGGTACTTCCTCTCGTCCTAGTGGCGGTCGGGTGCCGCTACGTCCCAAACGTTTGGGGGGATAGGCGATGAGGGGCCTAAATACCGAACACCCCCTTTCTGTGCCCGGTTATTGCGCTTTGCATGGAAAGCGAAACGTTCCCCGAGACGTTTGCGCGGCGATGTCGCGCGCGAACGGGAAGAACGGGCGGCGCTGCCGGGAGCAGTTGGACTAGGGTGCTCGCTCCTACTAGGCTCTCGGGTCAAGGGCGGGACCTGAATTGACTCGAAGGGAGCGGTAATGAGGGGAGCACTTCTGGCTCGGATCGGACTGGCCGCTGTAGCGTGCATCCCGTTGGCCTGGCCAGCAACGGCAAGCTCTCAGGCAACGGATGAGCCAACGCTCACGTTGACCGAAGAATGCGATGGCGGCGACAACTTCCGCCTCACGCTCGCGGGCCTGCCTCCCAATACGCCGACGACGTTGACGCTTCAATTTGACGACGAACCGTTTGGCACGGGTCAGGTCCTCACCAACGCGGACGGCGGCTACTTTTTCGTAGTGGGGGTCGGCCGACCCGCAACCTGGACGGTGACGATCGAGTGGGCCGGTGGCACTTTGCAAGAGTCGCTCCACGTCGATTGCAGCCCCGCCGAACCCACCTCAAAACGGGAATGCAAGAACGGCGGATGGCGCACCTTTCCCCAGTTCAAGAATCAAGGGCAGTGCGTCGCATTCGTCCAGCGCGGCCCTAGGTAGCCGCTCGAAGCCGCGCCACGGGCTCTTGGAATAGCCGCGTCGGACGAGAAGCGCCTAGCTCCGCGAAAGCCATTGCCAGCGCCGCCGGTCTCGGCTTCGTCTGGCGTTGCGCGCTGCGTTCTTCGCAGCCTCGGGGGAGTCTGCTTCGAGCATCGATTCGCTGCCCGGGGTTCGATCGCCTTCCAGAACGCTCTGATCAGCCGGTCGATCGACCTTGGCGTCGATTCGATCTACCAGTCTGGCCCAGAAGCCCATCGCGAAAGTATTGCGCTTTGGACGAAAGGCAACTACCGGTCGCCGAGCATTCCCGCGAGGAGCGCAATCACCAATACGGTGATCGCCACTACCGCGACAAGGATCGCGATCGCTGCCACGGACCACGATTCCCACCAGCCGGCGGGAGGGGGCTTCGCGTCGGGCTCGTCACGCTGCTGCACGACTAGGGAGGATCGCGTACACGCCGGATAATCATTTCGGACTGCCATGAAGAAGGGCCTCCGTTGGTGGCACGCTCAGTCGTGTTCATCAACCGAGCACCAAGGAGGCCCCATTCACATGTTGCATGCTGAATTAGACCTGAGTCGAAAGAAAGTTGACGTCTGCCTGCTGAGCGACGAGGGAGCACACCTCGACCAGCTCGCCGTCGCGCCCGACGTCGACTCACTGAAGAACCTCGCCCGCCGCGTCGACGAAGTGCACGCAGAGCCCGTCTGCGCGGTGATCGAGTCGATGACCGGCGCGAGGATCGTCCACGACACCCTCGAGGCCGAGGGCTGGTCGGTCGAGATCGCCGACGCCCAGAAGGTCAAGGGCCTGGCGCCCGTTGGCCTGCAAGACCGATCGGATCGACTCGATGGTCTTGGCGGTGCTCTCGCACCGCGACCTGGTGCCGACGATCTGGCTCCCCGATCCGCGGATCCGCGAGGAGCGCGAGCTCGCCCGCTTTCGCCTGCACCTGGTCAAGCACAAATCAGCGCTCAAGAACCGGATCCACTCGACCCTGATCAACTTCGGGCGGCCCTGCCCGGTCACCGACCTGTTCGGGGTCGAGGGACGCGAGCTCTTGGCAAGGCTCGACGTCCCCGAGCCCTGGCTAGGCAACGTCACCGCCTCGCTCTCGCTGATCGACGACCTCGAGCGCCAGATCGAAGAGGTCAACCGTCGCCTTAGGGCGGGCCACGCCGACCACCCCTACGTCCCGCTCTTGCGAAGCGTCCCGGGGATCGGCTGGGTGCTCGCGTTCACGATCGCCGCCGAGATCGGCGAGATCGAGCGCTTCCCGTCGCCCGCCAAGCTGACCGGCTACACCGGCCTCTGCCCGCGGGTCAACCAATCGGGCGAGTCAGACCGCCGCGGCCCCCTGACCAAGCACGGGCCGACCTACCTGCGCTGGGCATTGCTCGAGGCGACGATGCACGCGCTAAAGCACCCCGCCTACTCCGAGCGCTACCAGCGCAACAAGAAGCGCCTCGGCAAGCAGCGCGGGGCCAAGGTCGCCCAGATCGACATCGCCCGCCGGCTTGCCCACGCGATCTGGCACATGCTGACCCACAACCAGGAGTTCGCTCCCCGAGGCGCCGCTTTTCGTCTGGCGGCCTGACCGCCCTTTAGGACTTGCGCCCCCGAGCGAAGCATCCGATTTCGCCTGATCCTCCCGCCGAGGAGGCCATAGAGACATGAGCACCGCTCCCCATCCCCACCCAGCCCGCGGACCCTGAGCGCGATTGATCAGCCGCGACTTGACACGAAGCCCTTCTTCATAGAGACGAGAAGCGGCTAAGTCCTTTGACTAAAGCCCGCCTGGCCGTCGCGCTCGTACCGGCGGATTAGCGGACGTCAGTCTGACTTTGCTGCCTGGGACCGCCTCGTGAGCCCCTCGAGCACGACCTCGATCGGGGATCGGCGAGCCTCATTGCCCCCGACCGCCTCGCCGGCTACTCGCACCTGTTCGGCGACGTGACCGGCCTGTTCGGCGAGTGCACCGATGTTCTTCACAGCGCCGGCGAGGTTCTTGGTGGTGCCGCGCCCAGGCAGTGGAACGCCCAGCACCTTCCTTTGTCGGCTTCGCGTCAGCGCGATGCCGCCGGCGACGCCCGCGAGTCCAGCTCCAGCGGCTATCGCCGGAGTCCTCAGCTTCTTGGCGCTCGACCCCACCGCGTCTCGGGTGCTCTTCGCGGCCCTAATCGATGCGTCCTTCGCGTTCGCGACCGTGCCCTTGTCGCCCGAAGAGTTCGACCGCTTCCGCGTCGTCGACCCGGCCCTGCTCTGGGTCCCGCGCCGATTTTGTGAGCGGCTTGAATTGGCGCGCGACTTGGTGGTTCGCTTACTCGTAGACGCGTTGCTGCGCGGCTTCGATCCGCCGCCGCCCGATTTTCGCGTGCTTTTGCTCTTGGTCTGCTGGGCCATTAGGTCCTCCTTGACAGCCGTCTGGGTACGGCTACCCGGGACCGAAGCCGACTATCGGAATTTGCGGATTTTGGGCGGCAATGTGTGAAAGCCACGTCCCTGGCGGGCAGCGCTCGACCTAGGAACTGACATCCGACGTTGGCATCAAGGTGTCTCTGCTGCGAAAGACGCAAGAGAACAGGGAGCGCGATGCGTGAGCTAAGCGGAGACAACACCTTCGTCGTAGGACTGCGAGTCGACGAGGATGGCGATCTACGCTTTGCCATCAGCGGGAGCGTTATCGAGATTCGCTTCGCCGCCGACGACGAGCCGTTGGCCCTGCGCGAAGTCCGTATCGCTGAAGCGGAGGAGGCCGAGTTCGCCCCGTGGCAGGCATCCGGGGCGCCGGAGTAGTTAGTCCCTCCTCAGCTTGGCCTGGCTGTGGAGTAGCAAGAAGTACGCCGCGCGCTCAGGATTGAGGGGAATTTCGGACCCGGGAAGGGCGCGGAATGGGCGCCGGCTCGAAGCCGGTGCCTTTGCAGCGACGGCACGACATAGGCCGGCCGCCCATCTCGGCCAGCTTCCGTTTCCCACTGCCTCCGCACGCGGAGCAGAGAGGGCGTGGGTGGATGCGCCGCATCACGCGCGGCTCATCCTGGCTCGCTACAAGGAGCCTCAGCCAGGCCGGTTGATTCTCAGCCGGATCGCGGGACTTGTCGCTTCCTGCGGGTGCGGCCATGAGCCTTCTAGCTCGCGGATTCAGGCTCGTCGGCGTCCTCATCGTGACGCAATGCGGCACCCGCACGCCAACCAACCCGGACGTTGCGATAGGTCACGCCGGGCT
>DATMEP010000079.1:0-23783 GCA_035556755.1 Solirubrobacterales bacterium
AGCGAGCTCGGGATCCTGGGAGACCAGTTCGTTGATCCTGCCCATGTGCTCTTCGTAGAGAGGCAGGAAGTGCTCGCCGGCAGGGGAGCCCATGGCAAGCTCGCCGCGGGCCTTGTAGAGGGTGGCGAGCATTTCAGCGGCTTCGGCACCGCTCAAGCTCTGCTGGCTTTTCAGCGAGAGCGCGAAGGAGCAGTCGAAGATTTCTTTGCAATCATCTTTTTCGGTGGGCTGCGCGACGCCGTTGAGGCCGACTTCGTCGAAGCCTTCTTCGACCGCATCGACCACATCGTATTCGGGCGTTTTTTCAAAGGAGGCTTCGGTGGCCGCCAGCGTGGCCTCGCGCGCCTCCTCGAGGCTTGCGGTGGGATTGCCTATGAGGTATTCCGCGAACCCTCGATAGAAGAGGACCGCAGTTATTTCAGCAGCTTCTCTAACTGGCAGTTCCATGCCGGTGTTTAGGTTGGTCGCCGCGCGGTAGAAGGCGTGGCTCGTGATCGTGCTGTTGATGTGCACGCCACCGTTATCGAGGCAGGTGAGGATCCATTCCAAGAGGTGCGCGGGATATGGGCTGGTTTCTCCCGGTTCCGAGGGTGCGTTGTATTCGCCGGGTTCCGAGAGGCTGCGAATCGGGCCGAGTTCGTTGGGAAGATCCTCGCCTATCTCCCAGTCGACTTCTTTGGTTTTGCTCATTTCTATCGCCACGCCCATGATGTCGGAGAGGCTCTCATTCAGGGCGCCCGACTGACCCACCCCGACCAAACCGGACGTGTACTGGGTGTAGGCGTGGGTCACCTCGTGGCCGACGACGTCGAGCGCCGCCGGAAAGCCGTCGCCGAAGACCACCTGCTGGCCGTTCCAGAAGGCGTTCTCGAACGGCGTGCCGGATTCCTCGGCGAAGTGCACGCTCGAAACGATGGGCGCCCCCAGGTCGCCCCAGCCGTCGAGTTCGACGAATCCGTTGTAGAAATCATACACATCGCCCGTGTGGTCGTAGGCGTTGTCGACGTCCGCATCTTCGGTCGGCGTTTCTTCGCCCTCTTCGCGAACGAGCGTTCCGGGGAGTGCCGATTCTTCTTCCGCGTCGTAGACTTCGCGGAAGAGAGCGGCGTGGCCCTTGGGGATCGTGTCGAGGATCTCGCCGGTGATCGCGTCGACGACGAATTCATCGGATGCCTGCTTCTCGTCGTCGATCAGCCAGACGAGCCACGCCAGCCGAGCGTTGGGGCCGGAGATGTAAGTGGGCAGGCCGGCGTAGACCTGCAGGCTGACCGGCTGTGCGAGGCTCCCGTCCGGAAGGGCCTTCTTGGCCACATCGATCGCCTGCTCGCGGGAGAGCTTTGCTTCGTCCTCGGCCACGAAGACGTCGGGGATCACCGATCCGCTGACGAACGTGAGGAGTTCGCCCTTTCTCGACAGGTGGACCCCGATGCCAGCGCCGAAGACGGGCAGGTCGTTCGCCATCTGCGTGAAGGAGACGTGGGTCACACCGAGCTCGTCGGTGGAGACGTTCGCGTTGCCGAGTTCAGCGACAGGATCCGAGAGGCCGAAGAGCTCGCCGTAACGGTCGAGCACCTCCTTGGCCTTGGCTGCGCGCGACTCTCCGGGCGCAATCCCAAGCGCGCGCAGGGGCGTATGCACGCTCGCCGTGCCCACCTCACGCGTCTCCGGGTCGACCGTTACGGATACCGACTCGTCCTTCGTGCTGGCGCGTTCGAGCTGCTGCTCGGCCGCCCGGCTGATCGGCGCCAATGAGACCTCCGCGGGCCCAGCCGACGTAGCCGTGCCCGTTGCCCCCATGCCGACCAGGAGCACGGGCACCGAGGCGAAGCTCAGCCCCAAAGCTGCGCGCCAGGTCAAACCCTGACCCGCGGGGCCGCGGCGGCCCGGGCCGTTCGGCTCCCACCCCCAGCGCGAAGGGCGCGCGGCAGTGGCCAGGATCGTCGCAAGCTGGCGACGCGAGGAGGGCCCTCGCGTCAATACGTACGCGACGCTGCCAGCGAAGCAGCCGAAAAGGGCCACTAGCGGCACGCGCCACAGCAGTGCTCCGCCCTCCGGCGCCAGATGGAAGCCGAGAAGACCCCCAGCCTGGGCGTCTACACGAGCGAGGAGGGCGAGCAGCCAGATGGCGAAGGTGGTGAGCGTTGCCGCACGAACCGCATTGGAGAGGCAGAGCCTGACGTCCGAACCGGAGCGGCGTGCCGAGAGCCAGCCGATCGCGAGGACGGTGGCGAGGGCAATCAGAGGTGCGAGGGAGAGCACGCCCGGAGCACCCTGAGCCTGGGAGAGGTCTGCGCTGCTGGACGGGAGCATGCCGCCGAAGGCTGAGATCGAGCCATCCCCGTGCGAGAGCGCGTCCACCTGCCAACCGAAGGACACGCCGAAGCCCGACACGAGCACCGCCGCGGCAAGCGTGGGCAGAGCGACGATCGCTGCCCCGAGGACTTTGACCGTGTGGCCGATGCCCCCACCCGTAACCCAACCCAGGTCCCCGCCGGCAATGGCCAAGCCACCGACGAGCGCCACCGCCGTGCTAACGGCGAGGCTCGCCGTTAGCACGCGAAGCGAGGAGGTCAGCGGGACGGCCCATGCACCGAGTCGGCGCGATGCCACGCGGCGCCAGTCGCGGCCAAAGGCCCCGATGAGCCCGCCCGCCGATGCGAACAGCAGCCCCCAGCCGAGCGGCAGTAGGAACGCCTCGATGGGCGACGGGGAAACAGCAACTCCCACACCGAAGCCCGGGGCGGTGAAATGCAGTGGAACGAACAGAGCGGCGAGCCACATGAGCAGCGCGTAGGGAACCGGCATCGCCAGGGCGACCGCCATCCTCCTCCGCGCCGAGCCCGACATCGCCCTGACCGCCACCGCGGTGGCGGCGATGACCGAGAGGCCGACCAGCAGCAGGCCCGGAACGGCGGCGAAGCGCAGCTCGGCCGTGTGGTTGAAGAACGAAACTCCAACCAGCTGCACCACATACAGCGCCACGCCCGCGTCTTGGACCGTGCCGGCGAGGGTGTCCGGAGCGGACTCGACCCCGAGTGCACCTAGCGTTACGATTGCTGCCGTCATTGCGATCAGGGCCGTTGCGATCGCGAGGGCGGCGATGCCCACGCAGACCACACCGGCCCCAGCACCGACTCGCAGTCGGTTTATCAACGCACGAATCCGCTGTTCCCTCATCGAGCCGCCTCCAAAAGCTGATCAGTCAGCCTGTAGTGAGTGAAATGAGTTGCGGGCTACCCTGTCACGGACATCCGCGACTGTCATCGCCAATGCAGGCGGACTTCTTAGGAGGCCATGCTCCTGACAGCGAACGTCCTTACTGCTAGGCGCCCCTCCTTGGTTTTCGGTATGAAGTGCCTAAAGTCCGTTCGTCTAGTCGAGCAACCCGATGCGCATCGCCACCACGATCGCGACCTGCATCGACGGCGCACCCAACTTCGTACAGATGTCGCGGCGCACATCGCGTACCGTGCTTGGCGCGAAATGGAGCCGCTCACCGATTTCAGCGCGAGTGAGCCCTTCAGCACTCAGCTTCAGCACGTCCCACTCACGCCTGCTCATCTCAGCCCTATGGCGAGCGAGTAGCTGGGCGCGCTCCAAGTTGACACGTCCGGGGGAGAGTGCCTCCCCCCGCTCAATCGCGACGAGCTCCTCACAGATCTCCTCAGCATCCGCATCCATTAGCAACAGCGAATCGGGGTAATAGCGCAGTGCGTCGCGCATCTGGCCGACACTGGCGTGCCCAGACAACAGCAGGACGCTGATCGGGACGCGACGCTCGCGCAGCCGTTTGAGGACCGCGGCGCCATCGAGGATTGGCATCGCGACGTCGAGCACAACGGCCTTGGGACGGTGCGCCTGGATTTTTCGCAGCACCTCCTCCCCATCACCTGCTTCGCCGACGAGCTCCAACCGTTCGTCCGCGCTGACTGCCCCCGCGACGTGCTCGCGCACAATCGGGTGATCATCTGCGATCAAAACGGTGATCGGTGCCTCCTTCATCGCTGATTATCTGCGTTCCCCTCGGCCTACCCTGGTCCGGTCCTTCTTCTCCTCTGTCTCTTGCTCAGAAACCCCGCGGACTCACCCAGCCGGGACGCACATTCCCTAGGCCCAGACATGGTCGAATACTCAGTTAATTTGCAGTTATAGAGATGAGGTTCCTTAGTTGCACTATCACTGGACATCTGTCGTAGACGCATAAGCGATTCGCAAAAATTGCGATTCCCTAGTGCGGGGACCGGGAACGGCTCGCCGCTTCCGGTCGGCCGCTCCATCGACAGGCCACCGAGATGCGCCGCCGACGCAAGCGGCTGCACCATGCGGTCGCCGCCCAACGCTGAGTGCGGCGGCCTAATGGCTGATACATGCAAGCGAGCCACTGAGAGCGAGAAGGTCTAGCGCGACGCTCCCGGAGCGGAGTGGCCACCTACCTCCCTTGAAGGTGGGCGCTCGGCGCGGTCCAGACGACCGTTCTCAAGAAAAAGGGGGGTCCACTTTCGGGGTTCATGCCTCCGTAGTACAGAGGCCAATGTTCGATCTCGCCGATCAAAGCGCCAGCGCGGCCGGGCCAATCCGGCCAATTTGGGGGTCCACTTTCCCTGCTCGTCCCCCTGTATGGGTGAGGGCTATGCGCGATCTCGCAGATCAGACAGAGGGCAGAGGGCCGATCGGCTCCAGTTCCACCCTGCCATCGAGACAACGGAGCCGATGCAAGAAGCCCTCTCGATGGACAGGGACCATGAGATGCGAGAAAGCCGAGAAGGAGCGGTCGCAGGGGGAGATCGTCGCCGAAGCTGTAGAGCCAGCCGTAGGAGCTGGTCGGCTCTCGCCGGCAATAGGACTGAGCTCGTCCCTGACTGGCTCTCTCATTTGCAATCTGCCTTTGTATCTCTCTTCCCCTTCGCAGAACCTAAATTTGCGGTCGTCTTCGATTTGGCTCTGCGGAGCCGAAAACGATTTGCGGACATCGCCGCTAGGGGGCCGAGTCAGCGTGTATTTGCGGTCACGAAAAGGCGCCTGCCGGACACCTGCCGGACGCCTTTTCGGGCCTATCGGACGCCTTTTTCGCCCTGGCGGACATGGCCATTTCGGGGTGGCGCTCGCCCGCCCTCGGCCGTGTGTGGGACAGGCGTGCGGGTCGAAAGACAGACATCAACTTGCAGGAAACCGAGGCTTACCGGCACTTCGCCCCTCACTTCGCCTGTGCCTGCGCCCATCCCTTCACCTATGGCTGCACCGCTCGATCGAGCCGAAGGCCCGCAATCGCAGACCACAGCGCGGTTTGCGGGCCTGGTGGCTTGCCGACATCTCTACGCAACCTCCAGGTCGAAACATCAAGCGGAACCGTGGCAACCCGATCGCGCCCGAGATCTCCGTCGCGCCTCTCGCTCTCGGCGCCTTCGCTATCGCCTCCGCGCTGGCTCCACAACGCTTCGCCGGCTCGACGGCACCGATCGCACTCGGCGCCACCGCAATCGCCTCGGCGCTGGCGACTCATCGGCTCCTCGCCTCCGCGCTGGCTTCGCAGCGCTCCGGCTGGAGACGGCCGCGAGCCTGGGGGCTGGCGTGAACGAGACCGCCAGCGTCGTGATGCCCGAGGCGACGATCGAGGTCATCGCCTCGCTCGCCGAGCACCGGGCTCTCTCCACCGCTCAAGTCCACGCGATCCACCTTCCCGGCCGTGGGCTGCGGCGCACCCAGCAGCTCCTCGCCGACCTTGAGCGGGCCGCGTCGATCTGCCATGTCGAGGCCCGCAGCGCTCCCCGGCGCCTGTGGTTCCTCAGCGAGCGCGGCGCCGACCTCCTCGTCGGTGCGGGCGAGGTGAAGGAGCGCCCCAAGCTGCTCGGCCCGCGGGAAGCGGCCGGGCCGCTGCGCGCCCACACCTTCGCCGTCAACGAGGTCGGGATCAGCTTCCTCGAAGCGGCGCGGGAGCGGGGCGACGAATTCGGCCCGCTCTCCTGGCGCCACGAGATCGCCCACCCGATGAGCCGCGGGCGCGGGCGCTCGTGCCGAACGCTTTTCGCGGACGCTGTTCTCACCTACCTGCGACTCGAGGAGAAGCACATCGCGATCGAGCAGCGTCTCGTCGAGCTCGATCGCGCCACCCTCTCGGTCGACCGGCTCGTCTCCGAGCTGGCCCGTTACGCCCAGCTATTCCGTGCCGCCGACAAAAAGGGCGAGCCGCTGTGGCGCTCCCGCTATGCCGTCTTCCCGCGAATCATCTGCGTGCTGGCCGGCGCCTCGCGCAAGGCCCTCGTCCGACGGCGTGAAGTGGCGCTGCTCCTGCTCGGCAGCGATCCATACCTCTCCAATGCCCCTGCGGTCGAGATCTCCTTCTGCCTGCTCGATGAGCTGAAGAGGCGCGGCCCCTTCGCGCCGATCTTTCATGCGGTCGGCGATTCGGAGCGGAAGGTCGATTGGCTTGGGGAGGACGGAGACGATGCGGAGCCGACCAGGAGCGAGGAGGTGGCGCGTTGAACCCCCAGCCCGACGACCGGGCCCCCTCGCTCTCGGTCAAGGGGCGGGTGCGGGAGATCGCGGCGGCAGAGTCGCGGGCGCTGCGCGACCGCCAGATCGCCGCCGTTGGACGCCTGCTGCGGCGGGCGGCGCTGATCTCAAAGCACGGTGCCGCCTCACCCGCGACACGATCCTCTCCCCCGACTTCGCGCCCTCGGAAACGGAAGCGATAGCGGTATGTCCATGAGCTATACTGAGCCAATGGCGAAAGCGGCAAAGGTGATGGTCTCGATTCCCGACGAATTGCTGGAGCGGATCGACCGCGAGGCCGACGAGCGCGGCACGAGCCGCAGCGGCTTCCTTCAGGAGGCGGCCCGGCGCGAGCTGGGCTGGCCCGACCCCGCCCGGATCGACGCCGCCCTCGATCGTGGCCGCGCCGCGCTCGCGGGGGTCGGGAGCTTCGAGGCGGTAGAGCTGATCCGCACCGAGCGGGAGGCGCGGGATGCCCGTGATCGACGTCGTTAGCGATGCCAACGTCGCGCTCAAGTGGTTCCACGCCGAGGGCGAGGAGGAGGTAGAGGAGGCGCGCGCGCTGCTCGACGCGCACAGGGCGCGAACCGTCGCCCTCAGCGTGCTCGACCTGACGGCCTATGAGGTCGGCAACGCGCTCATGCGCGGCCGCGCCGCTGCCGGCGCCGATCAGGTCGCCACGGTGCTCGAAGCCCTCGCTGAGGTCTGCCCGGCGCTTCGGCCCGATCCGAGCGACCTTCGCCGCGCGACCGAGCTGGCGGCCGAGCACGACTTGACCCTCTACGACGCCGCCTACGCGGCCGTGGCAGAGAGCCGCGAGGCGACATTGGCAACGCTCGACGGCGCACTGCTCGACGCGGGCCTTGGCACCCGGCCGAGCGAGCTTACGACGAGGCTTGCGGACGAGACGAACGGAGGTCGGTACCCATGAGGGTCGCCTTCTACGGCCGCGTCTCCACCGACGACGCGCAGGACCCCTCGCTCTCGATCCCGCGCCAGCTTCGGAAATGCAACGAGGCGCTGGCTCCGATCGGAGAGAAGGTCGGCCCGACCTATTGGGAAGTCGACAGCGGGCGCAAGGATCTGGAGGACCGAGGCCAACGAGACTGGCGCGCCGAGGTCGCCGTCTCCTGCGTCGGGGACATGCACAAGCTGCTGGCCGATGCCGAAGCCGCCGCCTTCGACGCGGTGATAGTCGAATCGATCGATCGCGTCTCGCGCATGACCTTCGACGGCACGCGGGTCGAACGCGAGCTGGAAAAGCGCGACATCCCTCTGCTCGCGGCCGATGAGCCGCTTAACTCAAGCGCGACCGCGATCCTCACGCGACGGGTCAAGCAGGGCGTCGCCGAGTGGTACGTGCGCGATCTGATCGAGCGCAGCCGCGCCGGCATGGAAGAGTCGGTGCGCCAGGGCTGGCACACCGGAGGTCCCGCCCCCTACGGCTTCCTGCTGGAGCCCCATCCCCACCCCAACCAGCAGAAGGCGCGCGAAGGACGAAAGAAGCACCGGCTCGTCGTCGACACGGTGCGCGGGCCGATCGTCTTGCTGATCTTCACTTGGTACGTCGAGGACGAAATGGGACTCGGCGCGATCTGCGAGCGCCTGAACTCCGACCTCGATCGCTACCCGCCGCCGAAGCGCAACCGCAAGGACGTAAACGACCTGCCGCAGACCTGGAGCAAGTCACAGCTTCACTCGCTGCTGCGCAATCCCAAGTACACCGGCTACAACGTCTGGGGGCGCCACGACAAACGGCGCGGCCGCCCGGTCAAACGCCCCCGCGACCAGTGGGTATGGAGCGCGGAGCCCACGCACGAGGCGATTGTCAGCCGCGAGCTGTTCGATGCCGTCGAGGAGCGCGCCCAACAGCGCAACGCCCCGGCGAGAGGGCATCGGCCGAAGGCATACCCGCAGCGACAGGGCAAGCGTGCCGGTCGCCTCTACGTAATGCGCGGGCGGGTCTACTGCGGGCTCTGCGGGCGCCGCATGGAGGGCAGCTGCCAACGTGACGAGCACTGGATGCGCTGTCAGTACGTGAGCCGGCGCGGAGTGGCCGCAGCCGATCTCTCCGACCATCCGCGCGTCCTCGGGATCAAGGAGTCCGTTCTCATCGACGCCGTGCGCGGCTTCATGGGGGAGCGGTTGTTCGGACCCGAGCGTCTGGCACTCCTGCGTGAGGAGCTTCTTGACGCTGCGACTGAGGGTGCTTGGCAGGAGCGCGACTCCGAGCTCGCCCGCTTGCACGCCGAGGACAAGGAGGTGCAGCAAGCGCTCTATCGCCAATCGCTGCGCCTGGAGGAGCATGACGATCCTGAGCATCCAGTGGTCAAACTGGCAACTCAGCGAATCGAAGAGCTAAGCGGGAAGGCGAAGGCGATCGCAGCGCAGATCGCCGAGCTGGAAGCGAGCAAGCCCGAGGAGCCGCGCCGCGAGGACATCGAAGCGATCCTCACCGAAGTGCCCGACCTGCGCGACGTGCTGGCGCAGGCCGAGGGCGAGGAGCTGGTCGAGCTGCTCGACGCCTTCGACGTGCAGGTGACGTACGACAAACCAAACCGGACCTTGGAGGTGAGCGCGCTGCTCAGCAGCGACTTCGTTTCCAGCCCCGACGCGAAGCGACCGCCAGGTGGGCGGTCGCAGGATTCGTCCATAGCGGGGGCAGGATTCGAACCTGCGACCTTCGGGTTATGAGCCCGAACCTTGAGATCGGCTGGACTACGTGGAGCGGGTTCTAGAGCGGTTTTCGCGAGATCGAGCTACGTGGAGATCGGCTGGAATCTGTGGGGCACCTTGCCCCATTTCTTGCCCCAGCGAAGCTGCTGGTATACCTGGGTATACTTGCTGCATGGCAAAGGTCATGGTCTCCCTTCCAGACGATCTCCTCGCCGAGGTGGACGCCGAGGCGCACCGGGGCGGCACGACTCGCAGCGCCGTCATGCGGGGGTTCGCCGACGCGGCGCTACGCCAACGCCGCGAGGCCCGCGCGGCGGCAATGCGATCGCTGCTCAGCGACGCCTCGCCCCACGGGGGGCGTGCCGCCGAGCTGGTGAAGGCAACGCGGCCCGGTCCGTGACGACGCTGCTTCTCGACGCGAGCGTCCTGCTCGCCGCTTTCGATCCCGCGGACGACCACCACGAGCCGGCACGAGCCCTACTGGAAGACGACCAGACCACCCTCGCCACGCTCGACCTTGCCCGCTATGAGGTCGCCAATGTTGCCGTGCGGGGGTGGCGCGCACCGGAATCCGTGGGGCCGCTGCTCGCCGTAGTCGAGAAGCTGGCTGACGACGGCGGCGTCCTCGCATCCACAGGCACCCTCCTGGCGAGGGCGGCCGAGATCGCCGAGCACCACACGATCTCTGTCTATGACGCTGCCTACGCAGCCGCTGCTGGCGATGCCGGACATCGCCTCATCAGCTGCGACGAGCGCGATCTGGTCTCGAAGGGCCTCGCGGCGCTTCCGGCAAGGGCGCGGTCAGGCTAAAGGGCTGCGGATAAGAATGTCCGGCTAATCCCACGAGAGCAATACGGTCGGCTCGCCAACTGCCACAAGGATGGCTTCGCCACCGAGCTGGACATCGATCGGCCTACGCAGGTTCCTTGGAGCCCTCGCCATCGTCGGGAACAACGCGCAACTTCTCAAGCGGGGGGGCGCCATCGCCGAAATCCGCCTCCACCGCCTTGAGCTTCGCGGCGCGTGCCTGCTTGCTCTTCCTGCGCTCCTTTTCCCGCTCGGCGGCGGCATCGCCGAGCTTCTTGTGCAACTCCTCGTAGAGATCGAGGCCAGCTTTCAACTCATCGACCGTGGGGATGACAGACCCATCGCTGGCGGCGCGATCGTGTACCCAGGGCGAGTTCTCATCCATTCCGCGGTCGACCAGCTGGCAAATCTCCTCCGTGCAATGAACCCGGTCGAGCAGCTTGGTGTGAATTGAGTCCTCGCGGCGGGTGATCACACCGGCGAAGACGCGGTCCTCCACGGTGCGCTCCAAGGCGCTCCGCAGCAGAGCGCAGAACTCGATCACCGGGCCCGTGTAGACATCCGGATCGCGGCTTTCATACGCCTCGCGCACGGAGCCGAGCTTCTCTCGCAGCGGAGCGATTCGCTTCTTGGAACTCAGGCCTTCCCAAGGCAGGCTCGGGCGGACGTTGCCCGCCGTGTCGCCGATCCGCAGAACGTGCTGGATTGTGAGCAGAGCCCGGGAAGCCGCCTGGCGCTCCAGTTCGTGAACGAATGACATCTCGTGGGTGAAGACGATCACCTGACGATTCGCAGCGAGTTCCGCCAGCGTCCGGGCGATGTGCCGGCGCCCCTCCTGATCGATCGAGCTCACCGGATCGTCGAAGACGACCGGGGTTCCACCGGGAAGCACCTCCATCTCGGCGAGGAACATCGCCAGCGAAAGCCTGCGCTGCTCGCCCTGGCTCAGCACCGCTATGAGCGGGGCGCCGTCGACCGTCTTGAACTTGAGACCCATCATCGGAGTGCCGCTTTTGGTCCGGGTCTTCGGCGCTACCTCCAGCCCGCGGAAGTCGAGCGCTCTCAGCTGCCGTGTGAGCGCGCCCTGCAGGTCAGCCTCAACCAGCTCCCGAGAGAGGGTGGTCATCTTTTTACTGACCGCAGCGGTACCGGTCTTCGCTTTCGCCTGCTTGAGCCGCTCGACCTCGCGCATCCGTCGCAGTCGCTCGAGGATTTCCTCCCGGCGCTCGCCCAACTCATGGCGTGCATCGAGCTCCGCAACAGCTCGCCTCACTTTCTCCTGGTCATCCGATTTCTCCAACGCTGCATGCGAGGCGGCCTCCTCCTGGCGAGCTGTTATCCAGACCTCGACGCTTGCCGGGGGCGAATCGATCCCTGCCAGACCCTTGAGCTCATCCAGCTTGATTCGGTCGATGATCTGCTCGGCTCGGTCAAGCCATTGCGAGACCTCGCCGCCTGGCTGGTCGGGCTCCTGCCCGAGCTGCTCAAGGGCCTGCGCGTGCGTTGCGCGGAGCGTTGTGACACCGGGAAGACGATCGCGCCGCGCAGTGACCATTCGCTCGGCCGTGCGTAGGCGAGCGCTGATGTTGTCCCTGACGAACCGATCGAAGCCGACCAAGCGTTCGCGTGCCTCCTGGGTCAGCTCCTGCATGCAGAGCGGACAGTTGGCGGGGTCGTGCTCGGGCGGCACTTTCTGTCCCTGGTGTTCGGCGAAGTCCCTGGCTGCCTGCCAGAAAACTCGCCAGGGCTCGCTCCCTACCCCGCTCACCGGCTCGGCATCGAAGCGCTGCGCGGCGATTCTCGCCGCCTCTTGCGTCTCCTGGAGCGCCTTCTGCTCCCCGCGGGCGGTCTCGATCTCCGCATCGCCGAGGGCGGTGGAAACCTCTTCGAGCCGGACGAGGAGCGCTGCGACAGCCCGAGCGCTGCTTTCGGCCGCCTCTCGCAGCTTCGGCGCCTGTCTTGCCTCGATCTCGCCCAGCTGTTGCTTGAGGAGCTTGCGCTGCTCCTGCTCCTCGCCGCTCAAAGTGGAGAGCGAGGTCACCTGCTCCTCGGTGGTAGCGGTCTTGAGATCGTTGACGAAGCCGGCTACCTCCGTTCCTTCTCCAAAGGGGCGGAGGTCGACCTCGCCCGGCTGCGCTAGATCTAGCCGTCTGCCCACCTCCTCTTCGACGGCCTTCAGCGCGTCCGCCAGACGGCGCACGCTGGTCAGCGTCTCGGGCGCGTAGTCAATTTCGGTGTCGCTGGTCAGATACCGCTCCCCCGCCTTGCTGTCCGCGACGCAGATGCGTCCGAGGACGGCAGGCGGCTCATCCTCCAGCTCGAAGGCCACGTCCTGTTTCCGATCACCGATCTCGATCACAACGGTCGCGCGAGGTGGCCCGGCGTTCTCCTCCTCAACATTGCTGAGAACCGTCTCGCGATGAAGAGTCCTCCCGGCACGCTTGAGTACGCGCGAGTAGCCGGTCTTGCCGGCCCCGTTGGCGCCATAGACCACGTTGATGCCGGAACCGCCGAAGGAGAGCGTTTCACCGTCGGCGATGATGTTCACGTTCTGGAGGTCCGCGAGCCTGTGGATGATCATGGACTCACCGGCCCGTGGGCATCCGGCAAGTCCTCGCGGGAGACCTCTCTTGGGCCGGTGCCCTCAGCCTCCTCGCCCAGCAGCATGGACGTAACCTTGCGAATGTCCTGCTCGGTCAACTCGGGCGAGGCGGCGGCGCGCAGGAATAGCTCCTGTTTCCAAGGCTCGAAGGTCTTCACCCAATCGTAGATCCGATCCTGAACGCTCACTTTGCCGATTATCGGGAATATCGCCCGCCAGTGCTTATTCGTAAACGACCGATCCGGAATTAGGAATCCTCCGAGTGCCGGAGAACACTCCGCAAAACCTGGTCTGGCTCAAGGAGACTCGACGGGGAGGGCTGGGTCAGGGCTCGAAACGCCGTTTCAGCCAGTGAGGATCTGCTTGTTCTCGCTCACACCAACGCGGGCTCCAATGCCAGTGCGCAGGGCTCGGGCGTAGGTCGTACAGGGTCGCGTAGTGGATCTCTACGAAATCGAGAATTCCTACGCGGTAGCGGCATCAGAAGACCAGGCCCGTGCGACGGTCAGGAAAGAGTTGAGCTGCTCACCGAGTCGCGTAGCCGTCTGGCCGGTGGCTTCGAATCGTTGTTTCATTTCGAACTCAGACGATTCGAGCGCGGCCTCGTAGTCCTCCACGAGTTGTTCGAACGTGCATCGCCATTCCGCGAGCCGGCCGATGATCGGATCTTTGTCAGCGAACCGCAAGTGGAGCCGGAAGCTCGCGGCCATCAGCGGAACCCGGTGCTCGGCTAGCGCTTGGACCGTGGGGCGTGCCTCGTCCTCCGCTTTGGCAATCCCGTGATCCTGCCCCGTCTTAAGGCTCGCTGCTCTGACCTGAAACAGCTCTCGGAAAGCATCGGCGGCAACATTCATTGCTCCTGCCGCTCCATTGATCTCGTTTACAACCGCGTCGAGTGCATCGCGAGTGGCGTCTCTCTCCCTCATCCTGGAATCGTGGTGCAGTTGCGCCCGGAGGCGGATTTGGGCGGTACCAGCGGCGATGAACGCCGCTAGGGCCGCTACAGCCGCCAGGATGGCGGTGTCGGCCGAGACGTTCCAGATAGCGAGAGGCATACCGCCGACCCTAGTCAAAGGATTTCGGCGGGCAAACATAGGTGGATCGGAAGCCCTACGGAAGGGCCTTAATCGACCTCACCTTGCCCCAGAGCTTGCCCCAAGGCCGATTTTGCACCCTGTTGTCTGCGCTCCAAAAAAGACGAAAACCCCGCGATTTGCGGGGCTTTCGTCCTATAGCGGGGGCAGGATTCGAACCTGCGACCTTCGGGTTATGAGCCCGACGAGCTACCTGGCTGCTCCACCCCGCGGCGGTTTGTCAATGCTAGCAGTGGGGGCTTGAGCGGCGAGGGGCAGTGGTGTGGGGCGCAGGGGCGCTTGCGGGTGGGTGGACTGGGCGTCCTTGGCGCCCTGATGCGCTCTAGAGTGCCGCACCCCGATGGCAGAGACTTCTCAACGGGTCGCGGTGATCGACGTCGGCAGCAACTCGAGCAGGCTGCTGGTCGCGGACGTCACCGACGGCGTCGTCTCCAAGATCGAGCGGCTCAGCCGCGTCACCCGGCTCGGGCGGGGAGTCGACCTCTCGGGGCAGCTGTCCGCCGAGGCGGTCGAGGAGGCCTGCACTGCGATCGGGGACTACGTCGCGATCTGCGACGAACTCGGCGCCAAGACGATCACGACGATCGCCACCAGCGCGGTCCGCGACGCCTCCAACGGGGACGCCTTCGTCGCCGAGCTGCGGGAGCGCTTCGCGCTCTCGCCGCGGGTGCTCGACGGTGCGGAGGAGGCCCGCCTCACCTACCTCGGCGCCACCCACGAGCAGCCGCCCGGCGAGCCCACGCTGGTGATCGACATCGGCGGCGGCTCGACCGAGCTGATCGTCGGCGCCGGCGAGGAGATCGCCTTCGAGGCCTCGCTGCAGGCCGGCGTCGTCCGTCACACCGAGCGCCACATCTCAACCGACCCGCCCACCGCGGCGGAGCTGGAGGCCCTCGCCGCGGACGTCAGGGGGTCGATCGAGGCGGTGGTCGCCGGCGTTGCCGAGGCACGGCCGGTCGCCGGAATCGCGGTCGCCGGCACGCCGACCTCCCTTGCCGCCGTCGAGCTGGAACTCGACCCCTACGACCCGGAGCGCGTGCACGGACACGTCCTCTCCCTGGAGACCATCCAGCGACTGCTCTCGATGCTCGCCTCCGCCCCGCTCGGGGAAAGGGTCGAAATCCCGGGGCTCCACGAGGACCGCGCCCCGACGATCATCGCCGGTGTCGTCATCCTGATCGAGGCGATGCGCGCCTTCGACCTCGACCGAATCCGCGTCTCTGAGCACGACATCCTCTACGGCACTGCGCTCCAAACCGGAGCACAACGCGGATAGCTATCGGTGTACGGAGGTGGGACAGATCCCTGGGACCACCTGTACAGTCGAGTTTTCAGCCCCCTTACACATGGGTAAAAGCATCGGTCGAACCCCAAAAAGTTGGTAAAGCAGCCCTACCAATTTGTTAGTAGCCACAAACCGGGCTCCTAGACAATCCGGATAGCCGACCGCATAATCGCCTCATCGGGTACGAGGTGAGGACGGAGGTCCCATCGCAAGCCCGGTTACAGGGTTCGGACGATTGCCGCATCATGGCGCCTCCCGCCGTCTGAGCCCATCGAATAAACACTGGTCCCTGAAGACGTACCCCTGCCCGTCCTGAGGGACCACCTTGAATCGGCCGCCAGCGATGGCGGTCGATTCTCGTTCTGGAGAGCTTCGGGCCGAACTGGCCAGCCATCCAGCAATTTGGCTTGATCAAGCCAAATTCGACTTGCGCGGGTAGACGACCTCGGGGTCGGTGATGACGTTGACGAGGGTCGGGCGGCCGGACTCGAAGGCACGCTCCAAAGCCGGTCGCAGCTGCTCGGGCTCGCGCACCTCGATCCCGTCGCAGCCCAGCGCCTCGACGACCTTCTCGTAAGGAGTTTCCGGTCGCAGCTCCGCCGCAACCGAGTAGCCGTAGAGGAACTTCATCGGGTGGTGCTCGAGCGCCCAGATGCCGTTGTTGCCCATCACGCCGACCACAGGCAGGCCGTGACGCGCCAAAGTGTCGAACTCCATCCCCGCGAAGCCGAAGGCGCCGTCGCCGAGCAGCAGGCAGACCTGGCGGTCGGGGTGGGCGAGCTTGGCGCCGATCGCCTGCCCCGGGCCGGCGCCGAGGCAGCCGAACGGGCCCGGGTCCATCCAGCAGCCGGGCTCGTAGGTCTCGATGAAGCGACCCGCGTAGGAGACGAAGTCGCCGCCGTCGCCGATCACGATCGTGTCGCGCTCCAGCACCTCCCCCAGCTCCTTGTAGATGCGGACCGGGTGAAGCGGCGAGCGGGAATCGTTCAGCTCCCCCTGCTCGGCGGCACGCTTCTCCGCCTCGACGGCACGAAGCTCCTCCAGCCACGCGTCGTTGCGCCGCGGCTCGCCCCCGACCGACTCGCGAATCGCGGCCAGCGTCGCGGCGACGTCGCCGACCAGGTCGACCTGCGGAGCCCGGTTCGCGGTCAGCTCGTTGGGGGCGGCATCGAGGCGGATCAGCTTCGTCTCCTCGCCGAAGCTGCCGCCGAAGCCGAGGCGGAAATCGATCGGCACCCCGACCACCAGAGCCACGTCAGCGCCCTTCAGCCCGGCCCCCCGCGCCCGGCTGAAGGCCAGCTCGTGATCGGCGGGCAGGCAGCCGCGACCCAGCCCGTTGAGGAAGACGGGTATCCCGAGCAGCTCGGCCAGTGCCCTCAGCTCGTCCTCGCCGCGGCCCCAGTAGAGGCCGGTCCCGGCCATGATCGCCGGCCGCTCGACACCGGCGAGCAGCGCCGCCGCCTCCTCGACGCCCTCCGCCGGCTGCACCTCGCGCTGCGGCGACGGCGGGACCTCGGCCTCGGCCTCACTGAACACCACGTCGAGCGGATAGTCGACGAAGGTCGGCCCGCTCGGCGCGGCCAGCGCCAGGTCGAGCGCCGCCGCGGTCCGTGCCGCGATCCGCTCCGTCTCCTTCACCGTCTCGGCCGACTTGACCAGCGGAGAGACGAAGGGCAGGTGGTCGACCTCCTGCAGCGACCCGGCGCCCCAGCGCAGCTCCGGCGCCCGCCCGCCGAGCACGCAGACCGGGGACTGGTTGGACTGGGCCCCCGCGATCGCGCTGAGCCCGTTGGTCACACCAGGGCCGGCGGTCAGCGCCGCCACGCCGACGCCCCTCGTCGCCTTGGCGAAGCCCTCCGCCGCGAAGACCGCCGACTGCTCGTGGCGGACGTCGACGATCTCGATCCCCTCCGCTTTGCAGCCGTCGTAGATCGAGAACAGGTGTCCCCCCGAGAGCGTGAACAGATGCGTCACACCCCGGGACTTCAGCGCCCTGGCGACAAGCTTCCCCCCGTGCTCCATGGGCCGCGAGACTACCCGTAGTGCCCGGGGCGGGACTCGAACCCGCAAGCCCCCTAAGGGGCAGCGCATTTTAAGTGCGCCGCTTTTGCCAGTTTCGCCACCCGGGCACGGCCGATGGTATCCGCCCGTTCAGCGCGTCTAAAAGCGGGTAAAGATTTAGCCAGAGCGCAACTACCCCGCTGCTACGGTGTCCTACAGATTGGAAACAACGCCTTCCCTGGAGAGTGCAGCTTGGAGGCATCTGCCCTAACCCACGCCAGTCAGCGCGGACTTCTCGCCCGGCGCTCGCCGCTGCTCAAGCTGCAGGGCGACAGCAGGCTGATCGCGATGGCCAGGAACGGCAATGCCGGCGCCTTCGAGACGATCGTCGACCGCTACCAGGGTCGACTGCTCGGTTTCTGCCGGCAGATGCTGGGCTCCACCGAGGACGCCGAGGACGTCCTGCAGGAGGTCTTCGTCAACGCCTACCGGGCGATGCTGGCCGACGATCGCGAGATCAACCTGCGCCCGTGGCTGTACCGGATCGCCCGCAACCGCTGCCTCAACCACCTCCGCAAACCGACCGCCGACTCACAGGAATCGATGGACATGGTGCCTGTGGTCGAGGCCGCGACGACCGCGGAGAAGGTCCATAACCGGGAGGAGTTCCGCCAGCTGCTCACCGACGTCGGCAAGCTCCCCGAGACCCAGCGCTCGGCGCTGCTGCTGCGCGAGATGGACGCGATGTCCTACGAGGAAATCGCCGCCGCGATGGAGACCAGCGTGCCGTCGGTCAAGTCCTTGCTGGTGCGGGCCCGGATTTCCCTCGCCGAGGCGAGCCAGGCCCGCCAGCTGACCTGCGGCGAGGTGCGGCTGGAGCTGGCCGAGGCGGCCGAGGGCCTGCGCAAGGTCACCGGGCCCGTGCGGCGCCACGTGCGCAACTGCGAGGAATGCGCCGACTTCCGCTCCCAGGTCCGCTCCAACGACAAGGTGCTGGCGGCGCTCTTCCCGGCCGGCCCGCTGCTTGCCTTGAAAGCCTTCATCGTTTCCAAGCTCGGCATCGGCGGTGCCGGCGGCGGTGCGACCGGCAGTGCCGGCGCAGCCGCAGGAGCGGGCGCGGGGGCGACCGCCACCGCAACCGGAGCGGGCGCAGTCGGGACCGTCAGCGCCGCGCTCGGCGGCGGCAGTGCCGCCGGCGGGATCGGCGCGGTCGGCGGGGCGATCGGCAGCAAGGCGGTTGCCGGAGTCGTCACCGCGGCAGCCCTGACCGCTGGTGCTGTCGGGGTCCAGGAGCGGGTCGCCAACCCACCCACTCCGCCGCCCAAGGTCCAACAGCTGCGGCCCTCTGTGGCCCCGCGGCACGTCGTGCCACCGGTCCACCCTCCGCACACCGCGCAGGCACCGGTGCCGACGCCGCCTGTCGCCGAGCCGGAGCAGCCCGTGCCTGTGGTGCCCACGACTGAACCGCCGGCCAGCGCCGACGCGGCCGGACCGTCGACGGCGCTCGTCGAAGGCGGCGAAGAGTCGGCAACGGTCAAATCGGGTGGCCTGGGCGTGACCGGTGCCCAACCGTCCACGGGCGTCGCCGGCGCCCCCACCGGCGGCGAAACCGTCGTCGTCACGGTCGGCACCCCGCCTGCCGCGCCCGCGGAAGAAACCCCGCCGCCGGCCGAAGAAAGCACGCCGCCCAGCGAACCTCCTCCGCCAAGCGAACCGCCGGCCGAAATACCGCCGGCCGTCCCGCCTGTCGAGCCTCTGCCGGAAACCCCTTAGCGCGCGGCCGGGAAGGGCTCAGCCCAGGCCGATCACTTTGAGGCGGCGCATCAGGCACTTGCCGGCGAACTCACGGGTGTCCGCCAGCGAGATGCCGAACAGTTCGTAGTTCTCGTCTTCGGGGGCCCAGGGCGGCGTGAGCACTCCGTCGGCAACCGGCAGCGACTCCTCCAGAGTGCGTTTGATCGCGTCCTTGTAGCGCCGGTCCTCGCGCGCCTTTTCGCGCAGGAAGACCGAGCCGAAGGCGACGTGGCGGTGCTCGTCGCGGGCGACGTTCTGGAAGCCCTCGACGAAGGCCGGCAGCGTCCCCTCGCGTTCGTTGTAATCCATGATGAAGTGCTGCCCGGTCAGGGCCAGCATCCCCTCGATCACCATGTGGTAGAGCGTCACCGCCTCGACCAGCGCCTCGGTGTCCTCCGGTTCGGCCGAGAGCCGGTCGGTGCGCTTCTTCAGCATCTCGTCGAAGAGGCGTCCGAAGCTCTCGTTGAGGTGCTCCGAGGTCTCCGCCAGCATCTCCGAGAGCCCGTCGGCCTCGAGCACCCCGACCTCGCGGTAGAAGCGCTCGAAGAAGCGGACGTGGCGGGCCTCGTCGGCGATCTGGGTGCAGAGGAAGACTTTCTGGTCCTCGGTCGGCGCGGCGCGCATGATCGGCCCCAGCTCCTCGGCCACCTTCTGCTCGCCGATGAAGAACGACGACAGCCCGTACATCCGCTGGAAGCGCTCCTCGGCGGGGATCCGCTCGTGCCAGTCCTCGCGGTCGCGAGTGAAGTCGAGCTCCTGGGTCTGCCACTGCTGGCGCTCCCAGAGCAGGTACAGCTCCTCGTAGGTGAGGAGCTTGACGTCGGCGGTGCGATCGGCCTCCTCCATCAGGGCCGGATCGGCGGTGGCCTGGAAGTCGGCCCGCTCGGTCCTCGGCTGCGTTCCGGTTGCCTCTTTGGCCTCCATCTGCTCTCCTCGGCTCGGCTGCAGGGGTCGGGCCGAGACTAGCAAGGAAATTGGCCAATCAGCCAGTTTTGCTCAGACGGCGTGCGTCTCCCCTGGTTTCAGCAGCACCACCCGCGAGGAGGTCTGCGACTCGACCTCGTCCTTGAAGGCGCCGGCGTCAGCCTCGATCGCGGGGAAGGTGTCGTAGTGCATCGGAAGCACCGTCGGCGCGCCGACGAATTCGGCCGCCACGACCGCGTCGCGGCGGTCCATCGTGTAGTGGCCACCGATCGGCAGTAGCGCCACATCGACGTCGCTGCGCTGCGCGATCAGCTTCATGTCGCTGAACAGGCAGGTATCGCCTGCGTGGTAGACGGTCGTCTCGCCGATCTTGATCACGAGCCCCGCCGCCGTGCCCATGACGACGCCGTGCTCGGCGCTGAACGGCTTCTCTTCGGAGCCGGGCACGGTGTTGGTGTGCCAGGCAGGCACGAGGCTGACGTAGCCCCAATCGAACTCGACCGTTCCACCGAGATTCGGGTCGCTGACGTTCTCCACGCCCTGGCCTTCGAGCCAGTTGGCCAGCTCGACGATCGCAACGCAGTGCGCTCCGGTGCGCATGGCGACAGGGACCGCGTCGGCGACGTGGTCGGCGTGGCCGTGGGACAGGGCGATGTGGGTGGGCTCGACTTCCTCCGCCGTAGCGACCGCACTGGGGTTGTTGGGCTTCAGGAACGGATCGACGAGCACGGTCGTCTCGCCCTCGCTCAGCTCGAAGCACGAGTGGCCATGGAACTTGATCTCCATCTCAGCTCTCTCCTTCCGGGCCTTCGCCCTCGTTCAGCTCCTCTTTCAGTGCCCAGCCGACGGCGACGCCGACCATCATCGACATCCTCGCCTCCTCGGCGAGGAGGGTCCGCACCGCCGCGATTCGCTCCTCGGGGTCGGGGACGGTCGCCGCCCTGAGGGCCTCGGCTGCGTGCGACTCGCCAAACCAGCCGCCTTCCGCCAGCGCCGTCGCCAGCACCTGCTGCAACTGCGGAGCGGCACGGGCGACGATCGCCTCCGCCTCGGCGAAGCGCTCGGCGTCGGCCAGCCGCTCGATCGCGGCGGCGAGCCGCTCGTCGTCCGGGACCATGCCCTCAGCCTAGTGCGACGGGCGCAGCGCCGAGGCGGCGATCCCGGCCAGGCCGCCGACGACACCACCGGCGAGGCCGGCGAAGACATCGGCGGTCGACTCGAAGATCGGCAGGGCGAGCAGGACGGCCGCGGCGACGGCGACCCCGACCATGTCGTACTCCTGGTCGATCGCGCCGCGAGCTTCGGAGCGGCGGACCGCGAACCAGGCGGCCAGCGCGCCCAGCGCCATTCCGTTGCCGCCGGCGATCACGGCGATCTCGTCGCGGGCGTTGGCGACGCCGGTGGCCGCCAGCATCCCGAGCGAGCCGCAGGCGAGCAGCAGGATCGCGGTGGGGAAGCTGCCGAGGCGTCGCTCCAGCCCGATCGAGAAGATCGCCAACGCGATCGCGACGACGAACAGGTAGCCGACGTCGGCGTAGACGAAGGGGGCCGCGAGGAACCGCCACCACTCGTCCTCGAAGGGGACGACGAGCGCGCCGAGCGTCGCCACCGACTCGCCGCTCGCCTTCTGCACGAGCAGCAATGCCGCCGAGCCGAGGATCGCGGCGAGGGTGGTGTAGGGGCGGCGAACGGCATCGGCCGCGGGCTCGGAGCGGCGGCGCAGCCGAACGCGAAAGATCCGGCTCGCGGGCCCGCGCCGGGGCTTGGCCTCGAGCGCGTCCCCCCGTCGTTCCAGCTTCGGCGCCCGCTTGCGCAGCCGCGCTCCGCAGTAGGGACACTCGGTGACATACGGACTGACCTCGGAGCCGCAGTTCTTGCAGATGACGCTGAGCTCAGTCTCGCTCATGGTCGTTCGAGGATAAACCCCCCGGCCGCGCCCGCTCACGGGCGCTCGCCGGTGGCATACTGCGGACACACCCCGTCTTCGAGGAGGAATCAGCGTGGAGTTGAAGAGCCTGACCGAGCAGAAATCGCTGCTGGCCGAGTTGGCCCCCGGCAAACGCACCCGCCTGCGGCGGCTGCTGTTCGAGTTCGGGCCCGGCAACGGGGCCCTGATGCTGCTGCCGATCGACCAGGGCATCGAGCACGGCCCGCGCGACTTCTTCCCCAACCCGGCGTCGAAGGACCCCGACTACCAGTTCCGGCTCGCGGCCGAGGGCGGCTACTCGGCCCTCGCCTGCCAGATCGGGATGGCGAGCAAGTACTACCCCGACTACGCCGGCCAGGTGCCGCTGATCCTCAAGGTCAACGGCAAGACCGACATCCCCTCCTCCGCCCAGGCCTTTTCCGCCTGCAACGCCAGCGTCGAGGACGCGGTGCGGCTCGGCGCCGACGCCGTCGGCTACACCCTCTACGTCGGCTCGCCGCGCCAGGACGAGGATCTCGCCCAGCTGCGCCAGGTGCGCCAGGACTGCGACCGCTACGGGATGCCCCTGATCGTCTGGTCCTACCCGCGCGGCGAAGCGGTCGACACCAAGGGCGGCCCCAACTCCTTCTACGCGATCGACTACGCGGCCCGGCTGGCGATGGAGATGGGCGCCGACGTGGTCAAGCTCAACATGCCGAAGGTCGACTCGGCCAAGGACAAGGACGCGCAGGCCCCGTACAACGAGATGGAGGTCGACCAGACCGAGGCGATCCGCCAGTGCGTCGAGTCGGCCGGGCGGGCGCTGGTCGTCCTCTCGGGCGGGTCCAGGGTCGACGACGACATCGTCCTCACCAATACCCGCGAGATCATGCAGGCCGGCGGCAGCGGCGTCATCTTCGGCCGCAACGTCTGGCAGCGCGAGTGGAACGACGCGCTCGAGATCATCGCCCAGATCAAGGAGTCGCTCCTAGCGAACGTGCGCCGCATCCCGTAGGCGCATCCGCCGGGGGAGAGATCTTCCGCCCATAGCCTTGGAGGGGTATGGAGCGGCACTGGATAGGCAGCGCAGTCCTGCTGATCGTGGTCGCGCTGCTGATCGTCCGTCCCTGGGAAGGGGACGGCAGCGAGGGGCCGGCCTCTGCGACCGCCCTTGTGACGCGGGTGGTCGACGGGGACACCGTAGAAGCGCGAGTCGGGGGCGAGGTCGAGGACGTGCGCTTGATCGGCGTCGACACGCCGGAGACGGTCAAGCCTGGGGAGCCGGTGCAGTGCTTCGGGCCGCAGGCCTCTCACTTCACCCACCGGCTGCTGGAGGGACGACGGGTGCGGCTCGACTTCGGCACCGAGCGCCGCGACGTCTACGGGCGCCTGCTCGCCTACGTCTACCTGGTGGCCGGCCCGCAGGAGCGCTTCGCCAACGCGGCTCTGGTCCGCCGCGGGCTCGCTCGCTCGCTGACGATCCCGCCCAACGACCGCTTCGCACCCCTGCTCCGACGCCTCGAGCTGAGGGCCGCCAGGGCCGGGCGGGGGCTCTGGGGTGCCTGCGCGCCCTGATCCATCGGCCCAAACCTGCAGCGCACTCCCTATACGGGGGCTCGATGCAGGTCTCACCCTCGAGGACCTCGTGCTTTTTGGCACGTTCTTGTCTTGCAAGCGTTCGTGCGCCTTTGCTACGGTCCGCGCTCGGCCCCGATGGGGCCGCTTCCTTTATGAGAATGCGACAGAGCATCTCCCAGTTCGAGGTTGCCTTCGAGCAGGAGACTACGTTGGAGCGCCGCCGCCGCGAGCAGCTGCGCCGCCGTGCGGCCAACCGCTCGCGCGAGCGCCGCATGACTCGCAACGAGCAACACGGCAAAGTGCGGTTCAGCGTCCTCGCCGTCTGCCTGACCGGGACGGTCGTCGTCGTCGTCGTCGCGATGTTCGAGGCGCTCTCGTTCCTGATGGCGTAGGCGTTGGCGTCGCCGCGACCCACCGCCCCGGTTGAATAGACTCGCGCGCCGATGGCACGACGCTCACTGAAGCCGCAGCTAAACCAGATCCGCGCCTGGGTCCAGCAAGGACGCACCGACGCCTGGATCGCCCACCAGCTCGAGATCTCCGCATCCGAGCTGCGCGAGTTCCGCAAGCAGCACGACCTGACCGCGGACGAGACGGACACGAGCACGCAGGACGTCGACCTCCGCG
>DATMEP010000080.1:0-3836 GCA_035556755.1 Solirubrobacterales bacterium
TCCAGATGCACCCCCGCACTCGCCCGAAGGCCCCCGGCCCATCCGTCTTCATCCAAGTGGCCAGCCCGTCGATCCCGGCTGCCTGGCAGCAGTATTTACCCGCGGCTGCCTAGCCGGTCGGATACGAGCCGAGGATTCGGACCGACTCGGCCTTGGCCCGCAGCGCTTCGAGCGCCGCGGCGATCTCCTCGTCCTCGACGCTTCCTTCGAGATCGACGAAGAACATGTAGCGGCCGAGCCCGCGGCGCAGCGGGCGGGACTCGATCCGGGAGAGGTTGACGCCGCGGCTGGAGAACTCCTGCAGCGCCTCGACCAGGGCGCCCGGGTGATCCTCGCCAAGCTCGGAGAAGACCAGTGAGGTCCGGAACGACCCCCCGCCCTCGACCTCGACGCCGCTTGGCGCGATCCAGACGAAGCGGGTGATGTTCTCAGCCTCGTCCTCGATCCCCTTGCGCAGCACGACGCAGCCGTAGAGCTCGGCCGCGGCGCGGGCGCCGATCGCCGCCCAGGGACGCACCGACTCGCCGACCATCCGCACTGCCTCCGCGGTGCTGCTGACGCTGCGCCGTTCGACCCCCGGCAGCTGGTCGCGGAGGAAGGCAGCGCACTGGGCGAGTGGCTGGGGGTGGGAGAGGACCGCGGCCACCTGGTCCAGCTCGACCCCCTCGCGCGCGATCAAGTGGGCGCGCACGCGAAAGTCGTGCTCACCGGCGATCGCCACCGCCTCGGTGTCGAAGGCGAGCGTGTCGAGGGTGCTGCGCACCGACCCCTCGATCGAGTTCTCGAAGGGGACGAAAGCCCGATCCGCTTCCCCTTGCTCAACAGCCACGATTGCGTCGTGGACGGTCGGCGTGCGCAGCGACTCGATCTGCCCTGCGGGCATCGCCTCGCGCAGGGCGTCTTCGGTGAAGGTGCCGGCCGGACCGAGGTAGGCGATCCGCATCGCTTATTCGAAGACGACCGTATAGCTGGCTTCGTTGTTTTCGGTGATCTGCTCGCCGGGCACCGGCTCCGCCACGACTTCCAGCGTCACTTCGCCTTTCGGCGTCGGCGTCAACGGGATCGCCGCGCCCGCCGATTCGCCTACGCCGATGCTGCTGATGTCGCCCTGCAGGCTGTTGCCGTTGACGGTGACCGTCACCGTCACGCCGTTCTCGGTCGATTCGCCCTGGTTCTGGACTTCGACTTCGACTTCCGCCGTTTCTTCCGCCGAGATCGAGGCCGTTTCTTCGGGACTCAGTTCGGTGCCGTTGATGCTGACCGAGATCAGTTCGAGCCCGTGGACGCCGGAGACGTCTTCGCTGGTCGCGCCGGTGACCGCGCCCAGCGCCGCGCCCACTTCCGCTTCGTCGAGCCACTTGGTGTCGTCGGGGACGAAGTCGCTTTCCGGCACGTCCTCGCCGGATATCCCGTTGTCGGCGAGGGCGGCGTCGATCCGCGGCCGCACGACGGAGGCATAGAGCACGTCGCCGGCAACCAGCTTGCCCATCTGCTTGGCGATCGAGGCGGTCGCTTTCTCCGAGCCGACATCCCCCAGCGCGGTGCTCATCTTTTCCGCGATTTCGGTCATCGCGCTGCCCCGCAGCTCGTAGACCAGCTCCAGCGTCGACTGCGCTTCGCCCATGTCACCGGGGGTGTCGAGGCCGTCGACCCGCGCGACGTAGTTGTCCATCGCGCTGCGATCGGCGTTGACCTCGGCGACGAACTCGGTGACCGAGAGTTCGCCGGGGTCTTCCAGCTTTCCGAAGAAGTTTTTGCTCGTCTGCGCGGTCTCGTCGACGATCTGAGTGACGTTTTCGGCGTAGTCGCTGAGCGCTCGCTCCTGACGCGCGTTGAGGCAGCCGCGCACGCCGAGCACCAGCAGGACCACGATCAGCAGTCCGGCGCCGAGTGCGAGCCCTCGCCGCAGCAGGATCTGCTGCCGCTCTGGACGACGGGGCGGTCGCGGCCTGCGCCGCGCGGCTGCGCTGGAATCCTCCAAGAAGCAGGGAGTATGTCGCAGGAGGAAGCGGATTCGCGGCGAAGTCGAAAGAGGTGGTCGGTTCCCTCGTCCTCAACCGCTTCTTGATCGAGCGCCGCATCGGCAGCGGCGGCTTCGGCACTGTCTACGAGGCTTGGGACGGGCGGCTCGAGCGCAACGTCGCCGTCAAGGCGATCGAGTCGAGCGGCGATTCGGGCCGGCGAGTGCTGCGCGAGGCACAGGCCGCGGCGCGGCTCAACCACCCCGGCATCGTCACTCTTTACGAGATGGGCGAGGAGGACGGCAGCGCGCTGCTGGTGACCGAGCTGGTCGAGGGCTCGACCCTGGCCGAGCTGGGCGCGGCCGGCTCGCTCAGCGACCGCGAGATCGGTGAGATCGGAGCCGACCTCTGCGAGGCGCTCGACCATGCCCACTCGCGCGGTGTCGTCCATCGCGACATCAAGCCGCAAAACGTGCTCGTCGCCGAGGACGGCGATCCGCGGGCGAAGCTGATGGACTTCGGCGTCGCCCGACTCGCCGACTCGACCGCGCTGACGGCGCCCGGCGATGTCGTCGGCACCCTCGCCTACATGGCGCCAGAGCAGGCCGAAGGCCGCACCGCCGGCCCCGAGGCCGACGTGTACTCGCTGGCCCTGATGCTTTACGAGTGTTGGAGCGGCGAGAATCCCAACCGTCGCGACACGCCGGCGGCGACCGCGCGGGCGATCGGCGACCGCCCGCGCTCCCTACGCCGCCTCCGTCCCGACCTGCCGCGCGAGCTGAGCGAAGTGATCGACGCCGCCCTGCTGCGCAGGCCCGCCCGCCGACCGACCTTGGAGGAGCTGGGGACCGCGATCGAGGACTCGCTGGACGCCCTCGCCGACAGCCCTCCCCGCGCGACCAGGCCGCTCGGCATGCGGCTCGGCGTCGCCGCCGCGGCAGCGGTCCTCGGGGCCTGGCTGGCGCTCGGCCACGGTGCGCTCCTTCCCTAGACCTCTAGGATTTTCCGATCAGCGTCCTTCGCAACCTCGAGAGCAGGATCGAAGGCCTCGTCGAGGGCGTCTTCAGCCGCGCCTTCAGCTCCGAGGTGCAGCCGGTCGAGCTGGCTCGCAAGCTGGCCAAGGAGATGGACTCGCACAAGACCGCCGGTGTCGCCCGCGTCTACGTCCCCAACGAGTACACGGTCTACCTCTCGAGCAAGGACAGGACGCGCCTTGAGGGCTACGAGCGCTCGCTCGAGCAGGAGCTCTCCGGTTACCTGCTCGAGCACGCGCGGCGCCGCAACTACGACCTGTTGACCCGCCCCACGGTCACCTTCGAGACCGACGAGCGGCTGCGCCTGGGTGAGTTTGGGATACAGACGCGGCTGGTGAAGCCGCCGGCCCATGAGGGCGAGCGGCCCGAGCCGGGCGAGGAGGGGCACACGATGGTCTACTCGGCGGTTCGCGATTCGCCCCCCAAAGAGGCGCCGCCCTCGCGACGCGCGGAGGTTGCGACCCGGGCGATCGTGATCGTCGACGCGCGCCGCTACGTGCTGGAGGGGCCGCGGGCGACGATCGGCCGCTCCAAGGACGCCGATTGCGTGCTCCGCGACCCGAACGTCTCCCGCCATCACGCCGAGCTGCGCCGGGCCCAGGACGGCGAGTGGACGGTCGCCGACCTCGGCTCGACCAACGGGATCAAGGTCAACGGGCGCCGCGTCGGCTCGACCCGCCTGAGCGCGGGCGACAAGGTGACGCTGGGGACGACGACCTTCCAGTTCGACGTCGAGCGGTAGTGGCCTAGCGGTGCTCTGGGGCCGTCATTAGGGTGCTGGCGTGGACTACGACCCGATCTCGGTAGCGCTGAAGTTCGGCTTCCTTGCCGTCCTCTACCT
>DATMEP010000081.1:0-16185 GCA_035556755.1 Solirubrobacterales bacterium
ATCGAGCCCGAAGACGTCACCTACCTCTACCTGCCGCTCGCCCACTCCTTCGCCCTGCTGATCCAGCTCGGCAGCTTCGACCTCGGCGCCAGCCTCGCCTACTGGGAGCGCGACCCGCTGAAGATCCTGCCCAACCTGGCCGAGCTGAAACCCACCTACTTCCCCTCGGTGCCGCGGATCTTCGAGAAGATCTACACCACCGCGACCAGCGCGATGGAGAAAGAGGGCGGCCTCAAAAAGGCGATCTTCGACTGGGCGATCCGGGTCGGCGGCAAGATGCGCGAGACCGAACGGGCCGGCCGCAAACCGGGATTCCTGCTGCGCAAGCAGTACGAGTTCGCCGACAAGAAAGTGCTCTCGAAAATCAAGGGCCTGTTCGGCGGGCAGTTGCGGCTCGCTGTCTCCGGCGCGGCACCGATCAACCCAGACATCCTGCGCTTCTTCGACGCCGCCGGGGTCCTGGTGCTGGAGGGCTGGGGGATGACCGAGACCTCGACCGCGGCGACGATCTCCTCTCCCGAGGACTTCAAGATCGGCACGATCGGCAAACCCTTCCCGGGCTGCGAGGTGAGGATCGCCGACGACGGCGAGATCCTGGTCAAGGGCCCGAACGTCTTCCAGGGCTATTACAAGAACGAGGAGGCGACGCGGGAGACGATCGTCGACGGTTGGCTGCACACCGGCGACCTCGGCGAGATCGATTCCGACGGCTTCATCAAGATCACCGGCCGCAAAAAGGACATCATCATCACCGCCGGGGGCAAGAACATCACTCCGGCCAACCTCGAGAACGAGATCAAGCAGCACCCGCTGGTCTCCCAGTGCGTCGTCGTCGGCGACCGCCGGCCCTACCTGGTGGCGCTGGTCACCCTCGAACCCGAAGAAGCGGTCGCCTACGCAAAAGAGCACGGGCTGCCGGAGGATCCCGCCCAGCTTGCCGCCAACGGGGCGGTCCGCGAGACGATCGAGGCGCATCTGGCGAAGGTCAACGAGAAGTTCGCCCGGGTCGAGCAGGTGAAGAAGATCGCGATCCTCCCCCACGACCTCTCGCAGGAAAGCGGCGAGCTGACGCCGACGCTGAAGGTCAAGCGCGCGGTCGTCGCCGACAGGCACCAGCCTGAGATCGAGAAGCTGTACGCGAGCTGACGCAGCCGCGAGGGGGCGGTCACCCCTCTGGGCGAATTGATGGCGCACGCGCGCATTCGCGCTTAGCGCCGAAGAATCGGTGCGGCTGACGCCGCACAACCATCAGATTGCATATCGCCGCCTTCGGCGACATTCGCCCAAAGGGGCGACCGCCCCCTCCCACCAAGCGCGACCTCTCTAGAGAGGGGATGGATGGGCGCACGAGCTAAGACGCTTCGCCGCTTTGGCGGAGGAGCGCTGAGGTGGTCTGCTCTAGCACCCGGCGCCAGGCGGAGGTCTGCCCTGGCTCCTCTTCGGCTGCCCGCTCGACGACGCGGCGGACGCGGCGCCCGGAGATCTCGAGGCCGTGACGGCCGGCTATCTCCTCGAAGCGCTCGTAGTCTTGGGCGAGGGTCGCGGTGACCGACTCGAAACCGTGGCGGGCGATCTGGAGGCGGTGCGAGTAGTCCATGATCGGCGTGCCGAACATCAGCTCGTCGTTGGGCTCGGGCTCGACCAGGATGATGTCGACGCCCGGGTACTTCTCCTCCCACTGGGCGACAGCCTCGTGCAGGCGGGCGTGGGCGATCAGCCGGAAAGCCTGGTTGGCGATCGCCGGCAGACCCATGTCGGAGACCCGCCGCGCCCTGGTCCCGGTCACGGTCGGGATCGTCTTTTCGAAGTCGTTGACGAAGGGGACGATCGGGTTGACGACGATGATGAATTTGGCGCCCTTCTCGACCGCGATGTCGACGTTGGTGGTCGAGCGGATGCCGCCGTCGAGGAGCTGGCGACCCTTCAGCTCGACCGGCTTGTAGACGATCGGCAGGGCGGTCGAGCACTGGACCGCCTTGGAAATCGGCACGTCGTCCCAGCCCGGCTCGCCGAAGACGAGCCGCTCGCAGGTATCGAGGTCGGTGGCGGTGAGGTAGAGCTCCTTCTCGAGGCGGCGGAAGTCGTTTGCCTTCCCTGTGTCGGTGAGGACGCCCTCGACGTAGTCGGCGATGCCGTCGCCCGAGTAGAGCCCGGTCGGCAGGGCCTCGGCGAGGCCGACGCCGATGTCCATCGCCGAGAACTCCCCCATCCGCACCAATCTCGTCACCAGCTCGACCGTGCGCAGCGGCAGCATCGCCGCCTTCTGCAGGAAGCCGAGGTAGTTGGGCCTCAGCACCTTGTCGAGATCGAGGTCCTCCAGCTCCGAGGGAACCCGGTCGTTTATGACTTGCATCATTTCGTCGGGGGTGACCCCGTTGGCGAGCATCGTCGCGACGAAGGAGCCGGCGCTGGTGCCGACGTAGATGTCGAAGTTGTTGACCGTGCTGTTGACCGCGAGCAGGTCGAGGGCGCGCAGGGCGCCGATCTCGTAGACCCCACCGGTGAAGCCGCCGCCGCCGAGGACGAGGGCGGTCTTCGATGGGCGTTTGCGACCCCTGCCACGTTTGCGGCGAGAGGTGGTCTCGATGTCGACGACCTTGCCCATAAACATGGATTATCCCAGGTCGGCCGGGTGGCCCCGCCGGAAAAGCCGCTACCTTCGACAATTCTCGTGTTCGTAGGTCCAATGAGACGAGCCGCGATCCTGCTTGCCGCAGTCGTCCTGATGCTCGCGTTCGCGGCGCAGGCCGGCGCCGCCAGCCCGACCTGCGAAACGATGCGGGAGCGCCTCGTGGGGGGCGGCGGCGCGGCCAGCGGGCTGCTCGTGCTCGACGGCGATACCGGGCGGGTCGTCTGCGGCCGGGCGCCCAAGCGGCAGCGGTCGCTCGCCTCGAACATGAAGCTGTTCACCACCGCGGCCGCACTGGGGCGACTCGGCCCCGAGTACCGGATCGGGACGAGCCTCTACGCCGACGGCGGCCTCGATCGCAACGGTGTCCTGCACGGCAGCCTCTTCCTGCGCGGCGCAGGCGACCCGGCCCTCGGCGCGCCGGCCTTCTACCAGCGCTTCCTGGGTGGAGTCGGGACCAACCTGTTCGAACTGACCGCGCAGCTCCGCGCCGCCGGGGTGCGCCGGGTGACCGGCAGGCTGTACGCCGACGACACCGTCTTCGACCGCCTCCGCGGCGTCGCCGACTCCGGCTACGCGACCAGTTCCTACGTCGGCCCGCTCTCAGGGCTCGCCTTCAACTCCGGCTACCGCGACTCGCGCGGCAGCGGCTTCGCCTCCGATCCGGCCAAGATCGCGGGGCTGACCCTGGCTCGCTCGCTGCGCGCAGCCGGAGTCGCGCTGCGGGCCGGCATCGCGATGGGCGCGACGCCGCCTGGCGCGACGCCGCTTGCCACGGTTCAATCGCCGACCATCGAGCAGCTTGCCGAGGCGACCAACGTCCCCTCCAACAACTTCTACGCCGAGATGCTGATCAAGCTGCTCGGGGCGCGCCTTGGCGGTGCCGGCACGACCGGCGCCGGGGCCGCCGTGGTCGAGCGCTTCGCCCGCAGCCGGCTCTCCGGGGTACACGCGGTCGACGGCTCGGGGTTGACCCGCGGCAACCGCGCCTCGCCGTTGCAGGTGGTGCGCCTGCTCGACTCGATGCGCAACTCGACGGTCGCCGACCCGTTCATCCAGGGGCTGGCGCTGAGCAGTCGCGAGGGGACGGTCGACGATCGCATGGACGGAACCGCAGCCGAGGCCCGCTGCCGCACCAAGACCGGCACCCTGACCGGGGTCAGTGCCCTCTCCGGCTACTGCTTCAACCGCAGCGGCAAGCTGATGATCTTCTCGATCCTGATGGCGAGCGTCTACGACCTCGGCCTCGCCCACTACGAGCAGGACCGGATCGCCGCCATGATCGCCTCCTACTGAAGCAGGGCGCGGAGGCCGGCCTCGTCGAGGATCTCGACCTCCAGTTTTTCGGCCTTGGCGAGCTTGGAGCCGGGATTGTCGCCGGCGACCACGTAGTCCGTTTTCTTCGAGACCGAGTTGGTGACCTTGCCGCCGGCGGCCTTGATCAGCGCCGCGGCCTCCTCGCGGGTCAGCTCCGGCAGGGTGCCGGTGAGGACCAGCGTCTTGCCCTCCAGCGGACCGCCGCTCGCACGCCGTTCGGATTCGTCCTGCTCCAACCGCAGGCCCTTCTCGCGCAGCTTCTCGATCAGCTCCCAGGTGCGCTCGTCGGCAAGCGACTCGGCGATCTGCACCGCCATGATCGGCCCGACGCCCTCCACTTCCTCGATCCGCTCCGGGTCGGCGAGGTGCAGGTCGTCGATCGAGCCGAAGTGGTCGGCCAGCGCCTCCGCGGTCACGTAGCCGACGCCGGGCAGGCCGAGCGCGTAGAGGACGCGTTTGAACGGCCTCGAGCGTGACTCCTCGATAGCCGCCACCAGATTGCGCGCCGAGATCTCGCCGAAGCCCTCCAGCCCGGCCAGCTGCTCCTCGCGCAGGTCGTAGATATCGGCGACGTCGGCGATCAGGTCGTCCTGGAGAAAGCGCATCGCCTGCTTTTCGCCCAGCCCCTCGATGTCCATCGCGCCCTTGCTGACGAAGTGTTTGACGTGCTGGAAGGACTGGCCGGGGCAGCCGGCCCGGTTGGGACAGATCGAGAAGACGGCGTCCTCGGGCTTGATCGTCTCGGTGCCGCAGGCCGGGCATTTCTTCGGCGGCTTGACCCGGCGCGTCCCCTTCGGACGGCGCTGGACCAGGGGCGAGACCACCTGGGGGATCACGTCGCCGGCCCGCATCACCACCACCTCGTCCCCCACCCGCACGTCCTTGCGCGCCAGGTCCTCCTCGTTGTGGAGGGTCGCGGTGGAGACGGTGACGCCGCCGACATGGACCGGCTCCAGCATCGCGAACGGGACCAGGTGGCCGGTGCGGCCGACGTTCCAGACGACGTCGAGCAGCTTCGTCGTCGCCGTCGTCGGCGGGAACTTCCAGGCGATCGCCCAGCGCGGCTCGCGGCCGACAACGCCCAGCTCCCGCCACAGGGCCCGCTCGTCGACCTTGACCACGACGCCGTCTATCTCGTAGTCGAGCTCCTCGCGCCGCTCCTCCCACCAGCGGCAGCGCCTCACGGTCGAGTCGATCCCCTCGTGGTGGGCGGTGTCGGGGTTGACCTTGAAGCCGCGCTCGCGCAGCCACTCGATCTCCTCGCTGTGGGTGGCGAGGTCGAGGCCGCCGGCTCCGATCCCGTAGCACCAGATCGAGAGCGGCCGCTCGGCGGCGAGCGCCGGATCGAGCTGGCGGATCGAGCCGGCGGCCGAGTTGCGGGGGTTGGCGAAGGTCGGTTCCCCCGCCTCGGCGCGGCGTTCGTTCAGCGCTTTGAAGTCCGCTATCGGCAGGTAGACCTCGCCGCGCACTTCGACCAGCGAAGGGGCGTCGTCGATCCGCAGCGGGATCGCGCCGATCGTGCGCAGGTTCTGGGTGACGTCCTCGCCGACCCGACCGTCCCCCCGGGTCGCACCGCGGACGAGGACGCCGTCCTCGTAGGTGAGCGAGATCGCCAGCCCGTCGATCTTCGGCTCCGTCGTGTAGCTGAATTCCGAAGCCGTGATGTCGAGCCGCTTCAGGTGGTTCCGGATCCGCGTCTCCCAGGCGCGGAGCTCCTCCTCGTTGCGGGCGTTGCCAAGCGAGAGCATTTGCTCGGCGTGCTCGACCTGCTCGAAGCGGTCGAGCGGCGGCGCGCCGACCCGCTGCGTGGGCGAGTCCGGCGTGCGCAGCTCCGGGTGCTCGGCCTCGATCGCGCGCAGCTCGTCGAGCAGCGCGTCGTACTCGTCGTCGCCGATCGTCGGATCGTCGAGGACGTAGTAGCGGCGGTTGTGCTCCGCCAACTCGCGGCGCAGCTCGGCTACACGCTTGTTGTCGGCCGCGGAGGCGCTCACGCCGCCGGGGCGCAGGCCGCCAGCATCTCCTCGAACCGCCAGCCCTGCAGCCGCTCGAGGCCGCCGTGATCGGTGAGGTCGAAGTGGATCGGGGTGACCGCGATCCGGCCCTGCGAGACGGCGGTCAGGTCGGTCCCCTCCAGCTCCTCGAAGCCGGGCTGCCAACCGTAGATCTCGTAGCGGCGGCGCCCGCCGCCATCGTCCTCTCCGACCAGCTTCAGCTCGTCGTTGTAGAGGCGTTTGCCGAGCTTCGTCACCTCGACGCCGGTCGGCTCGCCGGCGGGGCAGTTGACGTTGATCAGCGTCGCCGGCGGCATCGGCTCGGCGGTCAGGGCACCGACCAGCTGGGCGACGAAGGGGGCTGCGACGCCGAAGTCGAACTGGCCGCTGACGTAGCCCATCCCCCCGCCCGAGGACTGCTGCGAGATCGCCACCGCCGGGATGCCGAGGATGATTCCCTCGAATGCCGCGGCAACGGTCCCCGAGTAGGTGATGTCGTCGCCGAGGTTGGCGCCGTGGTTGATCCCGGAGACGATCAGGTCCGGGCGGTGCCCGACCAGGCCCAGCTCGGCGAAGCGGACGCAGTCGACGGGGGTGCCGTCGGTGGCGTAGCCGCGGTCGCCGTCGCCGAACTCGACCTCCTCGACGGTCAGCGGCGAGCGGGTCGTGATGCTGCGCGCGGTGGCGCTGCGGTTGGAATCGGGGGCGATCACGTCGACCTCGACTCCGTCGAGCTCGCGCAGGGCGCGTCGCGCCGCCTGCAGGCCGGGGGCGGAGATGCCGTCGTCGTTGGTCAGGAGGACTCGCACGACCAGCGATTCTAGGCGCAGCGTCTGCGTGCATACTGCGCGCGTGCCAACGGTGAAGCTGGACATCGAATACGACGGCTCGGGATTCAAAGGCTGGGCGGCGCAGCCGGGGCTGCGGACGGTGCAAGGGGAGCTGGAGGCGGCGCTGGGGACCGTGCTGCGGGAGCCGGTAGGGCTGACCGTGGCGGGGCGGACCGATACCGGCGTGCACGCGCTGGGGCAGGTGGCCAGCTTCGTCACCGAGGCGGAGCTGCCGAAGGATCTGGCCCGCAGCCTCAACGCGGTCGGACCGAATGACGTCGCCGTAACTGCGGCAGAGCAGGCGGCCGACGGCTTCGACGCCCGGGGAGATGCCAGGTCGCGGACCTACCGCTACCGGATCCTCACCCGCCGCTCCCCCAGCCCCTTCGAGCAGGGACGCGCCCTCTGGTGGCCCCACCGCCTCGACCGAGCGGCACTCGACGCCTGCGCCGCGGCTCTCCCCGGCACCCACGACTTCACCGCCTTCACCCCCACCCAGACCGACCACGTCCGCTTCGACCGCGACATCCACGCCGCCGCCTGGGAGCAGGACGGCGACATCCTCGCCTTCCGCATCACCGCCGACGCCTTCATGCGAAACATGGTCCGAGCCCTGGTAGGCACGATGCTCGCCACCTCATCGGGACGCTTTACCCCCGACGACTTCACTCAGCTTCTAAGGGGTGCACCGCGCTCAGAGGCAGGCGACACGGCTCCCCCGCACGGCTTGTATCTGGAGTCAGTCAGCTACAAATAGCCGGGATGGCCTGCGTGGAGGGGGCGGGGTGCCCCTCTCGCGCGGCGGCGTCATGTTTTTCGCACAGACCACTCAGCGAGAGCGTAGGCGCGACCGGCGAAAAACCCAGCAAGCGGGAGGGGCACCCCGCCCCCTCCCCACCTACACCAGCTCGAGGTAGACCATCTCCGTGGAGTCGGACTTACGCGGCCCAAGCTTGACGATCCGCGTGTACCCGCCGGGCCGCTCCAGATACCGAGGCGCAACCTCCTCGAACAGCTTGTGCACGATGAACTTGTCGTTGTGCAGCGTCGCCAGTGCCTGCCGCCGGGCGTGCAGGTCACCCCGCTTGGCGAGCGTGATCAGCTGCTCGACCTCGGGCTTGACCGCCTTCGCCTTCGCCTGGCTGGTCTTGATCCGCTCGTGCTCGATCAGCTGCTTGGAGAGGTTCGAGAGGAGCGACTCGCGATGCGCCGCGTCGCGGCTCAGCTTGTTGCGCTTCTTGCGGTGGCGCATCGGTCTCTCCTCGGCTCCGCGTCGTTCCTCAGTCCTGCTGCAGATCGAGACCGCGGGCCTGCAGGGTCTCGATCACTTCCTCGATCGACTTCGAACCGAAGTTGGGGATCGCGTTCAGCTCCGTCCGCGTCTTGCGGACCAGGTCGCCGACCGTCTGGACGCCGGCCCGCTTCAGGCAGTTGTAGGAGCGAACGCCCAGCTCCAGCTCCTCGATCAGGATCTCGTCGAGCCCGTTGTTGGAAGCGTTGCCGCCGCCGTCGGTGGCAATGCTCGCCAGCCCTTCAGGGGGAAGCGGCGCGACGGGTTCGCGGGCGGTCAGCTCCTCGACCCGATCCGCGTCGGTGAAGATCGCCAGGGTCTTGATCAGGATCTCGGAGGCCTCGCGCAGAGCTGCGGCCGGCTCGATCGAGCCGTCGGTCTCCATCTCCAGGGTCAGTTTGTCGAAATCGGTTCGCTGGCCAACCCGGGCCGTGGCGACCGAGTAAGAGGCGCGGCGGATCGGCGAGAAGATCGAGTCGATCGGGATCACGCCGATCGGCTGCTCGTCGGACTTGTTCTCTTCGGCCGGCGAGTAGCCGCGGCCGCGGCCGATCGTCAGGTAGACCTCGAGTTTCGTTTTCTTCTCAAGCGTCGCGATCGGCGCGTCGGGGTTGAGGATCTCCACCCCGGAGGGAAGGTCGATGTCCTTGGCCTTTACCTCGCCGGGGCCGGTGGCGACCAGGGGCGCCTCGACCTCGTCGGCGTCGGTGTGCATGCGGACGACGAGCTCCTTGAGGTTGAGGATGACGTCGGTGACGTCCTCCTTGACGCCCGGCACGCTGGAGAACTCGTGCGCGACGCCCTCGATGCGGACGCTGGTGACGGCGGCGCCGCCCAGCGAAGAGAGCAGGACACGGCGGAGGCTGTTGCCGAACGTGTAGCCGAAGCCCTTGTCGAGGGGCTCGATCGTGAAGGTGCCACGGCGGTCGTCCGCCTTGTCTGCGGTGATACGGGGGACCTGGAAGTCAGTGGTCATGAGTTCCTTGCTTATGGGTGTTTCCGAAATTTGGGCCCGGACTACTTGGAGTACAGCTCGACGATCAGCTGCTCCTGAACCGGCGCCGAGATCTCCGCGCGCTCCGGGTAGCGCAGGACCTTGGCGGTAAGCGAGTCGTGGTCGGCCTGCAACCAGGCCGGCACGGTCGAGACCAGCTCGGTCGCCTTGCGGATCGTGTCGGTGGCGGCCGAACCAGATTTGACCGAGATCACGTCCTCGGGACGGACCTGGTAAGAGGGGATGTCGACGCGCCGGCCGTTCACCAGCCAGTGGCCGTGGCTGACCAGCTGCCGCGCCTGGCGCCGCGAGGCGGCAAAGCCGAGGCGCACCAGGACGTTGTCGAGGCGGGACTCCAGCAGGCGCAGCAGGTTCTCGCCGGTAACCCCCTCCTGGCGGGACGCCTTGTCGTAGTAGGCGCGGAACTGACTCTCTAGAACCTGGTAGTAGCGGCGCGTCTTCTGCTTCTCGCGCAGCTGCACCCGGTACTCGGACTGCCGCATCCGGCCGCGGCCGTGGTCGCCGGGCGGGTAGGAGCGGCGGTCGACCCCGCACTTGTCGGTGAAGCAGCGCTCGCCCTTGAGGAAGAGTTTCTGGCCCTCGCGGCGACACTGCTTGCACTGGGCACCGGTGTCGCGGGCCATCAGACGCGCCTCCGCTTCTTCGGTCGGCAACCGTTGTGGGCCTGCGGCGAGACGTCCTTGACGGTCGTCACTTCGAGGCCGGCGGCCTGCAGCGAGCGGATCGCGGTCTCACGACCCGAGCCGGCGCCCTTGGCGAACACCTCGACTTTTTCGAGCCCGTGCTCCATGCCCTTCTTGGCCGCCGCGTCGGCGGTCACCTGGGCAGCGAACGGCGTCGACTTACGCGAGCCTTTGAAACCGGTCGACCCGGCCGACTCCCAGGCGATCACATTGCCCTGGGTGTCGGTCAGAGTGACGATCGTGTTGTTGAACGAAGTCTTGATGTGGGCCTGTCCGTAGGCGATGTTCTTTTTGACGCGGCGCCGGGGGCGTCCTTTGCCGGATTTTTTGGCTGCGGCCATCGCTTCTCTCCTAGACCTTGCGCTTGCCGGCGACGCTCATCCGGCGCGGGCCCTTGCGGCCGCGCGCGTTGGTCTTGGTCCGCTGGCCCCGCACCGGCAGGCCGCGCCGGTGGCGCAGGCCGCGGTAGGAGCCGATCTCCATCAGCCGTTTGACGTCCTGGGAGCGCTCGCGCCGCAGGTCGCCCTCGACCTCGCGCCGCTCGACCGCCTCGCGCAGGCGCACGACCTCGTCCTCGGTCAAGTCCTTGACGCTGGTGTTGGGATCGATCTTGGTCTCCGCCAGGATCTCCTCGGCGGTGGAGCGACCGATCCCGAAGATGTAGGTGAGCCCGATCTCCACCCGCTTGTTGACCGGGATGTTGATCCCCGCAATACGCGCCATCGCCTAGCCCTGCCGCTGCTTGTGGCGCGGGTTTTGGCAGATGACAAGGACCGCCCCGTTACGGCGGATTACCTTGCACTTTTCGCACATCGGCTTTACGGAAGCTCGGACCTTCATTGCTCCGGTGTTGTCTCGAATACAGGATTCCCGCCCGCCCCAGGAGTCGGGCAAGCGGGCACGACCGGCCATTGGGCCGACCGAGAAAGATAGCAGGGGACAGATGGCGACGGCGAGCGCTTCAGGCGGCGAGGAGGGCGATCGTGAAGCCGTCGTAGCCCTTGGCCCCAACCGTCTGGATCGTCGTCGCGCTGAGCCGGGGTTCGGCGGCGATCATCTCGTGCAAGCGGCGCTGGGCTTGGACCTTCGGGTCATCGCTCTCGGCATCCGCGAGGGTGCCGTCACGAACGACGTTGTCGGCGACGATCAGGCCGCCGGGCCGGGTTCGCTCCAGTGCCCAGAGGAAGTAGTCGGGGGTGTGGACCTTGTCGGCGTCGATGAAGACCAAGTCGAACGGCCCGGCGCCCTCGGCCTCGAGCAAGGGCAGCGTGTCGAGGGCCGGGCCGACCCGCAGATCGACGATCTCCTCCAGCCCCGCCCGCGCGATGTTCTGACGGGCGACCTCGGCGTAGCTCGGATCCGCCTCCAGGGTGACGAGACGACCGTCTGCCGACAGTGCCCTGCCAAGCCAGATCGTGCTGTAGCCAGCGAGCGTGCCGAACTCCAGCACCGACCGCGCCCCGATCGCCTGCGCCAAGACCTGCAGCAGCCGCCCCTGCGGCGGCGAGACCTGAATCGCCGGCAGCCCGGCCTCCGCGCTGGCCCTCAGCGCCCCCTCGAACACCTCGTCATGCGGTGACAGCGTCGCCGTGACGTACCCGTCGACGGCTGCCCACCGCTCTTGACTCACTCGTCCTCGTGCCAGGGAGTGAGAATTCGCGGGCCGTCTGCTGTGACGGCAACCGTGAACTCGAAATGCGCGGCCTGCGAACCGTCCTGGGAGTAGACGGCCCAGCCGTCGTCGCCCATGCGGACGAGCGGACCGCCGGCGTTGACCATCGGCTCGATCGCCAGCACCGTCCCCTCCTCCAGCAACGGCCCCTTCCCGGGCTCGCCGAAGTTGGGGACCTGGGGGTCCTCGTGCATCTCGCGCCCGATTCCGTGACCGACCAGAGTGCGGATGATCGAGAGGCCCTCGATCTCCACGGCGCGCTGGATCGCCGCCGAAACGTCGCCGAGGTGGTTGCCGGGCCGCATCTGCTCGGCGCCGGCGAACAGGGCAGCCTGGGCCACGTCGAGCAGCTTGCGCTCGTCGGGACCGATCTCGCCGACCGGAACGGTGATCGCCGCGTCGGCGACCCAGCCGTCCTTGACGACGCCGACGTCGATCGAGAGCAGGTCGCCGCGCTTCAGCTCGTAGGGGCCGGGAATCCCGTGGACGACCATCGAGTTCGGCGAGGCGCAGATCGAGGCCGGGAAGCCCCGGTAGCCCTTGAAGGCCGGCTCGGCTCCCTGCGAACGGATGAACTTGTCCGCCGCCCGGTCGAGCTCTTTGGTGGTGACGCCGGCGCGGGCCTTCGACTCCAGCATCCGCAGGCAGCGGATCAGGACCTGCCCCGAAGCCGCCATCTTCTCGATCTGCTCCGGGGTCTTCTTGATGATCATCCGATACACGCTAGCCGCCCTCCAAAACCCGGCTAGATCGCCTCGTCGGCTTCCAGCTTCAGAGTTGACAGGGTGCGGCTGAGCTCGTCGGCGACCTCGTCCGGAGCTGCGGCACCGTCGATCCGGCGCAGCAGGCTCTGGTGGTCGTAGAACTCGATCAGCGGCTCGGTCTTGGCGTGGTACTGGTCGAGCCGGTGGCGGATCACCTCCGGCTTGTCGTCGTCGCGGACGACCAGCTCGCCGCCGTCGACGTCGCAGACGCCCTCGCGCTCGGGGGGGTTGAAGTCGACGTGGAAGACGTGGCCGTTCTCGACGCAGGTCCGCCGCCCGCCCAACCTCCGCATCACCTCGTCGTCGTCCGCGTCGATCAGCAGCACCCCGGTCAGCCCCCGGCCGAGCTCGTCCAGCTTTGCCGCCAGTGCCTCGGCCTGCGGCACGGTGCGCGGGAACCCGTCGAGGATGAAGCCATCGGCCGCCTCCTCGGAGTCGATCCGCTCGGCGATCGCCCCGACGATTACCTCGTCCGGGACCAGGTCGCCACGGTCCATGTACTCCTTCGCCGTCCGCCCCAGCTCGGTCCCCTCGCGGACGGCTGCACGCAGGATGTCGCCGGTCGCGTAGTAGGGCAGTCGCAGGTCTTCCTGCAGCCGCTCCCCCTGCGTGCCCTTGCCCGAGCCGGGAGGGCCCAGGAGCACTAGGTTCAGCTCCGGCATCTCTTGGAGCCTATTTGAGGAAGCCCTCGTAGTTGCGCATCATCAGCTGCGCCTCGAGCTGCTTCACCGTGTCCAGCGCGACGCCGACGACGATCAGGATGGAGGTGCCGCCAAAGAAGAAGTTGGCCGAGGTCTGGCTGATCAGGATCGTCGGCAGCGCCGCCACCGCGCCCAGATAGAGGGCGCCGGGGAAGGTGAGCCGGGAGAGGATCCGGTCGAGGTACTCGGCGGTCGGCCGCCCGGGCCGCACCCCCGGGATGAAGCCGCCGTATTTCTTCAAGTTGTCGGCCTGGTCCACCGGGTTGAAGGTGACCGCCGTGTAGAAGTAGGTGAAGACGATGATGAAGAACACCTCGCCGGCCACGTAGGCCCAGCTGTTGGGGCCGAAGAAGGCGGCGAAGTCGAGTGCAGCCGGCGTGTTGAGCAGCTGCCCGATCGTCGGCGGGAAGGCCATGATCGAGGCGGCGAAGATGACCGGTATAACGCCCGCCATGTTGACCCGCAGCGGCAGGTAGGTGGAGCCGCCCGAGGTCATTTTGCGCCCGACCACCCGTTTCGCGTACTGGACCGGGATGCGGCGCTGACCCTCCTGGACGAAGACGATCGCGACGATCACGGCCAGGGCGACGAAGGGCATCATCACGACGAAGACCTGGTCGGGGTTGTTCCACCAGGCCGATATCCCGTTCGGCAGGCCGGAGACGATCGAGGCGAAGATCATCAGCGAGATGCCGTTGCCGATGCCGCGCTGGGTGATCAGCTCGCCAAACCACATCAAGAGCGTGCAGCCAGCGGTGAGGCAGATCACGATCAACAGCACTTTGGGGCCGCCCAGTTCACCGAGGGAGTTCCCACCACCGGCCTGATTGCCAAAGGAGCGGAAGAGGAAGACAAAACCCCACGACTGCGCAAACGCGAGCCCGACGGTCAGGTAGCGGGTGTACTGGGTGATCTTCTGCTGGCCGACCTCGCCTTCTTTCTGAAGTTTCTCCAGTGAGGGGACGACCACCGTCAGCAACTGCAGGATGATCGAGGCGGTGATGTAGGGCATGATCCCGAGGGCAAAGAGGGAGAACCGTTCGAGCGCACCGCCCGAGAAGAGGCTGAGGAAGCCGAGGATGTTGTCACCGGCGAAGTTCGAAGAAAGTTCCTCGACAGCGGCCACGTCGACCCCCGGCGCGGGGATGAAGGCACCCAGCCGGTAGAGCAGCAGCATCGCCGCCGTGAAGGCCAGTTTCTTGCGGATGTCGGCGACGCTGAAAGCGTTCGCAATAGTCCTGAGCATTACGGCTCCAGAGTGTGACAGGAACCGCCGGCAGCCTCGATCTTCTCTTTGGCGGCCGCACTGAAGGCGTGAGCGTGAACGTCGAGCTTCTTCGAGATCTCACCGCGGGCGAGGATCTTGACCGGATCGGAGCCCTTCGCGATGCCCTTCTCCTTGAGGGCAGCGGGGTTCACCTCGGCGCCTGCCTCGAAGCGCTCCTCGAGGTCGCCGACGTTGACCGGCTGGGTCGAGGTGCGGAATTTCTCGAAGGGCATCGACTGCTTTTTGTGCGGCCCGCGGAGCTTTCGCATCCGCATGTGGATCGGGTTCTGCCCGCCCTCGTAGCCGGCCTTCTTCTTCGAGCCCGAGCGCGAACCGTAGCCCTTCTGGCCGCGACCGGAAGTCTTGCCGAGCCCACTGCCCTCGCCACGCCCAAGCCGCTTGCGCGGCCGTTTCGACCCCGGCTTGGGGCGGAGGTTGTGCAGCCCGATCTCCTGCGACCGCTCGCTCGGACCAGTCTCTTTGGCCTTCGAGTCTTTCTCTTTCGCAGCTTTCTCAGCCACCGTCCACCTCGACCAGATGAGAGACGACCCGAATCTGCCCCTGCAACTGAGGCGAGTCCTTCCGCTCCACCGACTTCCCGATCCCCCTCAGCCCCAACGCCTCGAGGGTGGCTTTCTGGCTCGGGTTGGTGCCGTTGGCCGACCGAACCTGCTTGATCGTCAGAGCACTCACGAAGCCTCACCCTCAGCGGGTTTGGCCTCCTCGGCCGGCGCCTCAGCAGCTTTCTCGGCAACGGGGACCTCGGCCGGATTTGGAGTCTCAGCTTTTGACGCATCTTCCGCGGGTGGCGTCGAGGGTGGGACGTCGCCCGCAGCTTGCGAGGACGACGTGACATCCTCGGCGACAGGACCCGCGGCCGATCCGTTCGTCTTCTGGATACCCAAGACCTGCGCGACCGTGAGTCCCCGCAGCTCGGCCACCTCCTCAGGCCTCCGCAACCGCACGAGCCCGTCCATCGTCGCCTTGACGAGGTTGATCGGGTTCTGCGTCCCGATGCTCTTCGTAAGAACGTCCCTCACGCCGCCGAGCTCGAGCACGGCCCGCACCCCGCCGCCGGCGATCACTCCGGTACCGGGGCTGGCCGGGCGCAGGACGACGTGGCCGGCGCCGTAGCGGCCGACGATCTTGTGGGTCAGGGTCTGGCCGTATTTGGGCACGCGGATCAGGCTCTTGCGGGCGTTCTCGACCGCCTTCTGAATTGCCAGAGGAACCTCGCGCGCCTTGCCGTAGCCGATCCCGACCACGCCCTCTTCGTCGCCGACGGCGACCAGCGCCGTGAAGGAGAACCGCCGGCCGCCCTTGACCACCTTGGCGACGCGGTTGATCTCGATCACCCGCTCCTGGAGATCCAGCCCGCGGGGGCTGACCGTCTCCACGTTGGTCATGTCCATGCCTTTCATGAGGCCAAGGAAGGTAGCGAACGGACGCTCATCAGAACTTCAGTCCTCCCTCGCGCGCGCCCTCGGCGAGGGCGCGGACGCGGCCGTGGAACTTGTAGCCGCCGCGATCGAAGACGCAGCTCTCGACGCCGGCAGCCTTGGCCCGCTCGGCCAGCAGCTCGCCGGCTTTCTTGGCCTGCTCGGAAGCCGTGAGTTTGCGCAGCTCCGGCTCGATCCAGTTGACCGCGGCCACCGTCTGGCCCTTGCCGTCGTCGACGAGCTGGGCGAAGACGCCGCGGTTGGAGCGGTAAACCGAGAGGCGCGGCCGCTCGGCCGTGCCGACGACCCGAGCGCGCACCCGGCGGCGCCGGCGCAGTCGCCGCTGTCGCTTGGTGAGGACGGTCATGCGCGCTTGCCCACCTTCCGCAGGACGTGCTCGTCGCGGTAGCGGATGCCCTTGCCCTTGTAGGGCTCCGGCGGCCGGCGCTTGCGGATGTCCGCCGCGACCTGGCCGACCAGCTGCTTGTCGATTCCCCGCACGATGATCTCGGTCTGCTGCGGGACCTCGAACTCGATCCCCTCGGGCGGATCGATCGCGACCGGGTGCGAGTAGCCCAGTGCCATC
>DATMEP010000082.1:0-37143 GCA_035556755.1 Solirubrobacterales bacterium
TGCCCCAGCCCGGCGGCGGCTCGGTGCCCGACTACGTCCAGCAGATGACGGTCGAGCAGTTCGGCGCGGCGGTGCCGATCGCGACCGCGCACGTCGGCTCGACCGAGGGCATCTACATCGGCTTCTCCCCGGCCGGCGGCGGCCGCCCCGTCTTCTACGACCCGACCGAGGCGCCGCGCGAGGCGCGGGCCTCGGCGGTGCTGCTGGCCGGGACGCTCGGCTCGGGCAAGACGATCGCTGCGCAGTCGATCGCCTTCGCCGCCCAGCGTCGGGGCTCGCTGGTCGTTGACTTCGACCCCAAGCCCGACCACGGCCTCGACCGTGTCGCCGAGCTGGAGGGCGAGGTCGAGGTCCTTGAGTTGTCGGGCGACCCCGAGCACCGGGGCAAGCTCGACCCGCTGGCGATCGGCCTGCCCGAGCTGCGCGAGGAGCTTGCCTCCAGCTACCTAGTCGAGCTGTTGCGCGACCCGCCTCCGTCCTGGGAGGTCGCGATCGACCGTGCCGTCCGCGACGCGGTCAGGGCGGGCGAGCGAAGCCTGCGAGGGGTAATCGAGCGGCTGCGCTCGGCCGAGTCCGAGGCCGGCCGCGAGGTCGCCGAGGCGCTGGACGTGCTCTCGGACTTCGGCCTCGCGCGGCTGGGCTTCGGCAGCGGAGAGGCCGAGCCGATCGAGGTCGAGCGGTCGGTAATCACGATCCGCACGCCGGGGCTCAGCCTGCCTGACCCCGGCGCCTCGCGCGAGACCTACACCCGCGCCGAGCGGGTGTCGGTGGCGACCCTCTCCCTGGTCGCCGCCCTGGCGCTGCGATTGATCGCGGGCGATCGCAGCCGCCACAAGGTGGTCGTCCTAGACGAGGCGTGGTTCCTGCTCGCCTCGACGCAGGGCCGTTCGCTGCTCAACCGGATCATCCGACTCGGCCGCGCCCTCAACGCGACGGTCCTGGTGGCGACCCAGCGCCTCGCCGATCTCGGCGAGCTGGCCGAGCTGTTCGGCGTCTACTTCCTGTTCGGCCAGGAGACCGACGCCGAGGCGAGGGCGGGGATCGCGCAGATCGGCCTCGACGCAGACGACGGCGCGGCGCGGGCTCGCCTGCGCGAATACCGGCAAGGGCACTGCCTAATGCGGGACCTCGACGGGCGGGTCGGCGAGCTGGGCTTCGACCTCGTCTTCGGCGAGCTGCTGGCGGCGCTGGACAACACCCCGCAGGCGGTGGCCGCATGAGCCCGCGCGCTCCGCGCGGTTGGCGGCGGCCCGTCGTCGTGACGCTGTGCCTCGCGGCCCTGATCGTGCTGCTCGCCCACCCTCTCGCGGGCGCGGCCAGCGATGTCTGGGGCAACGTCGGGCCCTCGCCGCAGGTCGGCGACGAGGGAATCGCCGGCCGCTATCCACTCACCAACTACTCGCTCGACCAGCACTTCAACGCGGTCGAGGCGTCGCTGACCGGCGGGGTGAGCGTGGACGGCGTCCCGCCGATGATCGCCTACTTCTTCGCCTCGGTCCTCTGGCTCATCACCAGCTTCGGGGTGAACCTGCTCATCACCCTTTTCAGCTTCGCCTTCGGCCTCGACCTGGTCAACGGGTCGCAGGCAACCGGCGGCGCCGGGGCGCTCGCGGCCGTCTCCCGCGCGATCCACTCGATCTATTCCGGCGTCCTCGGCGAGCCCTGGCTTGTGCTGGCCGTCGCCATCGCCGGCATCTGGGCGATGTGGAAGGCGCTCGTGCAGCGCCGCTACTCCGAGACGGCGGGGGCGCTCGGCATGTCGCTGGTCTACGTCGTCGCGGCGCTGTTCTTCGTTGCCCAGCCGGGGGCGACGATCGGCAGCGTCTCCAAGTGGACGAATGAGATGTCCGGCGCGTTCCTGTCGATCTCGTCCCACGGCAGCGCGACGAGCGCCCGGCAGGCAAAGGAGGACACGGCAAACGAGCTGTTCGACCTGCTCGTCTTCAAGCCCTGGGTCGTCCTCAACTTCGGCGGCCTCGAACACTGCGTCCGCGGTGGCACTGGTTCCGGGGACTCCGATCCCGAGTCGGTCGCCGTCCGGCCGCTGTCCTTCAACCCCGACCGCGACGCCGCGCTCGCTCGCCGCCTCCAAACGGGGACCGAGATCACCGCTGACGGCAAGGTCTGCGTCAACAACGCGAACAAGTATGCGCCGCGCTTCCTCCGCTACAGCCTCGGCGCCGAGGAGCACGACGAACGGGACCGTGAGTACGAGGCCCTAAACGACGGCGACGCCTCCGACCTCCCCGACGCGGAGCGCTCGGGCTACCGCCTCGGCGTCGCCGACAAGCCCGCGACCGACGCGATGGAGGAGGGGGGCCAGTACCAGCGGCTGCTGCTGGCCGGCTTCGTCTTCGTCGGTTCGATCGGCGCGGTCGCGCTCCTCGGGGCGCTCTCGATCGGGGTGATCCTCGCCCAGGTCCTGCTGCTGCTCCTGGTCGCCTTCAGCCCGGTCGCGCTGATCGCGGCGGTGATCCCTGGTCGCGGTCACGACTTCTTCAAGGGCTGGCTGGAGAAGCTGGCCGGCTACCTGCTGCGCAAGGCCGCCTACTCGCTGATCCTGGCGGTCCTGCTGGCGGTCAACGGGGCGCTGGCGAGCGCGACCGCCCAGCTCGGCTGGCTGATGTCCTTCGGCCTCCAGGCACTTTTCTTCTGGGCGGTCCTTCTCCAAAGGAAGGCGCTGACCGACAGCCTGATCGGGATCGCGACCGGGCCGAGGGCGCCGGGGCGCGATGCCTCGCTGAAGCTGCTCTCGATCTACGCGGGCGGGCGCATCGCGGGGCGGCTCTCGCGACCGCTGCGGCGCGGCGCCCGCTCGGCAGCGGGCGCTCCTAGTCGCCTGGTCGGCGCCGTTCGCCGGGGTGGGGAGGGCGACCCGCGCCGGGCTCCTCTTTTCGGCACCAGCTACAGCAGGCCGGTCGGCGGCGGCGCACCTGCCCTCGACGCGCCGGGTCCGACCGAGCGCTCGCGCCGGCCGGTGCCTTCGACCGCAGACGCTTACAAGGGTGCCTCCGGTTCAAGGGGCGAGGCTCGGCCAGCGTCCGGCGGTGTCTCGGCCAAAGGCGCCGGGAGACGCAAGCGGTCCTCGCAGGACGCGGCTCGGTCCGAGACGCCGCAGCGCGAGCCACGTCCCGAGAGGGAGCGGCCGGGGCGCTCTCCTCAGCGGGCGGGCAGTTCGCCAGCAGGCCAGCCGCCGGCTCGCAAGACCCGCACCGCGGGGAAAGGCAAAGACAGCCTCGGGGCCGAGCTTCGCGCCGAGCGCGAGCGAACCCGTGAGGTCTTGAGGAAGCCGGCAGACGGCGAGGAGCGGACCGATCCCGGCCGCGACTCCTCGCCACCCAAGCGCAGGCGCAGCTGGCGGAAAGGCGGCGGGCGATGAGCGCTCGGCGTCGCGGCGGATCACTTCTGGCCCTCATCGCCACCGGCGTCCTCGCCGCCGTGGTCGTCGCCATCACCGGCACGGTGATGGCGGTCCTCGGCAGCGAGATCGCCTGCATGGGCGGGGGTGGCTCGGCGCTCGCCGCCCCGGCGACGCGCGCCGCCGAGCGCGACATCTCTCCCGGCCGGCTGCGCATCTTCCAGGAAGCGGGGCGGCGGATCGACATCGACTGGCGCGTCCTTGCGGCGATCGGCGAGCAGGAGTGCGGCGAAGGAAACTGCGCCGGGATCAACAGCTCGGGCTGCGCGGGACCGATGCAGATCGGCTACGTGCGGGGATCGGCGTGCAGCCCCGGATCGGGACCGACGATCTGGGAGCTGTACCGGGTCGATGGCGACGGGGACGGCGTCACCGACATCAACAACCCGGCCGACGCGATCTTCACCGCCGCCCGCATCCTGCGTCGGGAGAAGGGCGCGCCGCCGGCCGGCGGCTCCTATGCCGCCTACCGGGACGCGGCCTGCGGCTACTACGGCGCCTGCGCCGACGGGGTTGCGAACTACGCCGACGAGGTGATGGCGCGGGCCGTCTCCTACGGCTTCGACCGCAAAGGGTCGCCGCCGCCGTCGAGCCCGGCGGCGACCGAACCCGCCGCGAGCGGGGGCGGGGGCTCGTTCTGCGGGTCGAGCTCGGCTGCCGGGGCGAGCGGCAACGAGATCGTCCGCATCGCGCAGAGCCAGCTCGGGCGCGGCGAGGACCCGCCCGGATCGAACTGCAACCCCTACGGGCCGTGCGTCGAATGGTGCTCGCTGTTCGTCGCCTGGGTCTGGAAGCGGGCGGGCGTCCCGATGGAGGGCAGCACCGCGACCTATGCCTACTCGGGCACCGTCTACGAATGGGCCGAGGCCCACGGAGGCGGCGGGCTGCCCGGCGCCCCGGCTCCCGGCGAGCCGCCCTTCTCGACGGCTGAGCCCAACGGCGCCCGCGTCCTGCCGCCGACCGCGACGCCGGCACCGGGCGACGCCGTCCTCTACGGCAGCGGTCCGACCGCCTCAGACCACATCGGCATCGTCGAGCGCGTCTTCCCCGGCGGGCAGATCACGACGATCGACGGCAACTTCGGCAACCGGGTTGCCCGCTCCGGTCCGTTCCTTCCCTCGCAGGCCGTGGCCTACGGGATGCCGGCGCCGATCTTCGGCTACGCCCACCCGCCGAGCACCGAGGACGGCGCCGATGGTTGACCGGCTTCGTACCTTCCTCGACCGCCCGCTCGACCCGAGCGCGGCGCGGGCGATCCTGGCCTTCGCCAGCGCGATCCCGCTCGGCCTCGCGGCGCTGTTCGTATTCGCCGGCAGCGAGGCCGAGCGGCCGACCTCGCGGGAGGACCGGCCGGCGGCTGCTTCCCCTTCCGTGCCCGCCGCCCCGGTCGAGAAGGTCGAAGACGAAGCGGCCGAGCGTCACTCGCCGACCCGGCGGCAGGACCCCCAGGATGAGCAGGGCAGCGCCGCCGCTCAGCGAGCTGCCCGCGCCCTCCGATCGCATCGGGCGCTCCAGTACGTCCCGTACAGGCGCGGCGAGTTGGCGATCACCCTCGTCGGCGCAAGCGGCGACCGGGCGGTGCTGCGGGTGAGCGCCCCCAACCTGCCCGCAGCCCGCCGCGGCTGGAGGGCCTTCCTCCGTCGCTACCGCGATCGAGGCGAGGCATACATCGCCCGGTTCGTGGCCCCCGATGAGGGGAGGAGGCGATGAGGTCCGGCGTCGTCTCGCTGGTCGCCTCGACGGTCGGGTCGCTCGGCGCCTCACTGGTCGCAATCAATCTGCGCCGAAGGGCCGCTATGCCGCATCGCAGCGGCGAATGCGGCGCTGCGATTTTGCCGACAACACTCCGTGACCTCGGGGTCGGTGCATGACCTCAAGGAAGCACTCCGATCCGCGGCCGCTGCTCGCGATCGTCGCTGCCCTGGTCGCATTCTCCATCTCGTCGGCCATCTCGAACCTCGAAGCCGGGGCGGTCCTCGATCTCGCGGAGCGGTTCGCCCCCCTCGCGCTCGGGGCCGTCGCTATCGCCTCCGCGCTGGCTCCACAGCGCATCATCGCCACCCGCCGAACCCTGCGATCACGGCGGCTGGCGGCCATCGTTCCGGCCGACGAGTTCGACGCGAAACCCGATGTCGTTCTCGCCTTCGCCGCCCAGCTCGCAGCAAGTGAGCGGAGCATCGCCGGCTGGATGGATCGCAGGGCAAGCGCCCTGCGGGTGCAGCTCGCCTGCGATCAGGAGCGCCGGCTCGTCTACCTGATCGAAGTACCGGATCGCGCCGCCGGGTTGCTGCGTGCAGCGCTTCGCTCATATGAAGGCGTCGAGCTGCGATCTGCCGAGGAGGCGCTGGTCGCCAGCGGGAACCGCGCCGGGGAGGAGGAGGTCAACCTCCGAACCGAGCTGGTGCTCGCCCATCCGAGCATCGAGCCGCTGGCCCGGCCCGAGGGCGATCCCGATCCGTTGCAGGCGTTCGCCGCGGCGATGGCCGCCCTACGGCCCGAACGGGGGGAGGCGGCGACCGTCTGCGTAGACCTGCTGCCGGCTACCGGCCGGCGCCGCAGTCGGCTTCGTCGCCGCCTGGGCCGCCAGGCTCGGCGGCGCCATCGGGAGGGGCCGAGGTGGGGCGAGCTGTTCGGCGTCGAGCATCGCGGCCGGGACCGAGCCCAGCCCGACGAGCTGGTCGACCGTCGCCTCGTCGGCCAGGCCCTCGACGCGAAGCTCCGCGATTCGGGGCCGCTGTTTGAGGCGCAGGTTCTCCTCCGCTGCCAGGCCCCCAACCGCCCGCGGGCGAAGGCCATGACGAAGCAAATGCTCGCGGCCTTCGAGCCGTTGACTGATCGCAACTGGCTTCGGGCCTCGGGGCTGCCGGTGCTCGGTGTCGCCTTCCTCGGCTCCGACCTTCCTCTCCGACGCGGCAGTTTCGACCGCCGCCTCGCCACCGGCTACTTCCGGCCAGCGCGGAAGATGATCCTGACGGCGCGCGAGGTGGCCGGCTTCTTGAAGCCGCCGACCGTCAACTGCCGAGCCGAGAACGTCTTGCGATCCGGCGCCCTGCTGGCGCCGCCTCCGCCGCTCCCGTCCTTCGATCCGAAACGGAGAGACCTGATCCCCCTCGGGATGGTCAGCGGCGATGAGGGCGAGCGCCTGGTCGGGGTGCGCGTCGCCGACACGTTCTTCAGCTACACGGCGGGCCGCTCGCGCTACGGGAAGACCGAGCTGGCGATCGTGCAGTTCGTCCACCTCGTCCGCTCCGGTTACGGCGGCTTCTTCCTCGATCCCCACGGCGACGCCCTCGATCGGATCGCGCCCTACCTCGCCGAGCCCGGCGTCGCCGAGCGCGTCGTCCGCATTGACCTGCGGCCCGGCGCCTCTCTCGACGGGCTGCCGGGCTGGAACCTCTTTGGGGTCGCCGGGGCCGATCCGGTCGAAGCCGAGGCGCGGGTCGAGGCGGTAGTCGACGCCTTCGCCTCTGCGCTCGAATGGGGCGAGCGATCGACCCGCGCGATCAACCTCACGACGCAGGCCGCCTCCGCGCTGGCGAGGATCGCGCCGGTCCTCGCCGAGGACGACCTGGCGCCAACGATCTTCCAGATTCCGACGCTGCTGAGCGACGCCGAGTGGCGGGAGGACGTTCTGCCCTTCCTGCCGCAAGCCTCTCAGCGCTTTTGGCGGGACCGCTTTCCGCTGCTCGCGACCGACGCGATCACGCCGGTCACGAACATGATCGACCGGTTGCGGGCATCCAGCGCGATCACTGCGCTGCTCGGTCAAGCCCGCACCACCTACCGAGTCCGCGAGGCAATGGACGAGGGGCTGATCGTGCTCGCCTGTCCCGGCGCCGGGGGCACCCGCGACCGGCTCGTCGCCAACCTTCTCGTCTTCGATCTCTTCCACGCCGCCCGCAGCCGCGCCGAGCTGGCGCCGGGCGATCGACGGCTTTTCTGGCCCTTCTTCGATGAGGTGCAGAGCTACGACGGCGCCGCCTCGGGCAATCTCGCTGCACTGCTTGAGCAGAGCGCGAAGTTCGGGCTGCGGGCGCACTTCCTCAATCAGAACCCGGAGCGGCTGAGCCCAGCGACCCTGAATGCGCTCCTTACGAACCGCTCGCACCTTCTCGCAAGCGCGCTGAACTCACACGCGGCGGCGCTGCTGACGAAGGAGTGGGCGGGTCAACCGAGCCCGGCGGCGCTGACCAAGCTCGATCGGTTCCGCTTCGCTGCCCAGGTCACGGACCGGGGCCGCGCGAGCCGTCCCTTCGGCCTCCGCGGAATCCGACTCGAGGATGTCTTCGGCGCCGATCGCCGGCAGGCTCCGACCGCTAAGAGCCCGGCGGCCGGATGCAGCGCGGCCGAGACGTTTAACCGGCTGGAGAGGCACGACGAGCGCATCCGGGCCAAGCTGCGGGAGGTCAGAGGGCGGCGGCGCGAGGGCCACGGCCCCGACTCGGGCTCGGGGCCGGTTCGCCATCAGCGGAAGGCGCCGGCATGAGGAGGAACGGCGGCCTCACGGAGGCGGAAATCCTCGGCTCGCTGGCCCAGCATCGCGTCCTTTCGACGCCGCAGGTTCGAGCGATCCACTTGCCGGGCTACAGCCCGCGCACGGCTCAGCGGACGATGGCCCGCCTCGGCAAGCGCGGCCTTGTGGCTTTCGCCAACCTGCCGGGGGTGCCGGGGGCGCCCCGCCGGCTTTGGCACCTGACCGAGGCCGGTGCCGGCGCTGCGCGGGATGCCGGCATGATCGAGCGGCTGCCGCGACTGCTGAGCGCCGAGCAGGTCACCGGCCCCTTGCAGGCTCATACCCTCGCGGTCAACGACGCCGGGATCGCTTTCCTCGCCGTGGCCCGCGAGCGGGGCGACGAATACGGCCCGACCTCTTGGCGGCACGAGGTCGGCCACCCCCTCAACGCCGGGCGCGGTCGCGCGCGTCGCTCGCTCATTGCCGACGCGGTCCTCACCTACGTTCGGCTCACCGCTGAGGAGGTGGTGGTCGAGCAGCGCTTCCTTGAGCTGGATCGCGCCACGCTCTCGATCGACCGGCTGGCCGCCGAGCTGAGCCGCTACGCCCGTCTATATACGGCGACCGGCGCTGACGGCGAGCCGGCCTGGAGCAAGCGCTACCCCTGGTTCCCGCCGATCCTCTGCGTCCTCGCCGGCAGGGAGCGGCCGGCGCTCGAACGCCGCCGGGAAACGGCGGTGGCGATGTTGAGCCGCGACCGGGATCTCCTCGCCGCCCCGGAGGTCTCGATCCGCTTCTGCCTCGCCGAAGACCTCGCCGAGGCGGGGCCGTTCGAGCCGATCTTCATCGACTACCGCGATTCCGAGCGACCGACCGACTGGCTGGTCGAGGAGCAGGGGCCTTGACGCCGGAGCAGCGGAAGATCGCCGAGAAGTGTGAGGGGGGAGCGACGGGAACGAGCACCCGACGAAACGAGCGCCCGCACCTCACGCTGGTGCCGATTTCGCTGAAGGTCGCAAACGCCTACGTCGCCGAGCGCCATCGCCACAACCGGCCGGTTGCCGCAGGCGTGTGTGTCGTCGGAGTCCAGGAAGGGGAGAGGTTGTGCGGCGTGGCGATCATCGGCCGTCCAGTCGCGCGGATGCTCGATGATGGCTTTACCGCCGAGGTCCGCCGCGTCTGCACTGACGGCACCTACAACGCCTGCTCGATGTTGTTGCGCGCTGCCTGGCGAGCCGTCAAGGCCCTTGGCTACCGCAAGCTCATCACCTACACGCTGCCCGAGGAGGGCGGCGCCTCGCTGCGCGCCGCAGGGTTCAAGCTGGTCAAGACCGATGCCGGCGGTGGACGATGGAACCGACCCGGTCGCCCGGCTGCCGACACTCACCCGCTCGGCAAGAAGTACCGCTGGGAGCTGCCGGCGTGACCCGGCCGCGCGGCACGGCGTCGGCTGCCGAGCCGGCACACGCGCAGCGTCTGCGACGAGGATCGCGGCGCGCAAGCGAACAGGCAGCGTCGCCGAGGCTCGGAATCCTGCGCTCGCTGTATCGCGAATACCTGCGCCTGAAGCGGAGTTGACATCCGCGCGGGTGATGATCTCATCTCCACAGAGCGATATGGCCGACATTCCCGCAGTCATCTACGCCGCGAAGTCTTCCCCGGACCCAAAGGACAGTGTCGCCTCCCAGATCACCGCCACGCGCGCCAAGCTCGACGCGCTCGGGGGCCGCAGCCTCGTCGCCGAGCCGTTCAGCGAGGAGAACGTCTCCGGCTATCGTCGTAGCCGCGGACCCAAGCTTGAGGCGGCAATGGCGACGGCGAAAGCCGCCGCTGCCGAGCACGGCCAAGCCGAGTTGTGGGTCTTTCACAGCACCCGCCTCGCACGTGGCAGCGGTCGCGTCCGCGAGGCACGTGCGCTCGGGGAGGTCTTCTATGACCTGCGTCGCCACGGCGTAGCGCTGCGTTCCGCCGAGGACGATCCTTATGTCACCGACGAGGCTTTCATCGGGATGGCCAGCAAGATGGCCAACAAGTACAGCGATGACCTCTCTACTCACGTCCGCCGCGGCAAGCTCGGCCAGTTCGAGCGCGGCGAGCGTCTCGGTGGTCCCGTTCCCGACGGATACCAACTGATCCGCTCGCTTGCAGACGGAACCACCGTTAACGAGTACGTCTACGACGACGAGCGTGCTCCCATTTTCCGCCGTGCGCGCGATCTGGCACTCGACGGCTACGCCCCGGCATCCATCGCCCGCAACTCAATGCCGAGGGTCACCGCACCAAGATCGGCAAGGCTTGGACGCGGCGCCGCGTCCAAGACACGCTCTCCAACCCCTTCTACGCCGGCCGCGTCGTCATCAACCGCGGCAAGCCCAACCAGCGGACTCGTCCCGGTACCTGGCCAGCGCTGATAGCGCCAGATGATTTCGACCGCATTCAGCGCATGACCGCGAAACGCGACAAAGCCGCGAAAAACCACGTTGCCCGAACCGGTCGGCGCACCACGCGCTATGTCCTGGCGCGGCTTGGGCGCTGCGACCGCTGCGGGGAGCGCATGTACTGCGTCACCAGCCCTTACAAGCGCAAGGACGGTACCCAGCAACGCTGCTATGTCTGCGCCAACGTCAAGTCCGCCACGGGTCTCTGCGACCAACCGCGAGTCGATGCCGCCCAAGCGGACGCGTCAGTCGTCAAACACCTCGACCAACTCTTTATCGACTTTGACGCCTGGCTCGCCAGCCTCACCCAATCGACCGAGCGCCATCGCGCGACGCTTGAAACGCAACTCGCGAACGCGCTGGACGAACTCAGGCGACTTGACCACTTGGAGTCCAAACTTCGCGCCCGCTACCTCGAAGCCGTCGCCAACGATGAACCCAACCAACGCGCCGTCGAGGACAGCCTTAACCACGTCATCCACGACAAGACACACCAGCAGGCGGCTGTTCGCGACCTCCAAACCCAACTGGCTGCCGAGCCCGCGGACCCGTCCATCGACGCGATGCTTGATGTGTACAGCCAGCTCGCCGCCGCGGTGCGCAGCCACGACAACGACAGCGTCGCAGACCTCAACGAGCGGCTGCGCACGGTCTTCAAGGAGGTCAGGATCGACACGGTTGACGAGAACACTGTCGGCCTCCTTCCAGTCCTCCGCGATGACGTGCTCGACCGCTACGAGGATCTCATCCCTGTCATGGCCGACGAAACCGGCGCGACGCCCAGCCTCGCGGTACCGCCGACCAGCCCGGCCGTGCTCTGGACCGCAAACGCGCCGCGCTAGCAACCCCTTTTGACGACGGTCGGTGATCGCGGGTTGCCATTCCATCCGGAATCTGATCTCGTCTCAAGCGATGCGACGAAAGGAACACCAATGAACGACGACACTTGGGGCAGGCGCAGACATGACCTCGCGCGAACCTGTCGTAGGGGAACGCTTCGTGTTGCTCTGCAACGTTGATCGTTACCCCCACTTCATCGCCGCCCGTGGCTCCGAAGGGAACTATCACCGATGTCTCGCAGGGGGCAGTCAGTCTCCGACTCGACAATCCCCTGCCGGGCGCCGAGGAGTGGGACAACGAGATCGTCTGGAGCGCGGATCTCGGACAGGACATCTGGACGAACGCGGCACCGCTTTCGGATCGCTGAATCCGCTCGATCTAGACGTGGGGGCGACGAGGCCGGGCTCTGCTAGGGGCGCAGACCGCTTGAATCAAGGGGGGTAAAGGATCACCCTCGGTCGGACGTCATCCACCGGGCGGGATCCGCTCCCAGCAGTAGGAAACCTCAGCTCTGTCGGCGGGCACCTGCTTGCCCTCGCCTTTCGCGCCCGCCTCCGTCTTGCTTCTGCCGTTACTCATTGAGGTCGCGCCAGCCACGGCCGGCTCCGTGACGCACAATTCTCGGGCGAGTTCGACAGCCTGGTCCAACGCTAGCTTGGGGTCACTCGGAGGTCCGATGGCGACATCGGTGACCTGGTCCTTCTGGATGCCGATCAGCCTGGCCGAGTCGGGGTCGAGCTCGCCGGCCACGATCGCGCGCTCATCGAGTCGGCCGATGTAGACCCGATTGCTGTTCTCAGCGACGAAGAAGCCGACGATCGCCTTCTGGTTGTTTCGGATCACAGCGGCGCCGCGGAGCTCGTTGTCGTTGGCGGCTCGCACATATTCGATCCCGCCGAGGAAGATGGAGAGCGCCAGGAACACTGAGAGCGCGAGGTAGGCGATGTTCTCGGTGATCCGTGCGGCGCAGTAGGTGAGGAGGATCATCAGGGCGCCGAGCACGAAGAAGGCGATGAACTGGTCGGCGTCGAGCGAATCGAGCGTCACAGCGAAGACGACGATCTCGAATGCGAACACCAACCCGATCAGGAGGGCGGTTCTGACCGCGTGAGAGCGCTCCTCGACAGCTTCGAGCTTCGCTGGATCCGAGATCCGCTCGGCGCGACGGCCGAAGAAGACGTATGCGATGAGATAGAAGGCGCTCGCCAGCAGTCCGGCGAGGATCGCCGGCACCAGGGCGCTGGCCCCGGTGACCACCAGGTCTTGGGTCGGAACGACCGAGAGCGCCTCCTCCTTCGGCAGGCCAGTCGCGTCGAAGCGCGCCCACTGGATGGCGCCACCGACGAACGTCACGAAGCCGACGACGCCAATCCCGGTGGCGATCGCGGCGAGGACAGGTGCGATGTTCTCCCAAGCACCCTTCGGGGGCTCGGCGTTCTCCTTCGGGGTCGTGGCGATCGAGACCTCATCTACTTCGGCGACGATCGAGAGCCTTCTGAGGCCTGAGGCATCGGCGAGCGCTTCGGCGATCACCACCTCGACCTCACCGGCGAAGCGCCGCAGCTCATCGGCCGCTGCTGCCGTCATCCGCACGGGATAGCGAACTGCGAGCAACACGAGCTGCCTGATGCTTGCATCGGGCCACGCACCCTCGAGTGCGGCGAAGTAGGCGGGCCCGAAGCGCTGACGGGCGCGCCGAGACAGCTCGGCTTCGATCCGAGGGCTGTACTCCCGCATCAGTCCCATCAGGTCGGCGTCGTCGACAGACGAATCGCCGGCCGAGATCACAACCTCGTAGACAGCCCTAAGGGTCTCGGGGGCGTCGGGCTCCGCGCTGGCCACTGCTCAGCTCGCTCGGGTAAGGGTGCTTGGCACAACAGCCACTTGCAGCCGTGGGTTCGATGCGAGGTCGATCGTGACGCCTCTCAGCACAGGACACATGGACGAAACCTGTCGGGATGAGCCTAGTTGTCTCTCGGTGGTCTGCGCAAGCGCACCGGCGACGACCACGAGTAGGCGCATCCCGACCCCCCTTTGACGCTAAGTATCTGCCCGTAGAACTCACGGCTAACACGCTATGCAAAGCCATACCACACCGGACCCCTACGAGCAAAAACACTTAAGTATCAGCGGCGATTCCCATACGCTGGTAGGTGCAACACCCACTGCTCCTCCCCAACCGAGTGCGATTTGACGACGGTGCGGCGGGCGCCAATCGACACCAGCGTCTACAACTACTTCCTCAACGTCGGACTCTACCTTGAGGAGACGCGCGCCCAGATCATGGCCGCGAGCGAGCAGAAGGTCGCCGAGATCGGCGGACTTCACGCGAGCGCCCAGGACCAGGCTGCGAAGGCGAGGGAGCGGCTTGAGCGCGTGAAGGGTGACTACGTGGCGGGCGAGCTGACTACGAGCGAGTGGCGGGAGCTACGGGCCGAGCTTGAGCCGGCCGCCGAGGCCGCCGATCGCGAGTGCGAACGCCTCGCCTCGCAGTTGCAGGCGACCGAAGCCGACCCGACCCTTGTGGGTATCGAGGCGAGTCTGTTGGAACGCCTGGCCAGCATCCGGGCCGCGCTCGCCGGCCAGGTCACGGATGCCGCAGGGGTCGACGCCATCCGCGCCGCGCTGATGCGCGTCTTCGATCGGTTCGTCCTCCACAAGGGACGGCCGGAGGGACGGGCCAACCTTGACCTTATCGGGGAGGGGTACTGGATCGAGCCCGTCGCCAGCGAGGAGGCCATCGCTGCTCTGGCCGGCAAACGGCAGCAGCAGGCCGAGAACAATTTCAATCGCACTTTGGTCTACCGGCAATTGTTTGGTCCGATACCGATTCCAGGCTCGGATTGACGCTCAGGCGAAGGCGCGGATCACGCCGCGATGCCAATACTTCTGGGTCTGGCCGCATCGAAAAGTACCCGGGAGCGTCGCGGTCCTCCTCGCCACGTTCTGCGAGTTGCGTCAGCCGCTGTAGCTCGCTCTGCACAGACTTCTCTGGTATCTCCGCCTTGGCAAAAATCGCCTGGCCGTTCCTTAGAGCCAGCAGGGCTCCTTAAGCTCGCCGCGTGGAACCTTTCTTTTACTGGCGCGAGGAATGGGACCGGCTCTTGATCCGGCCCGAGGATCTGCGGGCTATCGAGCATCGCTTGTCAGCCGGTATCGGGGAAGCCCTCCCCGGTCAGAAGCCCTGGAAGTTGCTCACGTGGCACGACCGCTTCCAATCGGCGGGAGTCGGTTCGGTGGAGTTCCAAGTCGTTGAGCTTCGCGCTCGCTACCGAACGATGATCTCGCTCGGCATGGTGATCGCCCGCACCCCGGAGGACGTGACCTTGAAGGCAGTCATGGACGCGCCAAAACGCGATCCGATGCGACCGAATCGCACCACCTACGAGACCGATGCACCGCCCAAGGCGGTGGAACTGAATTTGGAAACCGGGCCACCTTGGGGGAAGCGACCAGGCGCTCAACTTCAGGTTTGGTCCCGCGAACGGATCAGCGGCCAGAACGTCCTTTCCTTTGTCACGCCGCACATCGAGCAGACCGTTCGCAAAGCACCTCAACCTGAGCCGGTCGGGATCGCTGCCGCGCTCCTTGGAGCTGCAGCGCCTGATGTCTTACTCGCGTTCGATCTGATCAGCCCTGCTCTTGCCCTGCTCCTGGTCTTCATACTCGGCTGCGGCTTCTACTTCTCCACGATCCGAGCCATGGGGTGGTTGTTTCCGCCGCTTGAGTTTTTGCCTGATGAGCACACGTTGTCGCGCTGGCAGAAAACCTGGCGCGTGTTCAAGGGCGTGAGCGCTGCGGTGGTCGGCCTCGTCGGAATCGCTGGCTTCGTGCTCGCCCTCGGGCAGTAGAAACGCTCACTACTCCATGAGGCGACGGCTCCGCTCGGCGTAGGCGTCCTTTTGGGCGCAGGCGAGTGTGTCCGCGTACTCGTTCCACTCGTCCCCGGTGTGACCGCCGACCTTCACCCAGTCCACCTTGCGACTGGCAGCCTCGGTGGACAGCTGCTTCCAGAGATCGCGGTTCTTCACCGGCTTCCCGTCCGCCGTCCGCCAGCCGTTGCCTTGCCAGCGCTGAAGCCGTTCCTTGAAATTCTTCATCACGTAGGTGGAGTCGATGTGGACGCACACGTGCGCCTGCGCGGGCAAGGCGCGCAATCCGGTGATGACCGCCATCAGCTCCATCTGGTTGTTCGTGGTTTTGAAGGCGCCACCGGAGACCTCCCACCGCTCGCCGATGCCATCGAAACGGCGGGCGAAAAGGACTGCCGCGTACCCACCGGCGCCGCTGGTCTTGTTGGCGCAGGCGCCGTCGGTCCAGATGTCGTATCTGAGGTCGCTGAGGGAAACCAGGATGCCCGCAGTCTGACTAACGACTGTCGATTGGACGTTGCCGGACTACTCGGGCTGCCTGCACTAGGGCAGGCGCCTGTTGCGCATTCCATGCGAAGCGACGGTCTCGAAACAGCACGCCGCTACTCCGATGAGCAGCTGCGCTTGGTCTACCGGCAGTTGTTTGGGCCGATCCGGATTTCGAGCGAGCAGTAGGTGGGTCCTCGTGTTTCCTTCGGTAGGGACCCAGGGGCAACTCCCGTTTCGGAAGCCACGCGGCTACGTACTACGGTGATGGCATGTCCATCGAGGATGTTCTTCCCAAGCCCCTCGAGGGGGCCGAGCTCGACCGGTACATCCGCCTGCGTCGGGCGGAGCCCCGGCGGCTCTATCTCGACGCCGTCGACGCCGAACGGCGGTCTCTCGAGATTTACCTCGAGAGCGATGAGCTTCTTCGCCACCCCCGCAATCGCACGCAGAAGGTGCGGATGGATGCCATCCGAGCGGACCTGAGGACCCAGGTCCGCACCCAGCTGCAGCAGCTTCGGCGGCGAGCCTTCCGGGGTCCTGTTTCCGTCGAGCTGGACCTACATGCGGTTGCCGTCGAGCAGCCCTCGTCGTCCCCACCGGCGGTCAAGGCCTATCTCGATCTGCTCAAGGGCCTTATATACGAGGACGACCGCAGCATCTGCCATCTCCGGGTGGCGCGCCATGCCCGCGACAACCCGATATTCCGCGAGGCTCCGGAGGATTGGCTCTACCGCCCCGACCGGCGGGCTCCGCACGGCCCGCCGGAGGGCGTCGCTGTCCGCTTGCGGATCATGCCCCAGCGCGTGTACACCAGTGACTACGACCGCGCGTTTCGGCTTCGCGACACGATCTGGGAAGACGACGGGTTCCGCAGCCCTTGGTCTGACGAGGACGGGCACCCCTTTTGGGAATCGGGGTGGCGGCCGAACGACGACGACGATCGCCTCGATGAGCTACGCGCAGAGCATCGCGCCGACCTCAACGAGGAGGGTCCGCTCTACGGGTCGGGCGGTCTCTACGACGACGAGTCGATGCAGGCGGCGCGGATCGGGGAGCGACAGCGGCGCGTGCGCGAGTACCGGGCGCTGCGTCACAAGCTCCTGCTGGATCAGCGGCCTCAGGACTACGACCGGCCGGGGTCGCGCTCCGAGCTCGATGAGCTGCTTTGGAGCGGCATGGGTGAGTACGCGAAGCTGCTCCGGGATCGCGACGCACTCATGGCCGGATCGTTCTTCTTGCCGTTGCCGCCCGAGACCAGCACGGGCACCGACTGGCGCAACATGGTCCGTGATGCGATGGATGAGCACCGGCGCAAGTTCGCCATCGTCGCCAGGGAACCGCTCGACACCGGTCTGGCCCTCGACATCGCGGTGCGCGGCGCCGGCGCCAACCGGCGTGATCTCGACAACCTTGCCCGCGACGTTCTCGTCCCCTTCGAGCAGCTCTACTGCGCGGACAAGCGTGGGAGCGTCGTCTCCTACCGCGTCTACGTGGCCGAGGGTGAACGTGACGAGGTACGCGTCCTAGTGATGACCGATTCTCGCCTGCACCAGCTCGAGGACGCGATCGCTCAGGCCCGTCAGTGGAGCCTGAGCCACGGTCCGCAGTTCGACTGAGGGCGACCCGGCGGATTTAGGAAGGCCGCCATGCACGAGCGGCCCTTGGTCTACCGGCAATTGTTTGGGCCGATCCGAATAGCGGCGTAACATGGGCCGCGCGGCGCTTCACGCATGAGTGCACCCTCCGGGGTGCCAGGCTGATATGCACCGCTCATGACGCTGGTAGCGACGTGGCGAAGCGATGGAACCCACGCCACGCTCCGAGACGAATACGACGGACTGTGGGCGACCCTGAAGCTCGTCGATGACTGGTACATGCCGGGGTGCCGAGAGCCCGTGCGCGCATGGGTCGTCGAATGGCTCGATAGGAGCGACGACGACCCGAAGATGGCGCGGACCCGCCTCGCCATCGCACAGGAGCCCGCCCCCGACGAGGACACCATGGCCCGTCTGAGCGAGGCTGGCGCTGCTGTTGCTCGAACGGCCGCACCCGCCGAGCCCGAACCGTTCGGACAGACGGAGACCGGGCTCGCCCGGGGGATCGAGATCTATAGGCGCATCGAGCTGATCAGCCACGCGGTTCAGGAGGCGCAAGGCCGGCTGGGTGATGCGGCGCGCGTCACGGAGCCCTGGAGAGGGCAGCGTGTACTGATCGCTCTGACCGAGGCCGTCGGCTGGGTTCGGGCGCTCGACGACGCCATGAACCACGTATGGCGTGATCTCTCTGACGAACTGCGCGCAGACATCACGGCCCGGATCGATGAGGCCCTCGAAGGTCCGGGCTGGGACCCCAACTTTGTCGCGTGGGCGAAGGCGGAGAGGGACGGAACCGGGTATTCCGACTGGACGCTTGGACTCCTGGTGAGAAGTGCCGGGCTTCCCCGGGAGGACCTCCGGGGGATGCGCTGGCTCGCAGGCAAGCTGCTGCACTTTGGCCCGTTGCCAGCGGTTCAGCTCAAGCAGTGGCGCGAGGGAGAGCCTCCTCGATGGAAGTGGCGCCCGTCGAAGGAGATCTTTCCGGCGAGGCGCCGTGAGCGCGAGTCCCATGACCGCTTGGCGTACGACCGCTACTTGGCGGGACATGACCTAATCGGGACGTTCAACTTCTTCGACGCCCTGTTGGCAACTGAGTTCCTGGCCTCGGATCTGACCGGATGACCCGAGCGTTAGTTGCAGCGACGCCCGGTCCACAGCTCAAGCCGAGCGGGCGCGAGGCGAAGCTACTTCGCCACGCAAAAAACACTCGCCAGATTGGCGCCCGGCGTTTTGAATCTCCGACAGTCCGTTATGCCTGTGGCGCGATGCCGAGGAGCTCGGCGCCAGCGTCGGCGGCCTCCTGGAGCGAGCCCGTTGAGATGCCAGCGAAGTCGTGCATCAGATCAAGTAGTTGAACAAAGACCCACCAGGTGAAGCTGAGGGCAAACGCCGAGAACTCCTGCTCGGGGCCGACTCGGAACTGAAGCCTGTGGGCTCCGTCGGCTACCGGGACTCGCCGTAATGCCCTGCCAAGCGACCAGCTACTTGGGTGGACCTCGCCGTTGTTCAGATCGTGCAGCACATCGAAGACGAACCAGAGCTGGCGGCGGTCGGAGTCGCTGGGGCCAAGGCGTTTCTCGAACGCCTGGACCCGCTCCTTCACGCTCAGCCCGGTCCAGCTGCTGCTGGCATGGCGACCGAAGTCGCGGATGCCTGACTTGACCTCATCTGGGGGGAGAGGGCCACCTCCGGGCGTTATCCCCAGCTCTGGATAACGCCCGGCGACCTCGCGTTGCAGGTGTTGCGTGTAGCGCGCATGGGCCAGGAATTTCTCGTCTGCTAGCTCGGCCTCGGCCACGGCCCAACATGCATCGAGCATCAGCTCGAACAGCGGTCTGTTGAGGATCATCGTCTCGCGGCCGAAGCCAGCTTCCGCAAGGGTCAGCGCGGCTTCGACCAACGGGGGTGACCGAATCAATAGAGCAAACTGCACAACCTGACTCTCAGGCTCCTCCAGACGCCCGAAGTTGGGAACGACCTGGTCGTGATAGTGCTGGAGGAGGATCTGGATCGCGTCGCTTGCGTTTTCGAGGGTGGGTCCGTCTGGATCGAGGGAGTTCATTTGATCGTGGAGCCTCCTTCATCGGCTCGACGTAGTCTCAAGATCTTGATGAGGCGCTCGCGAACCCTGCGATCGCCCTTGCCCCCCAGCCGACGGCGCACGCGGTGCGCAGACAAGCGCACCAGCCATCTCCATTTCCGCCAGCTATTGAGAACCCGGTACGACAGGGTTGGCTGGAAGTGATCCTGCCAGTGATTGGCTGACCAGTGCGGATCGAGCGGTAGGTTGCCGAGCTTGTCCCAGCTGAGGTCTGGGCAGCGATTGCTCAGCAGTATCGATCTCGATTTGCCCGCACCAGGGTCTGCCGCTTCGCTCAAACCAGGGCGTCCCGCGAATGGGACGCCCAATCGCTGAGAGTGCCAGGTCGTGCTCTATCCGCAGGCGATTGCAGGCGAGGAGATCGGCCACCCGGTTCAACGACGAGAGATCGGCGCTTCACCGGTTGATAAGTCGCTACCGCGGACGCCCAACGCCATGTGCCCTCTGGCGCCATCTCTAGGTTCAGCGGATGCGCACATGGTCTGACAAATTCGACATCGATGTAGCGCCTTTCCAGCGCCTCCCGCCCGATGTCGTCCGAGCTCGCCGGCGCTCCGTCGACGCAAACCGCAACAACGAGAAGATCCTCGAGCCACGGATAGAGTTCCACCTATCCGCTTATGAAGTGGCCCTCGGTGAGCTTGAGGCTCTCCATGTACAGACCGGAGAGCTCGGCGACTTCGACATTGACGGCGAAACCCGCCAGGCAGCTGCCTGGTTGATTTCGGGTCGCGTGATCGGGCTCCTCAACGCCGCCCTGGCTCTGGCGCGAGCCCGGTTTGCCAGCGAGATGATCCCAATCTTGAGGGCCGCCCATGAGGCAACCGAGTTGCTTAGTGCCGTGTCGATGAACCGTGACTCGGCGATCCTTCGAGACTGGCTGCGCGACCACCAAATCAAGGTGAATCGCGTGCGAACCGCGATAGACCGAAATCAGAAACAGATCGCCGCTGAGATGCGGGGGTTCGGCGGCGAGGACTTGAGACGCACACGAGGCTTTATGGACGGCCTCTATGAGGACCATTCCCAGCTGGCCCATGTCAAGCGCTCCCGCCTTCTGGAGATCACCGCACTCGACTGTCGACAGATGCCTGCGAATACTCACCCGGCTGTGACCGTCCGCGCCTACCACGTCTATCTCCTCAGCTTCCACGTCATGCACGCAGTCGGTGTCGTTGGCTTCGGGCTTGGCATATCGCGCGGGGACGATGCGGTGCTCCGAACTCAAGGCACGCTCGCCCAGCTCGCCGAGGTCGAGAAGAGGGCGCCGATCGACCCCGACACACTGCGCGGCAACGAACCCCGTGGGGGCGAGGCGCCGGCCTAGCCCTGGTCAGCTCTTCTTTCGGCCGGCGGCCGGTCGTGGTGGCCCGTCAGCCGTCGCTGCCGTGATGACGTTCTACGTGGGCGACCCCTGCTCGACCTTGCCGCGCAATCGCCTGCTGCGCCTGAGCGGCCGGCCGGCCGCGGGGATGGGTCAGACCGCTGGATTTTGGTCTACCAGCAATTGTTTGGGCCGATCCTTCTCGGCTCACTCCCGAAGAGTTCGCGATGGGCACGGCTTGACTAGACCGGCGACCGGGTTTCTCCAAAGGTGCGGTAGTTGCCGTGAGGTCGCGGCAGCGAGGGGGTCAAACCCCTCTGGGCACCGCATCGGGATTCGGTCGTAGCCGGCATTCCGCTAGCGGCCGGGGAGAAGGCGGGGGTGCCGTGAGCGCGATCTCGCCGAATCGGTCCGAGAAGGCACCTGGTAGGTGTCAGACGGGGCTATCCTGCCGACCGTGCCGAGTCCGCTTGAGCAATTGGAAGCGGCGCGGGAGGAGGCCCTAGCCGCGACAGGGTTCTTCCGACGAGAAGTGCCAACTGGCGCAGGTTGAAGACAGCTCTCGCGAAGCGGGGGCCACTCGTGCGGTCTTGGCAGTCGTCGGGGACCAGCGGGCCTACGGGGCGTTGCCTCCTGGCTGCGATCGACGCCTGGTGGGTCCGAGCTTCCCTCGGCTTGAGATCGGGAGTGCCAAATTGGCGGAAATAACCAGGACGGCGACTCTCCACGCCCGAGGTGGTAGCTGCCACTCAGATTGCCAGCGCCGCCCACAACGGCCGATGGTCAGACAGGTAGTACTTGACGTAGCTCTGGAATTTGTTCTGCTCTTTCTCATCCTCGCTCCAGAGGCCGGGAAAGACGGCGCTGTCGAAATCAAAGACACCCATTGCCTTGATCGCGTCTTCCATCGGCCCGGGGAAGACCGCCATCTGGTCGTAGTGGGCATCGCCGTCGAGGTTTGAGCCGAGAACCTTGGTCGAGTGCTCGGGCAGCTGCAGGCCCCTGGCGGTCAGCGCTTGAAAGACCGGGTCGCTTTTGTCGCGCTTGGGCAGGTTGAAGTCGCCGAGCGCGAGGACGTTGTTGGTGTAAGCGTCATCGTCGTCGCGGCGCAGGTCCGCCCAGCGGCTGACGGCGAATGCCTCTAGGCAGCGTCGGTCCATACCGCTCGGCGCCTCCTCGCTGTCTTTGCTTTTACCCTTGCCGAAGTAGAGATGGACGTTGGCGAGGACGAACTCGAGGCTGCTGGCGCGGAAGGAGGCGAGGTAGGGGTTGCGGTCGAAGCCTTTGAACTCCCCGGGGACGCCGGGGAGGCTGACGCTGGGGAGGTCTTTCGGGGGCACCGTGACCCGGCCGATCTCATCCAGCAGCTCAACCTTCTCGGTGTCGTAGAGGAAGACGAAGCGCTCGCTGTTCCCGCCGGGATCTGAAAACAGCGTCCTATAGCGCTCGCCAGGTAGCTGCGCTTCGATCCCCCGCAGTCCCTCCAGGTTGTTGTTGACCTCTTGTATGGCGATCAGGTCAAACCAGCTGATGATCTCTGCGATCAGCTTGTGGTCCTTCTCGCGTCGCTCCTGCACCCCGAGGTTGGCGATGTTCCAGGTTGCCAAGAGGAGGCGATCATGTGAGGGCTCGGAGACTTCGCGGGCCTCCTTGTGAGCGCGCAATCTCGCTATCTCGTCGTCGACGTCGTAGGGGTGGTCGAAGTCGGGTTTGTCGTGTCCGGGCATGTCTCGCCTTTGCAGTCGCTGGAGCAGGTTTGTTTGAGGTTGAGCGCGCCAACCTCAGCCGCTAATTTTGCGCAATGACCTTATAATGCTCAAGCACTTATGTGTAAGTCAACAGCTCCGGCTGACCGATGGACGTGACGACCCGCTACAGCCTTGCCGATCGGTTAGCATTGACCGCGATCAAGATCGATCTTCATCGTCTCGATGCGATCGACGACCTTTGGACTGCCTATCTGGAAAGTGCGACCCCAGGTGAGGTGGCGGGCCAAAGGGAGGAGCTCGACCTACTAGCGGGCCAGCTGATCGAGGCCCTTGGTTCGGCTCAGGGATCAGTCGAGCGACTGCGCACGATGCTCGAGGGCACGGGCGAAGACGAAATCGAGTCGGCGCTGCAGGAGATCGCGCAGAACCATCCCGAGATTGAGGAGATCTACCGCGGGGACTTGGCGGAATTGCTCGGTGAGTACAGCGTGCGGGGAGTTGCGATTGAGGCTTGCATCTATCTGGAGGGTCAGCTCCCCACTGAGATTGCTGTGGTGGAGGAGAAGCGCCAGCGCCTTCTAGCGGGTGAGTTTCAGCCTGGCGACATCAGCCCAGGCGCGAAGTGTGCCCTAAGCGGCGCCATGTTAGGAACCAAAGTTCTCGACATCGTGATGACGGGCGGCGCTGTGAGTTCGGTGCTGGAGGGCGCCATGGGCCTCGGGTCTTTTGCCCTGAAGTGGAAGGGAGGCTGTGGAGTGATCGCCGGTCACATATGGACGCGATTGAGAGGCGAATAGGCATCAGCGGGGCGTTGGGTGCTGCAGGTCACCGGCCTCGCGGGTTTGCTCTTTGCGAGCGTCGATGACGCGCGGACCGCAGGCGGGGGAGCGCCTGCGGCGAGGTCCTTGGTGGGGTGGTGCGGCCCGAACGGGGAGGAAATCGAACCAGGGCGGCCCAGCCTCGCCGAGACTTCGGAGCGATTGCGCGACGGGGGCGGGGAGCACGCGTTCGCCGCGAACGGAAGCAGGGAAGAGCTGGGCTCGAAACGGCGATGTAGCGGGTCCCAGCTTCTCATCGCCGAACTGCTCGCGATGCCATTTGGTTGCGAGCAGAGCAAGAAAGCCCGGCGAAACTTGCGGTTTCACTTTCCGCGTTGGGTGATCCTCTAGAGGCAAACACCCAGCCGCCCGCCGACCTAAGCCGAATGTTCAACCTCAGCCCAGCAGATCCCTACGCCTACGTCCTCTTGGGCGTGCTGGGCGTTTCTCAGTTGCCCCGCTTCGGCCGAGCCGTCCTCGCTTTTCTGCGCGCGACCTAGGTGACTACCGAGTGAACGGCCAAGCGGTGATCCTCAACCTTCTCTGGCTCGGGAGCGAAGCCGGTATCGTCGCTCGGTCATGCCAAGTGACTTCGACAGCGAGTGCTTCTTCATCGCGCCCATTGGCGAGAAGGGCTCCGAGATCAGGAAGCGCTCAAATGGGGTTCGGGATTGGGTAGTCAAGCCAGCAGCCAAGCAGGCCGCCGACCTCACGACGGTTCGTGCGGACGATGTAGGGGAGCCCGGCCAGATAACGGCCCAGGCTGTCCAGCATTGTCTGAAGGCGAAGGCCGCTGTCGCTGACCTGACGGGCGGCAACCCCAACGTCTACTACGAGCTATCGGTCCGCCACGGGGCGCTCCTACCTGTCGTCCTCATCGCGGAGGTGGGGACCAAGCTGCCTTTCGATATCAGCCAATCGCGGGTGATCTTCTTCGATCACACCGACCTGAGCAGCGCCGGGCAAGCGAAGGAAGAACTCCGAGCCCAGATCGAAGCCTCCCTCTCCGGCACCCCCGATAACCCGATCTCGGACGGAATGCGGCTCGCCCAACTTCAGACCGGCAACGCTGAGGAGCAAACCTTGGCGGTCATGCTCGATCGCTTCCAGCGGCTTACCGTCGTGACGGAAGACATCAACCGCCGTCTGCGGCAGGCCGAACGCCGTGAGGAAATTAAGAGCAACATCAGGAGGAGGTCGAGGGAGGTGTTCCGCACCGGTGGAGGGTCCCGAATCGTCACCAAGGACGGCGACGAGGTCCTTCAGCGCGAGTACGAACCCCCCATCGATATCCCGGGCGACCTCAGCGATGAGGAGAAGCTGGATCTACTGGCGGAGAAGATCGAAGTCGATCGAGGGCGCAATCCGCTGTCTGACCCCCACGGCGACCCGGAAGCCAGCTAGGGCGATGGGCAAGTTCGCAGTCAGCTTCGAGGGCATGTTGATGGACCCGCACATGGCCAGGCTCGGCCTCGCCGAGGGCGTCGAGTACCTGTCCACGAGCACGCTTGTCGGGGCAGCGGCGGGGGGCGCAATCGGCAGCAAGCGCCACACGGTGATTGCCGAAGCACCGACCAAGAAGGCGGCTGGCGATGCGGTCATGGATGCTCTCGGTGCCGACGCAGGGAAGTTCCACGGCTGGCAGATCGAGCCGATCTAGGCCGCCTAACTCGGCATTTGCTGAAAGACTTTGGTCCGGCTTCAATTGTTTGGCCCGATTTCCGTTAGCGACGACGACTGAGATTCGACCCAGGCTCCCTGGGCGGTCAGGTGGCGGACGCCAACTCTGGGGTCCAAAAGGACAAAGCACCGTGTCTTTGCCCGTTCCTTCAGCGAGCCGTTCGTTGCTCTCAGCCGCCTCCGTCACGAGCTTGAGGACGCTCGCCAATATGACCGTTCCGCCGAGGTCCCGAGGCGGGGCTCTTAGTTCCTTGGCGCGACGGTGGGCATCCCCTTCGGAACCGCAGCCAGGCGGAACGAGAGGGCCGGAGAAGATCCGGCCCTCTCTGTGTCGGATACGGTGCGGTCGTGGCGAGGACGATCACCGTTGCGGAAGGCGGCGACCCTGACGCGCCGTTTATGGCGGGACTGAAGCACCCCGACGATTTCGAGCGTCCCTGGGATAAGCGCCGTCAGGCGCAGATCGACGTCGAGGACAGCGACGCAATTGGTGAGGTGCTCGTTCGGGGGGCCGAGGCCCTGGGGAGCGAACTCCCCGAGGACTACCCGTTCTGGCCGTTCATCGATTTCTACGTCGAGGGTCGCGGTATCAAGTTCCGGCGAGATCTGGTGCTTGTCGATTCGAAGGGTCACGCCCGGTGGACCTATGAATGGAAGGACGAGCCCTACGGCGAGCTGATCCGCGCCCGGGAGGCGGGCGCCCTGTTGGGCGATCCCGAACGGATCTACATTCTCAGGCAGCCCGGGATCGGCAACGGTGTCCTCACCGACTTCCCCACCTGGGTCGAATTGCTGCGAATCGCCTATGAGGTCGGTGGCGCGGTGGCGCTCACGAAAGCGGGCTTCGAGTCCGTTCGAAGAAGATTCGGAAGCTTCCAAGCTGCTGCCGAGGTCGTGCGCAAGTACGGACCCCGCTGGCGGGCGAACGGGGCGAACGCGATCTACCTCTGGGACTGGCTCCGGTGGCAGCCGTGGAAGTCCAAAGACCTCGCGCGACTACTCGGCACTACGCCCGAGGAGGCCGAGTCGATCCTGGCAAGCTTCGGTTTTGTCGAAGGCGAGGACGGCGCGTGGTCGGAAGGGACTGACGAGGAGTCGAAGCTGCTCGCGGGGAACGCGCAGTTCATCCTGCACTCGGCCCACGCCGAACGTTCCTGGGTCGAGACGATTCTTCGCGAACGAATTGAAGAATTCGCTGAGACGGGCAGGGCGCCCGAGCTGAACTGGGGCGAGCTTCCGCAGATGCCAGTCGATCCGAAGCTAACGGAACGGACCCGGGCCTCCGAAGAGGAGCTGCACACGCTGCGTGAGGCGGGTGGCAAAGCGCGCTACTGGATACATGAGCTTCGCCGCCGCTTTGGTGGCGGTTAGAGCGGTCCGCCGAGGATCTCGTTCGAAGCTGACCAAACCGAGCCACGCACTCCCTTCGGAAACGGTGCGCAACACCTGGGAGGCCTGGCACTACGGCTTCACACAGGGCCCGCCGCCCTGCTCGGATGCAGGCAACTCAGTCGGCGGGGGCGGGGGAGACGGTGCCGTTGCCGGCTCTGGCGGGCTGCCCTCCTTTGTCCCGCCGCGCTATCGGACGGACCTGCTGCAGGCAGCGACTCGCTGGAACGTCTCCGCCGCCCTGCTTGCGGCGCAACTGATGGCCGAGTCGAACTTCAACCCCTACGCGACCTCGCCCGCCGGTGCCCAGGGCATCGCCCAGTTCATCCCGAGCACGGCGGCGGCCTACGGCCTTCACGACCCCTTCGACCCCGACGCGGCGATCGATGCCCAGGCCCACCTGATGTCCGACCTCTTGGGTCTGTTCGATGGCGCCCCGGCCCTCGCCCTCGCTGCCTATAACGCTGGCCCAGCTCCGGTCGAAGCTTGCGACTGCGTCCCCCCCTACCCTGAGACCCAGGCCTACGTAAGCCGCATCCTGGCCCTTCTCAACGGCGCCGGCGCTCTAGTCGTGCCGAGCTTCGAAGTGAGGCTCGTCGCATGATGCACGTTCATACACCAACAGGTGTATCCTTGGTTCCGGTGTCGCGAACGAACATCGAGATCGACGACGAGCTGATCGAGCGCGCGATGCGGATCTACCGCCTGCGCAGCAAGAGAGAGGCGGTCGACTATGCCCTTCGCAAACTCGTCGGCGGCATGAGTCGCGAGGAAGCGCTCGCCATGGAGGGACGCGGCTGGAGCGGCGATCTCGAAGAGATTCGTTCGGGCCAGGAGATACCCGAGCTGTGATCCTCATTGACAGCTCCGCCTGGATCGAGTTCCTGCGCGAGACCGGGAGTCCGGCGCATCGGGAGGTGCACTCCGCGCTGAGGAACGATCAGGCCGCCTGGACGGACGCTGTCGCCATGGAGCTCCTGGCAGGAGCGCGCGGCGACACCGAGCGCGAGGACATGCGGCGCCTCCTTTACGGACGACATTTCCTCGGCGTCGAAGGTCCGGCCGATTTCGAAGACGCCGCCGAGCTGTTCCGGACCTGCCGTCGAGGTGGCGAGATGCCCCGTCAACTGACCGACTGCCTGATCGCGGTCGTCGCGATGCGCAACGAAGCGGAGCTGCTCTGCTGTGACGCAGACTTCCAAGTCATCGCTCGCCATGCGCCGCTGCGCCTCGCCCGCGCGTCGGGAGCCCGGCCCGTCTAGACTTCCGGACCGATGGCGACTATCGAGATAGAGGGCGTCGAGGGAATGCAGGGCGTGCTCGGTCAGGAGATCGGGCCGAGCGAGTGGCGCACCGTCACCCAGGAGGACATCGACACCTTTGCCCGCATCTCCGGCGACGATCAGTGGATCCACGTCGACGTCGAGCGGGCGAAGACGGAGAGCCCCTTCGGGACGACGATCGCCCACGGCAACCTCACCCTCTCGCTGGTCGACGGCTTCCGCAAAGAGCTGATCTCCTCGAGCGGCTTCGTGCTGGGCGTCAACTACGGCTGGGACAAGATCCGCTTCCCCGCCCCGGTCCCCGTGGATTCCAAAGTTCGCGGTCGCGCCGAGGTCGTCTCGATGGAGGACAAGGGCGGCGGCTGGTACCAGGTCGTCACCCGCTTCACCCTCGAGGTCGAGGGCAACGAGAAGCCGTGCTTCGTGGGCGACAGCGTCACCCGCGTGATGGCGCCTGGTTGACCAAGACCAGGCGGTCGCTGGCCAAGCAGATCAAGGACGCAGGGAGCGTGGCGTGCTCTGCACGCGAGCGACCGAGGACGCGGATATGCGCCAGCCAGAGGCCGCCTATTCGGCGGTGAGCGTGCCTTCCATGCCCGCTTCGCGGTGGCCGGGGACCGAGCAGTAGAAGGTGTATTCGCCTGGTTTCAGGTCTTTGACGTCGGCGCTGGTCGAGCTTTCGGTGATCACATCCGTACCGCCGACCTCGCTGCCGCTCGCGTCTTCGATCACGACGTCGTGGGCCACCGGCTGCGGGTTTTTGAAGTCGATCGTCACGGCGCCGGCTTTCGCCGAGGCTTCGTCGGTCGTGTAGGCGAGGCCGCCGGCCGGGTCCGCTTCGAACGCGACCGTCGCGCTGGCTCCTCCGCCGTTTGCTCCTCCACCGGTGGCGGCGCCGTTGGTCGCCTGGCCGCCGGTGTCGGTCGTGGTGGTTCCGTCATCGTCATCGCCGCAGGCGACGAGCGCGGCGGAGACGAGGACGAGGACGAGCAGGGAGACGACCTTTTTCATCAGCGAATCCTTTCCTGGGAGGAGAAGCTCTCAAAAGACTCTAACCGGATCTCGGCCCGGAAAAGTGGAGCGAAGCTCAGCGACCCTCGAACACCGGCTTCTCGCCGCCGAAGAACGCCTTCACCCCGGCCCGCAGGTCCTCGGTGGCCATGCTGTCGGCGATCCCGTGCCGCTCCAGCTGCAGGTGCTCGGTGATGCTGTTCTCGATGCTCTGGTGGCAGAGCAGTTTCGCCATCTTCACGTAGTGGGGCGCCTTCGCGGCCAGCTTCTCGGCCTTGGCCCGCGCGGCCTCCATCAGGTCGTCGGGCGCCACGACCTCCGATACCAGGCCCTCCTCGAGCGCTTCGGCCGCCTTCATGTTGGGGTCTTCGAGCAGGATTTCCAGCGCCCGGCTGGGCCCTACCACCCGCGGCAGGAAGTAGGTCATGCCGCCGTCGGGCGAGGCGCCGATGCGGCCGTATGCGGGGGCGAGGAAGACCGCCTCCGAGGCGATGCGGATGTCGCAGGCGAGGGCCAGCGAGAAGCCGGCGCCCGCGGCCGGGCCGTTGATCGCGCAGATCACCGGGTAGGGGATCCGGCGCAGGTCGACGATCGCGGTGTGCAGTGCCTCGGCGCCGCGCCGCACGTTTGCCGGCAGGTCGATCGAGTCGTCTTCGGCTCCCGTTTTGAACCAGTTGATGTCGCCGCCGGAGCAGAAGGCTTTGCCGGCCCCGGTGACGATCAGCCCCCGCAACGGCGCCTCGTCGGCAAACCAGGCGAACGCGGTCCCCAGCTCGCCGATCATCTCCGGGCTCATCGCGTTGAAGGCGTCGGGCCGGTCGAGGGTGAGGGTGCCGATCTGGCCGTCGACCTCGATGCGCAGCGTCATCAGCTCGGGCGGGTTCAGGGTCTGGGTGGGCATCTCACTCTCCGTCTTTGGCGTCGGGTTGGCCGGGTGGCCAGGAGCCTACTCTTTGACCGATGAGCGATAGGAACGCAGAGCCCCCGCGCGAGGAGCGGATCGCCCAGCAGCGTCGCGACCTGCCCGATTCCGCCGGCGTCTACCTCTTCCACGACGCCCGCGACGAGCTGCTCTACGTCGGCAAGGCCCGCTCGATCCGCAAACGGGTTGCCTCCCACTTCTCCGGCGGCGAGCCCCGCCTCACCTCGCGAGTCGACCGGATCGAGTTCCTCGTCACCGCCAACGAGGCTGAGGCGCTGCTCGCGGAGCAGAGCTTCATCAAGCGTCACCGGCCCCGCTTCAACATCCGCCTGCGCGACGACAAGTCCTACCCCTACGTCTGCGTCAGCCTCGACGAGGACTATCCGCGCGTCTACTTCACCCGTGAGAAGCACCGCGCCGGCCGCGCCTACTTCGGTCCTTTCTCGAGCGCCAAGCGAGTCAGGGAGACGCTCGACCTGCTCGGCAAGCTGTTCCAGTTCCGCACCTGCGAGGGGGCGGAGCCGGGCCGCCGCTCCGGCAGCCCCTGCCTCGACTACTACATCAAGCGCTGCCGGGCGCCCTGCGTCGGCTATGTGAGCAAGGAGGAGTACCGGCGCAACATCGACGTGATCGTCGACTTCCTCTCCGGCCGCTACCGCCAGGTCGAGGCCGACGAGCAGGAGAAGATGGACGGTGCCGCGGCCGCCCGCGAGTTCGAGCGCGCCGCCCTGCACCGCGACCGGCTCAAGGCGATCCGGTCGCTGTTCGAGCGCCAGCGCGTCGCCGGCGGCTCGGTCGGCGCGATCGACCTGATCGGGGTCGCGGCTGAGGCGACCGACGCCAACGCCCAGGTCTTCCAGGTGCGCGACGGCATCCTCGCCGAGCGGCAGAGCTTCTACCTCGACAACCAGGCCGCGCGGGAGGTCGCCGAGGTCGCCGAGGAGTTCATCGGCCAGTACTACTCGGCTTCGCCGGCTGTGCCGAGGACGATCGTCGTCGGCCCCTACCTGGCCGAGCGCGCCGAGCTGCTGGCAGCGGCGCTGAGCGAGAAGCGCGGCGCCCCGGTCGAGGTGAGGGTCGCCGAGCGCGGGGACAAGCGCCGCCTTCGTGAGCTGGCCGAGCGCAACGCCCGCCTCGCCCTCGATCAGGACCGGCTGCGGCGTGAGCACCGGCGCCAGCGGCGGGTCGACTCGCTGGCGGACCTGCGCGAGGCGCTGGGGATGGAGGAGCTGCCGATTCGAATCGAGGGTTTCGACATCTCGAACATCGGCGGCGAGCACACGGTCGCCTCGATGGTCGTCTTCGAGGGCGGCGCCACCAAGAAGGCCGACTACCGCCGCTTCAAAGTGCGCGGCGCTCGCGACAACGGGTCCGACGACTTCGCTTCCATGGAAGAGGTGCTGGGCCGTCGCATAAACCGCTACTTGGAGCAGGCAGACCTCTCGCCCCACGACGGCAAGCGCGACGAGAGCTTCGCCTCGCTCCCCTCGCTCGTCGTCATCGACGGCGGCAAGGGCCAGCTCGCCGCCGGCATGCGCGTCCTGCGTCCCTTCGTCGAGCGCGGCGCGACGGTGGTCTCCCTCGCCAAGCGCGAGGAGGAGGTCTACGTCCCCGGCCGGCCGGCGCCGATCGATTTGCCAGCCGAGTCGGAGGCCTCGAAGCTGCTGCAGCGGGTCCGCGACGAGGCGCACCGGTTCGCGATCGACCACCACCGCGGCCGCCGCGACCGGGCGATGACCGGCTCGGTGCTGGACGACCTGAAGGGCGTCGGCCCGGTGCGCAAGCGGGCGCTGCTGCAGCACTTCGGCTCGCCGGAGCGCTTCCTGGCGGCGAGCCGCGAGGAGCTGGAGGCGGTCCCCGGCGTGCCCGGCAAGCTGGCCCGCGAGATCCACGAGCAGCTGCACAGGATCGGCTGAGCCATGGCGAGGGCAGCGAAAAAGGGCGTGGACGGCGACGGCGTCGCCGGCCGGGGTGTGACGCTGATCGTCATCACCGGCCACTCTGGGGCGGGCAAGTCGGAGGCGATCGCCGCCTTCGAGGACGGCGGCTACTTCTGCGTCGACAACCTGCCACCGCGGATGATCGGCGGCCTCGGCGAGCTGTTCCGCCACGAAGGCAGCGGCGTCGAGCGCGCTGCGGTCGTCTCCGACGTGCGCGGGGGTGAGTACTTCGAGGACCTGATCCAGGTGCTCGACGACCTGCAGACGGACGGGCTGAAGCCGATGTTGCTCTTCCTCGAGGCCGACGAGGAGACCCTGCTCGACCGCTACAAGGAGACGCGCCGACGGCACCCGCTTGCCCCGGAGGGCCGGATCGTCGACGGGATCCGGGCCGAGCGGGAGCTGCTGTCGCCGCTGCGGGCCCGCGCCGACGTCGTGATGGACACCAGCGGGCTGACCGGCGGCCTGCTGCGGCGGCGGATCGCCGAGGAGATGCTCGACGGCCAGGACGGCGGCAAGCTGGCGCTGACCCTGCTCACCTTCGGCTTCAAGAACGGCCCGCCGCGCGACGCCGACCTCACCCTCGACGTCCGCTTTCTGCCCAACCCCCACTACGTCGACGTGCTGCGGCCGCTGACCGGCCTCGACGAGGCGGTCCGCGAGTACGTCGAGTCGGGGACGCAGGCGGGCGAGTTCTACGGCCGGCTGCTGCCGTTGCTCGAGTTCCTCGTCCCCGCTTACGTCACCGAGGGCAAGAGCCACCTGACGATCGCGGTCGGCTGCACCGGCGGCCGGCACCGCTCGGTGACCGTCGCCGACCGCATCCGCCGCGACCTGGAGGAACGCGACGATGTGATCGTGCGGGTCAAGCACCGCGACGTCGAGCTGGACGCTGCGGGGCAGGCCGAGCCGCCCCGCCCCTAGAATCGGCGAGCTTTGTCCGATTCCGCACCCGTCATCTCGGCCCGTGGCCTGAGCAAGAGCTACGGCGACGTCGAGGCGGTGCGCGGCATCGACCTCGAGGTGCGGCGGGGGGAAATCTTCGCCTTCCTCGGTCCCAACGGCGCCGGCAAGACGACGACGGTCGAGATCCTCGAGGGCTACCGCGGCCGCAGCGGGGGCGAGGTGAGCGTGCTCGGCGAGGACCCGCAGCGTGCCGGTCGCGGCTGGCGCGAGCGGATCGGGATCGTCCTGCAGAGCGGCCGCCCCGACCCCTACCTGACCGTGCGCGAGTCGCTCAGCCTCTTCGCCGGCTACTACCGGGCGCCGCGGCCGATCGAGGAGACGATCGAGCTGGTCGGCCTGGGGGAGAAGGCCGACGCCCGGGCCAGTAGCCTCTCGGGGGGGCAGCAGCGCCGCCTCGACGTCGGCCTCGCCCTGATCGGCGACCCGGAGCTGCTCTTCCTCGACGAGCCGACCACCGGCTTCGACCCCTCCGCGCGCCGCCAGGCGTGGGAGACGATCGCCGGCCTGCGCGACCTCGGCAAGACCGTCTTCCTCACCACCCATTACATGGACGAGGCCCAGCGGCTCGCCGACCGGGTAGCAGTGATCGCCGAGGGTGAGGTCGTCGCTCGCGGCACCCCGGAGGATCTCGGCGACCGCGAGAGCCGGCCCTCGCGGATCGTCTACCGTCAGTCCGGTCAGCAGGTGGAGCTGGAGACGACGACGCCTGTCGAGACACTCAGCGAGCTGACCAGGCGGGCGCTGGACGAGGGAATCGAGCTCGAAGGGCTGGAGGTCACCCGGCCCAGCCTCGAGGACGTCTACCTCTCGCTGACCTCGGATGAGGCGGCCAAGTGACCGGGCTGGCGCTCGTCGCGCACCAGCTCCGTTACGACCAGAAGGTCTTCTGGCGCAACCCGGCCGCGGTCTTCTTCACCGTCGCCTTCCCGGTCGTCCTGCTGCTGATCTTCGCGACGGTGTTCGGCGGCCAGACCCTGGAGCTGGCAGGCGGGATCGAGACCACGACCTACTACGTGCCGGCGATCATCACCCTCTCGGTGATCTCGGCGACGATGCAGACGCTGGCGATGTCGCTGGTGATCGCCCGCGAGGACGGGCGCCTCAAGCGCGGCCGCGGGACCCCGATGCCGGCCTGGGTCTTCATCGCCGGCCGGGTCGGCAACTCAGTCGTCGTCGCGGCGCTGATGCTCGCCTTGGTGGCGACGATCGGCAAGCTCCTCTACGGCGTCCCAATCCCCTGGGCCCAGGCGCCGGAGCTGCTCCTCGTCCTGGTGATCGGTGCCGCCTCGTTCTCCTGCCTCGGCATCGCCCTGACCGCGGCGATCCCGTCCCAGGACGCCGCTGCGCCGATCGTCAACGCGCTGCTGCTGCCGCTCTACTTCCTCTCCGGCGTCTTCATCCCCGAAGACGAGCTGCCGGCCGGCGTCATCGACTTCGCCAACCACTTCCCGATCCGCGACTTCTTCCAGGCCTTCTTCGACGTCTACGTGACCGGCGCCGGGCCCGCCTGGGGCGACCTCGCCGTGGTCGCCGCCTGGGGCCTCGCCGGCCTCCTGCTGGCGATCCGCTTCTTCCGCTGGTCCCCGCGCTCCGGCTAGAGAGGAGCCGGCCGACCTCGCTCCGAGCCCCCCTATAGCCTCCCGGCCCCGATGTTGCACCATGTCCTTCTGGAGGTCTCGGACCTCGAGCGGAGCGCTTCTTTCTACGACGCGCTGCTCGCGCCGCTTGGCTGGCGGCGCCACTTCGAGGAGGACAAAACGATCGGTTGGGGGATCGCCAAGCCGGTCTTCTTCATCGCCGCCCACCACCCCCCGCAGCCCGGATTCGGTTTGCTCAGCTTCTCGGGGCTGGGGATCGTCGCCGTCAAGGCGGCGTGGGAGGCGGGTGCCGGTGCGGGCGGGACCAGCGTTAGCGAGCCGGGCGAGCGTCGCTCGCACGGCTCCGGCTCCTACTCGGCGTTCCTGCGGGACCCGGATGGGTACGAAATCGAGGTGACCATCGGCAGTGACTAACTTAAGAGCAGAACGACATCAGGAGGAATCGATTTCATGGCAGTGAAGGTCGGGATCAATGGCTTCGGTCGCATTGGGCGCAACGTCTTCCGCGCCGCACACGCGGCAGGGGCGGACCTCGAGTTCGTCGCGGTCAACGACCTCACCGACCCGGGCACCCTCGCCCACCTGCTCAAGTACGACTCGATCCTCGGCCGCTTCCCCGGCGAGGTCGAGGCGGGCGAGCGGTCGATCTCGGTCGACGGCAAGGAGCTCGAGGTCCTCTCGGAGCGCGATCCGGCGGCGCTGCCCTGGGCCGAACTCGGCGCTGACGTCGTGATCGAGTCGACCGGGCTTTTCACCGGCCGCGACGACGCCGCCAAGCACCTCCAGGCCGGCGCCAAGAAGGTGATCATCTCCGCCCCCGCCAAGGACCCGGACGTGACCGTCGCGCTCGGGGTCAACTTCGAGACCTACGACCGCGAACAGCACCACATCATCTCCAACGCCTCCTGCACGACCAACTGCCTGGCGCCGCTGGCGAAGGTGCTCCACGAAGCCTTCGGGATCGAGCTGGGCCTGATGACGACGATCCACGCCTACACCGCCGATCAGCGCCTGCAGGACATGCCGCACAAGGACCTGCGCCGGGCACGGGCGGCGGCGCTCAACCTGATCCCGACCACGACCGGCGCCGCGAAGGCGGTCGGCCTGGTGCTGCCGGAGTTGAACGGGAAGCTGAACGGTTTCGCGATGCGGGCGCCGGTCGCCACCGGCTCGGTCGTCGACCTCGTCTTCACGCCCTCCAACCCGACCGAGCCCGGCGCCGTCAACGCGGCCGTCAAGGCCGCCGCGGAGGGACCGCTGAAGGGCATCCTCGCCTACACCGAGGACCCGATCGTCTCCACCGACATCGTCGGCGACCCGCACTCCTCGATCTTCGACGCCGAACAGACGATGGCGATCGGCGACGGCAAGATGATCAAGGTGGTCACCTGGTACGACAACGAGTGGGGCTACTCGAACCGCTGCGTCGAGCTGGCGGGCAAAGTCCTCTGAGCCCGCCTGGGCCAGCCCGATGAGCTTTGCGAAGAAGAGCGTCCGCGACGCGGACGTGGCGGGCAAGCGGGCGCTGGTCCGGGTCGACTTCAACGTGCCCCTCGACGACGGGCGCGTGGCCGACGACACGCGGATCCGCGCCGCGCTGCCGACGATCGAACTGCTGCGCGAGTGCGGTGCGGCGCTGGTCCTGGTCTCTCACCTCGGCAGGCCGAAGGGGAAGGTCGACCCGGCCCTCTCGATGCGGCCCGTCGGCGAGCGCCTGGCCGAGCTGCTCGGGGTCGAGGTGGCGCAGGCGCCGGCGGTTCGGGGCGATGAGGTCGAGGCGATCGCCGCGGGGCTGGATCCGGGAGAGCTGTTGCTGTTGGAGAACGTCCGCTTCGAGCCCGGTGAGACCGAGAACGACCCGGAGCTGGCCGAGTCGCTGGCGCGGCTCGCCGACCTCTACGTCAACGACGCCTTCGGCGCCGCCCACCGCGCCCACGCCAGCACCGAGGGGGTTGCCCACCGCCTGCCGGGCTACGCCGGCCTGCTGCTGGAGCGGGAGGTGAGCGAACTGACCCGGGTGGTCGAGTCCCCGCACCGGCCGCTCGTCGTCGTCCTCGGCGGCGCCAAGGTCACCGACAAGATCGGGGTGATCGATCGCTTCCTCGAAATCGCCGACCGGATCGCGATCGGCGGCGCGATGTGCTTCAGCTTCTTCCGCGCCCAGGGCATCGCGACCGGGAACTCGCTGGTCGAGGAGGAGGGGGTGAAGCTGGCCGAGGAGGCGCTGCGGCGGGCCGAGTCCGCCGATTGCGAGCTGATGCTGCCGGTCGACCTGGTGCTGGGAAGGGAGTTCGACGCCACCACCGAGCGCCGCGAGAGCGACGGGGTCGAGGTGCCGGACGGCTGGATGGGCCTCGACGTCGGCCCGCGGACCGCCGCCGCCTACGCGGACGCGATCGGGTCCGCCGGGACGGTGCTCTGGAACGGCCCGATGGGCGCCTTCGAGCTGGAGCCGTTCTCCGGTGGGACGCGCACGGTCGCCGAGGCTGTCGCGGCGGCCTCGGGGACCACCGTGGTCGGCGGCGGCGACTCGGTCGCCGCGCTGCAGCAGTTCGGGCTCGCCGACGAGGTGGACTGGCTCTCGACCGGCGGCGGCGCGTCGCTGGAGCTGCTGGAGGGAAAGAAGCTACCCGGAGTGGAGGCCTTACTGGATGCCTGACCGAACCCCGTACATCGCTGCCAACTGGAAGATGCACAAGACCGTCGCCGAAGCGACGCAATTCGTCGACGCGCTGCTGCCGCGGATCGCCGCGACCCAGCACGACGTCGTCGTCTGCCCGCCGTTCACGGCGCTGAGCGCTGTGGTCGAGCGCCGTTACGGCACCGCCGTCAAGGTCGCCGCGCAGAACATGCACGAGGAGGAGCGGGGGGCTTTCACCGGCGAGGTCTCGGCTCCGATGCTGGTCGAGCTCGACGTCGAGGCGGTCGTCCTCGGCCACTCGGAGAGGCGGCAGCACTTCAGCGAGACCGACGAGGCGCTGGCCCGCAAGGTGCCGGCGGCGCTCGCCGCCGGCCTCGAGCCGATCCTCTGCATCGGCGAGAGCGAGGAGGCGCGCGACGGCGGCCAGACCGACGCGGTGCTCGAGCGCCAGCTGCACGCCGACCTCGAGGCTGTCGGCGGCGCCGAGCTGGCCCGGGTCGTGGTCGCCTACGAGCCGATCTGGGCGATCGGCACGGGCCGGACCGCCACGCCCGAGGACGCCCAGGCGGCGTGCGCGCTGATGCGCGCCACGGTCGCGTCGGCGCACGGCGACGCCGCCGCGCAGCGGGTGCGCGTGCAGTACGGCGGGTCGGTCA